>JBAVGF010000261.1:0-38488 GCA_049684675.1 Thermodesulfobacteriota bacterium | reverse complement strand
GAAGGGACCTTCTTAAAGCCTCTGAGATTACCTGCGTCGTCGCCCACCCTTCAACATAAGAAAGTGTATGAGAATCATAGGGGTGCCATCTCTGATGAGCCTCTTTGATGGCCGCCATCCCTGGAATATCTTCACCAAAGGGAGAGATGGGTTGCACTCCAAAAACTCCGCTGAAAGGGATTAGATTCTCATCAAAAGCCCTCATGCTGCAGATCCATTTGGTTTTGAGATCCATTTTCTTAACTTCCCGCAGGAGGAAGGAGGCTTCCCTGGAGGGAAGGCTCATGTAGGCGAAGTCGGGGTTGTAGGCTTTGATTACTGCGAGGGCAGGAGGTATCTGTTTTTCAACCTGGTCTCCGGGCTGGGACAAGTCGGAGACCCGGACATCCGGTCCGATGTCCATTCCCAAGGCTTTGGCATATTCCTTCGCTTCCTCTAAAAAATGGCGGCCGAAAGTGTCAGGGGATCCAACGAAGATGACTTTAGGCTTTCTCACCTGAAGGCCGGATTTATCCGAAACAAAACTCATTGCAATTTTTGCTAAATCGAGAGGGGTTGGGGTGATTGAAAAAAGATAAGGGTATTTGGCCGCGTTAGAAAATTGGGAAGGCAAGGAACTGACGAAGGTAGGGATTCGATCGAGGTGGAGATGGGGAACCAGGGCAAGGGCTGTTCCGGTGGAATAGATGTAGAGAACCGGAATACGATCTGCCTCATTCAATTTTCGGTAGGCCGCCAGAAACTCAGCCGGCTGGGAGGTATCGTCAATAAGAATGATCTCTAATTTTCTTCCAGAGATTCCCTCCCGCTGGTTGAACCATTTGGCAGCATCCAACATCCCTCTGGCACATTCTCTTCCCGAATCTCCCCATCGACCGGAATGGGGGACCAAAGCCCCAACCTTGAGAGCGGGTAGGCTGAAACTACTATGAGGAAGCATTAGGACCAGAAATAGCACTGCGAGAAAAAAGGAAGAAAGCGGTTTCATGGTGCCTTCTACTTCCCGGCCTTCAAGTACTGGCTGCATAGAGTACCGCCAAAATTCTTGTCACCTTGTCTTGGTGGCATTGGACTCGATGGGGAACATTCGAATCATAATATATGGAATCCCCAGGGTAAAGGACATCGATATGGTTCTCCAGAATCACTTCCATTTCTCCTTCGAGAACGAAGATAAATTCCTCTCCATCGTGTACGGAGGTTTTGGAAGTCTTAACAGTAGCGGGTTCCAGAGTGACGATGAAAGGCTCCATATGGCGGTTCTTCTTCTCAAACCCCAAAGACTCGTATGAATAACCATACTTCACTCCTTCCTTGGAGGCAAATCGAGAGATCGTCTTTCGTTCGTCCTTTCTCACAATCGCAAAAGGTTCCCCCTCTGTTTCACCCCAAAAATCTCCCACCCTGACCCCCAATGCTTTGGCCAGTTTGATGATGGTTCCGAGGGATGGGGAAACAAGATGGTTTTCCATCTGGGAGAGCAGCGCCGTGGAAAATCCAGTCAAGTCGGCCAATTCTTTGAGCGAAAGGCCTTTCTGTTCCCTCAGGGCCTTGACTTTTTCTCCAACGCGGATCTCTTCAGGAACCTTTTCTTCTTCCATGAGTCTTCCTTTCGTCCTGTGCAGCCTTCTCTATGAAATGGGCTCCGGCTTTTTTATGGTCCTTTCCATTCTCTTCGCTTCATTCGTTCGGGTTAAGGCGACTCTAACGCAAAGGCTCGGATACGTTATTTCTCACAAATTCAGCTCCAATTTCAATAGCCTCGATATTGGACGGAATAAGATGACGATATCGTTCATCCAGTACTTTTTCTAACGACTCGAATAGAGAGGTCATCTGAACCAGCTTGGTTTTTTGATTAAAAGCGCCTAAGGCCACCATATTTGCCAGCTTTGGGTTTCCATGACCGATCGCAATCTCGTTGACCGGGATGAAAAAATTTTCGATGTCTTTCCGGTAAGTCTGCTTGGGATCGATGAGAGAGGAATTGACGAATAAAAGCCCATTGGGCAGGACAAGAGGTCCATATTTTGTCAAAGAAGGCAAATTCATCACCAGGGCCGCATGGGGTCTCCCCACGACAGGAGATCCGATCTGGCGAGAAGAGACCACGACCGTGCAATTGGCTGTTCCGCCCCGCATCTCGACTCCGTAAACAGGGAGGTAGGTGACACACTTGCCTTCTCTCATGGCCGCGTAGGCAAGAAGATTTCCAATGACCATGACTCCCTGCCCTCCAAATCCGGCCACAATCAAATCGTAATAGAATCGGTTGTTGTGCATAAGTGAATCTCCCCGTCCACAGGGCGGAGCTTCCCGGAAACGAAGTCTCATTCATATGGTGCCCCTTGACCCCGCTACAACGCGGGGCTTACGGGGCACTCGCCGGTCATCTCACGGTATACTAAATTCCGATATCCAAATCCAAAACCACAAATAAATTCAAGTAACCAATTATCAAATCAACAAACACCCCATCCGAATTTTGGTCATTATTTGGGGCTTATTATTTGGCATTTTGAAATTTGTCATAAATAGTCTGCCATCTTCCGTTCCTTTAAAATACCCAAGGGGAAGTAAGGGATCATCTCCTCTTCGACCCGCTTATTCGCTTCTAAGGCCGTCATCCCCCAATTGGTGGGGCAGGCCAGTAACACCTCGACAAAAGAAAAACCCATTTCTTCGATCTGCATCTGAAAGGCCTTACGAATCGCTCTCTTGGCTTTCATCAAATTGGCGGGATTGTTTACAGCTACCCTTGCGACAAAGGCGCTTCCTTCTAAAGTGGCTAACATCTCCGCCATTCGGATGGGATAGCCATCATAGGTGAAGTCTCTTCCATAAGGGCTCGTGCTTGTCTTTTGTCCGAGAAGCGTGGTGGGGGCCATTTGGCCTCCGGTCATTCCGTAAATCCCGTTGTTGGCAAAGAGGATGGTGATGTTCTCACCGCGATTGGCCGTATGGATGCCCTCTGCAATTCCAATGGCGGCGAGGTCCCCGTCCCCCTGGTAGGTGAAGACGATTCGGTCTTTCCGGGCACGTTTCACTCCGGATGCCACAGCTGAAGCTCTTCCATGAGGCGCCTCCAAGACATCGATATTGAAATAGTCATACATAAAAACGGAGCAGCCCACAGAGGCAACCCCGATGGTCTTTTCTCTGATCTGAAAATAGTCGATGGCCTCTGCCACCAATCGATGGGCGATACCGTGGTGACACCCGGGGCAGAAATGGAACGGGATATCAATAAGACATTCCGGACGTTTGAAAACAAGCTCCATTTTCCTAACTCCTAAGTTCAAATGTCAAAATCCAAATGCCAAATGAATGACAAATATCTAATAAAAGATGTCCCTTATTTGAGGTTTGAAATTTGAGCTTGATTTGAAATTGATTCACCTTGGGTTCATCACTTCGTGCGAACTTTGACACTTGACATTCATTCTATCAGTAGTATTTCTTTATCTCTTCCAGCACCTCTTCCGGGGAAGGGAGGGAGCCTGGAGGCCTTCCATAAAAATGAACGTGGGCACCCCGGTCAACCGAAAGCTTTACATCCTCCACCATTTGTCCTGTATTTAATTCGACTGTTAAAAATAGTGTGACCCTTTGGGAGAGGTCATAAAGAGCCCTTTCCGGAAAGGGAAAGAGCGTGATCGGTCGGAGGAGTCCCACCTTCATGCCTTCCTCCCTCGCCAACTCGACAGAAGTCTTCGATACCCTGGCCATACTTCCAAATGCGACAACGATGAGTTTGGCATCGTCAGTGAAAAAACCTTCAAAGCGGACTTCCTCTTTTTTCATCCGTTCATATTTCTGATGAAGTTTCCAATTATGGTCCGAAAGTTCACCCTCCTGGAGATAAAGGGATTTAAGCCGGTTGGGTTTTCTCCCTGTCGCTCCGGTCAGGGCCCACTCTTTCGGGGGAAGGTCCGCCTTGGCGTGCGTTCTCCGGAGGAGGGGCTCCTTCATCTGTCCAATCAGGGCATCTCCAAGAATCATGGCGGGGTTTCGGTATTTGTCGGAAAGGTCGAAGGCAAGACAGGTCAAGTCATACATTTCTTGAATCGAGGAAGGAGCAAGAACGATCATTCGATAATCCCCGTGTCCTCCACCCCGTGTGGCCTGAAAATAGTCTCCCTGAGAGGGAGAGATTCCACCCAGCCCTGGTCCGCTCCTCGAGATATTGACGATGAGTCCCGGAAGCTCGCTGCCTGCCATGTAGGAGATCCCCTCTTGCATAAGGGAGATTCCGGGGCTCGAGGAAGACGTCATGGCCCTTGCGCCAGTGGCTGAAGCCCCCAGGAGCAAATTGATCGAAGCAATCTCACTTTCTGCCTGGATGAATTCTCCGCCCAAAGGAGGAAGATGCCTGGAAAGGTACTCCGGGATATCATTCTGGGGAGTGATGGGATATCCAAAATACAGGAGACATCCCGAATCAATGGCAGCCATGGCTATGGCTTCATTCCCTTTGGCCAATATTTTTTCAAACTCTTGACTCTCCACGATCCCTCCACACTCGGATGGCGACATCGGGACAGGTCTCCCCGCAGATGGCACATCCCGTGCATTGTTCCTCTGCCTCCCAAACCACATAAAAATATCCCTGCCGATTAATCTCTTCTCCAATCCGGATCAGTGCCTTCGGGCAGGCTATCGTACAAAGTCCGCATCCCTTACATCTCTCGCGATCAATTTCTATTCTGGCCATCATTCGTTCTAAATTAAAGGGTTCAAGGATTCGAGCCTGCCTGCCGGTAGGCAGGGGTTCCTGGGTTCAAGGGTTTTTAGATTTTCGCTATAACCCTCCACCGCTTGACCCCTTAAATCCTATTTATCCTAAATTGCCTTGACTTCCTCAAAATGGTTGATCTCTTTTCCTGAAAAGCCAGCCGCTTTCAGAATCTCGATCGTGTGTTCCCCCCATGCCGGTGCCGGGGTGCGGATCTCAAAAGGGAATTGGGATGATTTGATGGGATTTCCCAACTGGCGAATCTTTCCTTCGATAGGATGCTCGCCCTCCATCACCATCTGTCGATGGAGTACTTGCGGATGCTGAAAGACCTCTTCAAAAGTTAAGACGGGTTCGCAGCATGCATCCACACTCTTGAAAAAATCAACCCATGCCTCTTGCGTTTTCGTCTTAAACAGATTTTGGATCTCCTCGATCACGCGAAGCCGCTCCTCTCCTTCGATAAACTGCTTATCAATCAGGTCTCTACGGCCGACCGCTTCACAGAAGTTCTTCCAAAATTTAAGCTCCAGGGCCCCCAGAGACATGTGCCTCCCATCCTTTGTCGAATAGATTTGATAACAAGCATATCTTCCTGTCAAAGGCATGTCCCCTCGTTTCACAGGTTCCCCATCCATGAAATATTTTCCCGCGTGGATGGATAGCCAGGAGACAACGCTATCCATCATGGAGATATCCAGGAATTGCCCCTCACCTGTCTTCTCCCGATGGATGGCCGCAGCGAGAATGGCGATGGCAGCCATCATTCCCCCTCCGCCGATATCGGCGATTTGAACTCCCGGAAGGACAGGGTCTCCGTTTTTCGCTCCCGTTATCTCCAGCACACCTCCCAGGCCGATGTAGTTAATATCATGGCCGGACCTCTCTTGATAGGGTCCGTCCTGCCCATATCCCGAGACGGAACATAAGATGACACGTGGGTTTCTTTCTTTCAGTTTCTGATAGCCGATGCCGAGGCGATCCATCACACCCGGCCTGAAACTCTCTAAGATGATGTCATAGGATTGAATGAGCTTATAGAAGATCTCCCTTCCTTCTTTTATCTTGAGGTTCAATTTAATGCTTTTCTTATTCCGATTCAGTGCGAGAAAAATGGCACTGTCCTTCTTTCGAACGGGGCCGACCATTCGCGTAGGGTCACCCTGCTCAGGGTCTTCGACTTTCAACACTTCCATCCCTAAATCGGCTAAGAGAAGAGAGCAGTAAGGCCCTGGCAATAGCCTTGAGAGGTCAAGCATTTTCAATTCTTTCAGGAGCCCCACCGACGTCACCTGTGAGATAATTTATAAAAAAATTAATAACATATTAAGCTGGAAAATAAAAGTGATTGACTTGGAGGCGAGGAAGCAGATCATTTTAACGGTAGACGCTATGCGTTTGCAAATTTCATCTCGTCCAAATCTCGGCCAAATACTTCTTGACGGAAAAACTTAGGAGTGATATTCAATGGGGGTCAATCCGCGGGATTTCTATTTCAGGAAGGAGGAATTTATGAAAAAACCGTTGAAAAAGACTTCAAAAAAGCCCTCAAAGAAGACCTCGAAAAAAGCGTCAAGAAAACCGTTGAAAAAACCTTCGACGAGGTTATTGAGGAAGCCTTCAAAAAAGCTTTTGAAAAAAACTCTCAAAAAACCTTCCATCAAACTTTCAAAAAAACCCCTGAAAAGGCGTGCGAAGAAGCCATCGAAGAAACCTGCCATAAAACGTTCTTTGAAACCATCAAAAAAACCTCTTTGGATACCCTCCCAAGACCGGGTCAAGAATGCCAATATGATGCGATTTATCGAATTCGTTAACCGAGGGTATGGGAAAAAATTCAGAACCTATCGTGAATTGTATCAGTGGTCCGTTGATTCGATTCCTGATTTCTGGGCAGCCCTGTGGGATTTTGCAGAGGTTAAGGCGTCAAAAAAGTACGATCAGGTGGTAGATGATTTGAAAAAATTCCCGGGGGCAAGGTGGTTTGTCGGGGCGAAGCTCAATTTTGCAGAAAATCTCCTGCGGTATCGAGACGATCGGTTGGCTTTTATATTCAGGGGAGAAAACGTCAAGTCTGCTGAGATGACCTACGCAGAGCTTTACGTGACCGTTGCCCGACTGGCAAAATCCTTGCGCGAAATTGGGGTTGTGCCGGGAGACCGGGTGGCAGGCTATATGCCAAACCTGATCGAAACCGCTATCGCGATGTTGGCTGCCACCAGTATCGGGGCCGTCTGGTCTTCCTGCGCCACGGACATTGGTGCCGGGGCTGCACTGGATCGACTCGGTCAAATAGAACCCAAAGTCTTGTTCACCGTAGACGGCTATTTTTACAAAGGGAAGGCCTTCAGCACCTTGGGGAATGCGGCGGACGTCGCCAAGGCCCTCCCATCCTTGAAGAAAGTGGTCGTTGTTTCTTACACGGGCGATAGGCCTGACTTGAAGGATATCCCTAACGCCTTCCATTACGAGGACTTTTTGGCCACGGAGAGGGAGCCTGCGATTGAGTTTGAACAGTTACCCGCCGACCATCCCGTATTCATCATGTTCTCCTCCGGGACGACGGGTAAGCCCAAGTGCATGGTACAGAGTGCGGGTGGCATTCTGCTCAACCACCTGAAAGAACTCATTGTGCATACAGACCTTAAGCGGCAGGACAAAATCTTTTACATCACTACCTGCAGTTGGATGATGTGGAATTGGCTTCTCAGTTCCCTGGGCGTCGGGGCGACGATTGTCTTGTACGACGGCAATCCGAACCATCCCGATACCGGGGCAATGTGGAAAATGACGCAGGATGAAGGGATAACGATTTTTGGTCTCAGTGCGAGCTATGTGAACTTTCTCCGAAGCGAAGGGATTCGACCCGGGAAGGATTACGATCTATCTTCCCTTAGAGAGATTTCTCAAACCGGCTCTCCTCTTTCGGCCGAGGGTTTCGAATATGTCTACAGGGAGATCAAGCAGGATCTGCATTTCAATTCTATCGCTGGGGGGACGGATATCAACGGCTGTTTTGCCGTTGGCAGCCCTATCCAATCTGTCTATGCTGGGGAACTCCAAAGCCCTGGTCTGGGCATGAAGGTGAAGGCTTACGATGAAAGAGGGAAACCCGTATGGGATCAGCAAGGGGAGCTGGTGTGTGAAGCTCCGGCTCCTCCCATGCCTCTCTATTTTTGGAACGATCCAAATGGGGAAAAATATAGAAGCGCGTACTTCGAACACTATCCGAACGTATGGCGTCACGGCGACTATATTGTGATGCACAAGGACACGGGAGGGATTACTTTTTACGGGCGTTCTGACGCGGTTCTAAAACCCTCCGGGGTCCGCATCGGCACGGCTGAGATTTACAACGTGGTAGAGAGGATAGAAGGGATCTCTGACAGCCTGGCGATCGGACAAAATTGGGAGGGAGATCAGCGTGTCATTCTCTTCGTGAAGCTCAACCCGGGTGTGATTCTGGCGGAGGAGTTAAAGAGCAAGATCAGGAAGACTTTACGGGAAAAGGCCTCGCCCCGCCATGTTCCGGCGATCATCCTCGAGATGCCTGAGGCACCCTACACCTTGAATATGAAAAAGGTGGAGAGCGCCGTCACCAATATCATCCATGGAAGACCGGTTTCGAACAGGGATGCATTAATGAACCCGCAGGTTCTCGACTATTTCGAGAAGATCGTTCCGGAGCTTCAAAAATAAGAGAAAAAGGGTTCAGGGGGTCAAGTGGTCAAGGAGCTGGTGAAGAAGCCTGAAAAATAAAAACCTTGAACCCTGGAACCCTTGAATCCTCGAACCCTATCCATGAAACTGACCCGTCAAGAGTTTGAGGCGTTAGTGGTTTTGGCACTGAAGGGGCTTCCTAAATTTTTTAAGAAGAAAATGAAGAATGTGGACGTGGTGGTGGAGGACAGGGCCTCACGAGATCTTCTTTTGGGGGTGGGGCTGCGATCCCCTTTTCAATTGTTAGGACTTTACCAGGGTGTCCCTTTAGACCGAAGAGGATTTTACTACGGGAATGTCCTTCCGGATAAAATCACGCTCTTTCAGGTCCCCATCGAGTCGATGTGCCAAACGAAGGAGGAGATCGAAGAGAAAGTCAAAGAGGTAGTGATCCATGAGGTGGGGCACTACTTCGGGCTGGATGATGAGAGGTTAAGAGAACTGGAGAGAGGCGAATGACTAATCTCCCCGTCCCGCCTTTAGCAAAGGGGGGTAAGGGGGGATTTTCGTTTACAGCGATGTCCTTTATCAAATTTTTGGGCACGGCAGGTGCCCGATTTGTGGTGATGAAGCAACTCCGGGCCTCGGGTGGCGTTTGGCTCTCGGTCGGCAAAACGAATCTCTATCTCGACCCAGGGCCGGGCGCCTTGATCCGGTGTCTCAATAGCAGGCCGAAATTAGAGCCTTCCACGTTAGACGGCATTCTCCTGACGCACAAACACTTAGACCATTCCGGAGATGTCAACGTCATGATTGAGGCCATGACGGAGGGAGGGTTTAAGAAAAGGGGCACGCTGTTCGCTCCGAGAGACGCCATCGAGGAAGATCCGGTTGTTTTAAGATATGCGATGGGTTATGTTGAGAAAGTTGAGGTGCTGGAGGAGGATTCCGAATACCGGATCGGAGACATTCGGTTCTCTACCGCGCGGAAGCACCATCATCGAGTAGAGACCTACGGTCTTAATTTCAAGGTATCTCCTCGTACGATTTCCTTTATCACCGACACGAGATTTTTTCCGGAACTCCCGAGCCTTTATCGAGGGGAGATTCTGGTCATTCATGTGGTCCGTCTTAAACCCGTTGGCGATGATCCGATCGATCACCTCTCGGTAGAGGATGTGAAGAACATCGTCAAAAAAGCCAAGCCGAGATTGACCATCCTGACCCATTTTGGGATGACGATGATCAAGGCGAAACCCTGGATGGTTGCCGCGGAATTGGAGAAAGAATTGGGACTGAAAGTCATCGCTGCGAGCGACGGTATGAAAATAGATTTGGAGGAGGTTTGATAATGGAAAAGTGGATGGGAGGAGATATGCATCCGAGCTACCGGATTCTTATGGGCCCCGGCCCGAGCAATGTCCATTACCGGGTTTATCAAGCCATGTCCAATCCGGTCATCGGTTATCTTGACCCCCAAATTCTGACCTGTATGGACGAGATCAGTGAGATGTTAAGAGGCGTTTTCCAGACAAAAAACCAGGTCACACTGGCTATTTCTGCTACAGGGAGCTCAGGGATGGAGGCTTCGTATGTCAATTTCGTTGAGCCTGGAGATGTGGTTGTCATTGGAGTCAACGGCTTTTTTGCAGACAGAATGACCCAGGTGGCTTCCCGATGTGGGGCTCAAGTCGTTCGGGTCGAGGGAGAATGGGGGAAGATTGTTGAGCCTGAAAGGGTGATCAAGGCGTTGAAGGAGCATCCTGAGGCCAAGATATGTGGCGTCGTTCATGCCGAAACCTCCACGGGGGTGAGGCAACCCCTTGAGGAAATCGGAGCCTATTGCAAAAAGATGAATACACTCCTTGTGGTGGATGCGGTCACCTCCTTAGGGGCATGCGAGGTGAAAGTGGACGAGTGGGGGATTGACGTTTGCTACAGCTGTTCCCAGAAAGGGCTCAGCGTTCCCCCGGGACTTTCGCCAGTTACAGTGAGCCCCAAGGCGATGGAGGTCCTTCGTTCTCGCAAGACAAAGGTTCAGAGTTTTTATCTCGATTTGATTTTACTCGAAAAATATTGGGGAGAAGAGAGGGTCTATCACCATACGGCACCTGTGTCCATGTTCTATGCTTTGAGAGAGGGGCTGAAGATCGTTTTTGAGGAAGGGCTCGAGAGCAGATTTCGGCGTCATGAGGTGCTGGGCGATCGCTTGAAAATGGAGCTGGAGGGCTTCGGATTCAAACTTTTTGCGCAGGAAGGATATCGCTTGCCGATGTTGACTTCGGTGCTTCTTCCTGATTGGGTTGATGACGCGAAGACACGGTCGAGGCTTCTGAACGAGTATAATATCGAAGTGGGAGCGGGATTAGGCTGGCTGAAAGGGAAGATATGGAGGGTCGGTCTCATGGGAGAGACTTGCAAGACCAGGTATATCCATTGTTTGATGGGAGCGCTGAAAGAGATACTGTCGTAGTTAAGGATGGCTGATTTGAATACCTGCCTGCAGCCGATTTCTCGGGTCAGTCTCTTCTTTTCATCAGTTCGAAGATGGCACCGCCAGGGCCTCCTGCATCCAGATAGGCGAATCGCCCCGGATCGTGGATGAGCAGTGTGGCTCCTTCTCTCACCAGTTTTTCCGCTTCTGCGTCGACGTCGTCCACATAAAAACCGAGGTGATGAACACCTTCTCCCCACTTGTCGATGAGCTTCGACTGGAAGATTCTCCCCTGCAGACACTGAACGAGTTCGATCTCTACGGGTCCTAAGTAGGCAAAGGCCATTCGTATTTTCCAAGGCCGCCCTTTCGCGTCTGTGCCGCTGTTTTCCTTGAAGGTCCACGGCCCAATGCCGTATAGGCGTGACCACGCCTCGACGACCTTATCGATGTCGTTTACGGCATAGCTGATGTGATCAACCGATTTAATCTGCATTGCCTTTCCTCCTGTCTCGGTGTCGAATTAGTTCTTTTTCACATGCGCGGGTTCGCCGTGGACACGGCCGCCGTCGATCACGATCGTTTCCCCTGTGATGTAGCTTCCCGCATCGGAGGCCAGGAACACGACGGTGCCTGCGATTTCTTCCGGCTCGCCGAGTCGCATCAGGGGAACCTGGGCAACCGCTTTCGCACTGACCGCCGGATCTTTCCACAGGGCCTCGCTGAGCCGTGTCTTGATGATCCCCGGTGCGATCGCATTCACTCTGATGTTGTACTGTCCCCACTCCTTGGCCATGACCTGGGTGAGCATGATGACAGCGGCCTTGGTGACACAATAAACGCCCAGTTCGCCTGCCCTCAAGCCGCCGATGGACGAGGTATTGATGATGCATCCTCTGCCCTGGGCCTTCATGACTCTCGCCGCCAGCTGGCTCAGAAAGAAGAGACCCTTCAGATTGACATTCATGGTGATATCATAGGTCTTCTCATCCTGGTCCATGAGCGGGCCGTAGTAGGGGTTGGTTCCCGCATTGTTCATGAGGATATCGATTCTTCCGAATGCTTTCGTGACCTGTTCGACCAGCGCCTTGGAGTCTTCCATCTTGGCGTTGTGGGCTGCTATCGCCATTGCCTTGACGCCTTTGGCTTTTAATCCCTCGGCCACCGGTTCGAGATCAGCGATTTTTCGACTGCTTACCACCACGCTGGCGCCGGCGTCGGCGAGGGCAAGAGCACTGGCACGTCCGATGCCGCGGCTACCGCCGGTTATCAGGGCTACTTTCCCTTCAAGAGAAAACTGTGAGAGATTCATGGTCTATTCCTTTCATGGGTGTAATGTTGACCAATAACATAGCATTTCATGGTTATTTTTTCTTAGGCGTCTTCGGAATGCTCTGATACGATTCATCCACGTCAGGCATTTTTACCTGTTCTTTTGTTTGCAAAAGCTTTCCGTAGGTGGGATCATCCTGCCAGCCATCCACGTGTGCGGCCCGCTTTGCAGCCGATTTGAGTTTTTTCCAGTCCGCGCTGCCATACAAGAACATCTCCTGAGCCGCCATGGATCCCTCTCCATGAATCGTATCAATCTGGTAAAAATTGCAGGTCATGTCTTTGCAAAGCCGCATCACCCTAAGCCGATCTTCCGTCGGAACACCATCCTTTGCGCTCAAGTATTTTTCAATGTAGGGCCGTATCTCGGCATTGTTCCAATCCCGGAACGTCGGGACGGTGGTTGACAGTCCTCCGGCGATATCCTGGAGATTCTGGCACATCTGGTGAAAGTTACTGGCGAAGGTGTACTTGGAGGCATTAATGGCCATCCGGTTGGGCATCACCACGTCGCTCCCGAATTCCTTTGTAGGATCGAGGCAGGCCGCCTTTCCCAACTGGGCCACCGTTTCAGTGATCATGGCCATCCAGGCCAGTTTTTTCCGGACATGACTGACATTCTCAACCCCGTTATACTCGGCGACCAAGGCCGCCGCCCCGGTGATGATTTCGAGCTTTCCGATCATTTTACAGGTGCCGAAAAGACGGTGATAGCTGGCAAAGGCATAAGCCAGGTTGCGGCTGAACTGCCACTCCCCGCACATGAACACACGCTCCCAGGGCACAAACACATCGTCAAAAACAATCAGACACTCCGTAGGCTGGAGCTTGCTCGTGCTGGGATAATCAAATTCACCTTCTTCCCCGTATGTGCGTGACACCGGCTCCACAGCGATCAGTTTGATCCCGGGTGCATTGAGCGGGGTGGCAAAACCCAGGGCATAATCCTTGTCTTCTTCACCATGGGTCCGGCAGGGCAGGCAGAGCGCTTCGTTGGCGCAGGGCGTCGCGCTGATATGCACCTTCGCCCCTCTCACCACGATCCCATCTTTCCGTTTATCCACGATTCTCAGGTAATAATCCTTGTGTTGCTTCTGTTTCGAAGGGTGCAGGCTCCTGTCTCCTTTTACATCCGTAATGGCCCCGGTAATGGCTAGGTCCTGTTTTTGGAGTAGCTTCCGGTAATTTTCCACCCGCTCCGTATAATGGGTTCCGATTTCCTTATCCATCACCTTGGCTGCAACCGTAAAGGCGGCGAGCGCATCGGCGCCCATGCAATGAACAATGACACCTCCGCCGGATCTTATGCCGACAATGTAGCATTCTCTTCTTCTTAAAAGGTCTTCCGGCGTTTTCGGAGAGGTGAGCAGGAAATTAGTTTCCTCTCCGTCTTCGTTCTTCGTCACGAACAAGTCCCGGAAATCAGGATGGTTGGGCAGGACATAATCCATGGAGGCGGTTTTGATGATGCTGCTGAGGGTAGGGTGGGTCCGGACATCGGATACCTTTTCCCCCAGACACCAGATTTGCCTGCCATCGTTCAAGCTTTGAAGATACTGTTCAACTGTTTTGATCATGGTTCGCTCTCCTTTCCTCTGGAAGGAAACGTGGACAGATGTTCATTATTATTACTTTTCTTACGCTTTCAGTATGATATTAGCATCCACGGCCAGAGGGCTTCCTTTGCTGACCGCTAAAGGATTAACATCGATTTGCTCGATCTGTGGATAGGCAATGCCCACGTCGCCCAACTTGACCAGGATATCCGCCATGGTTTCTTGCTTGAGAGGGGTCATCCCCCGGAAACCTTGCAAGAGGCGCTTGCCGCGAATTCGGCCGATGAGTTTCAACGCACTCTCCCTTACCAAGGGCGCCATGGCAAATACCACATCCGACTCAAGTTCTGAAAAGATTCCTCCCAGGCCGAACATCACACAAGGTCCGAATTGATCGTCACGGAGAAAGCCGGCGATCAGTTCATACTCTGATTTGACCTCTTTCTGAATCAGGATTCTCCCATGATGGTCGAGTTTTTCTTGAATATGATGATATGCAGCCTCCAAAAGGGCCTTGTCCGAGATTCCAAGGTGTACCAGCCCCTGTTCGGTCTTATGCACCTTACCGGGCATCAATCCCTTTAAAACAACCGGCAAGCCCATTTCCCGGGCAGCCTTCCAAGCCTCGTTAAGACTGTCAACCAGCCTTTCTTCCGCCACCGGAATCTTCCAGTCGGAAAGGAATCCTTTACTGTCAAATTCATCCCATATTTTTCCCCTGGAAGGGAAAGGGGGTTTTTCAGGAAAGGACAGTGATGATGGCGCAGCGTCTTCATTGATGGCCTTCACACTGAGTTTGTGGCCTCTGAATCGAGATGCTGCCGACAAACACTCGGCTACCCTGGGGACGTCATCATGAACAGGGATACCAAGGGCCCGAGCCTTCTGACGGAATCGCTCGCATCCCTTTCGACGCCCCATCAGCCAGAAAAAGATCGCCTTTCCAGAACGATCAGCCTTTTTCTTTATGTTATCCAGGTCTGGGATATTTTCATCCAGCCCCGCCACAAAATGGATGAGGAGCACATCGGTGTTGGGGTCCTCCAGGACAGCAGAAATGGTATGATCAAAGACCACGTCCCGGCCGTGTAATCCTACCGAAGGAAAGAGGTCTATTGGATTCGTGACAGGCATCCAGACAGGAAAGACCTTGCCGACCGTTTTTTGCGTCTGTTCTGAGAGCTGGGCTACAGGAACTCCGTGGCTTTCGAGCGCATCACAGGCGAGAACGCCTGCCCCGCCGCTCAGGCTAAGGACAGCTGTACGACAGGATGGATTGACATGGGGGATCGCAGTCAAGACATTTGCCAGGTCCATCATCTGATAGACGCTATCGGCCAGGATGACTCCCGATATTTCCAAAACACTATTCAATAGACGAGAGTTCCCTGAAAGGCTGTACGTATGGCTCTTTGCCGCCAGGGCCCCCGATTTACTTCTACCTCCTTTCAACAGAACTATGGGTTTATTTGATCCTTCAGCTATTTGAGCAAAGAGTCTGCCACGGGGAATGGACTCCAGATACAAGGCGATCACCTCTGTGTCGGGGTCCTTCAGCAGGTACTCCAGGATATCACACTCGTCCACATCTACTCTATTCCCGATAGAGCAGGCCTTAGTAATACCAATGCCCCTTCGGCCCAACTCTGCGAGGAAAATGGCTGACATCATCCCGCTCTGGACGATCAGAGAGATCCGGCCTGGAAGCAGGCCTTCCTCACGCACACCCGGATGCATAAAGGTGAAGAAATGCTTTTGGTGAACGTCAACGAGCCCCATGCAGTTCGGCCCCCAAATCCGCATGCCGTTCTGTTTTGCGATAGCGGCGCACCGGTCTTGCAGCGCCAGGCCCTCCTCGCCGGTCTCAGCGAATCCAGCGCTTTCGATAATCACCCTTCGAATGCCTTTCATGGCACATGCCTCCAGCACGGAGGGAACGGATGAAGCAGGCACCAGGACGATTGCCAGGTCAACAGGGTGAGGGATGTCTTCTGTGGAGGGGAAACAGGCCAGGCCTTCAATTTCCTTGTAGTTGGGATTTACTGGATAAATCCCTCCTCTGAATCCGAGGAGCAGATTTCCGACCACAAAGTTCCCAATACCACGGTTGCTGGCTCCAATCACTGCGATAGAGCCGGGGTGGAAAAAAGTGTCCATGGTCGAGAGTCCTATTTAGTCTTTGACGGCGTCGCCGTGCTCTTTTCAAAAACCTGTCTGGCGATCTCCAGGCCCTCGAGGCAAACCGGCATCCCACCATAAGTGGACATTTGGAGGATCACTTCAGCCACCTCTGCCTTGGTGGCGCCGGCACGGATCGCGGCAATGACGTGGCTCTTCAGTTCATTCGCACGATTCAAAACACACAGTGCAGCCACGGCGCAGAGTTCCCGCTCTCGCTGAGTCAGTACGTCGCGTGCGTAGAGATTGCCGAACACGTGATCGATAATCTTGGCCGGTATATCAAAGTAGGCGAACAGCTCTTTCATTAATCGGGTTCGCGTTTGGCCAACGAGTTTTTTGGAAACTTCAACTGGGTCGTCACCCGGGCGGATATTCGAAGCAATGGCCATGTTCATCTCCTTTCTTCTTACTGTATCGGGATCTTTTTTGGGGTGGCACTCAAAAGAACCATTTCCATTTTTTAATATTTTCTTTATCTTAGCAATCCCCCACTTAATTTCTTTTCTCCCTCCCCGTATCTTTTCAACTCCTCTCACCGTGTGCTGTAAGAGGTGTCACCCATTAGGAGGCACCTGTCAAGAGAAAGAAAACACTTTGTGTTAGCAAAGCAGAAATGTCCCCATGGAACAGTAGAGGATACTTGTGGGACAGAAGCAGTTACAGAGAGGGCTCTGATGAAGAGGGTGAAGGGAGATTGAGGCATCCGAGGAAAGAGGTGGGCGGTGGGATTGAGGTTCCCCAGCCCCAGTAGAGAAATAGATCATCACAAAAGTGGAAATTTATTTTTCTATGGACGTTCCCATCGTTTTGAGGAATAGAAATTGATCACACGTCTAATCATCTTCCGAATGGGAGAAAAAAATGAGAAACAAAATGGTTGACATCTTGGAGACAATGAGATATTTGCATTATCATGCCGATGAGGCGGAAAGATCATCTCTTGGCCCGGCGATTTACTTTCCGAAAATCTCTTGCCCGCCTGTGTGACCAAGAGCATAGACTCTGTTGCCTAGTCGTCATCGGCGAGGGGTGAAGAGCGGGGAGGTCTAATCGCGCAGAATTCAAATAGTGTTCTTAAACATTTTTGCCAAAGGAGGAAATGAATATGAGAAGCATGAAAGAGTTTTCGCCGTGGTTTGTCTGTTCGCTCATTATCTTGTGTGCTTTTATGTTTTCTCAACCCGTTCTGGCTGCGGGACCCAATGTCCTCGACCCCAGCTACAAAGTTGTCAGGCTCGTCAAAGACACCCTCTTTCCAGGCTGCAACGGGGCCACGATCGGTGTGGACGGTGCTCTTTACGTTGTGCATACCGCAACCGGCACCACGACGCGCATTGACCTGAAGACGATGAAGGCCACCAACTTTGTGCCTCCTTATGCGGGAACCTTTATTACCGACGATATTACGTCAGATGACAAAGGGAATTTTTACAGTACAGGTACGACTCCGATTGTGGGCGAGGTTTATCGCCTCGACAAGAACGGCATGAAGACGGTTATTGCGAAGGGGTTACTCGCCCCCAACGGCATCCAGTATAACAAGCGCACGGGGCGGCTCTTCACGAGCGAGTGCTTCCAGGCAAACCGCGTCTTTGAGCTTGATCCCACGGGAATCAAGGAGCCGAGACTTTTGGTCAAAGAAAACGTCATTGCGGTACCCGAAGGCTTCGGCTTTGACCCAGATACCAACGATCTGATCATACCGGATATGGGTACGGGCAAGATCTTAAGGGTCAATCCGGATACAGGCGACATTACAATGATTGCTGAAAAATTTGCCGCCCCCATCGCCCTGAAAGTGGGACCAGACAAGATGGCCTACTTCCCGGAGCTCGGCGGAGCAGTGTACCGGCTTAGCCTGGATGGGCAGAAAAGGGAGAAACTCGCCCAGCTTCCGCCCGGTCTCGACAATCTGGCCATCACCCCGGAGGGCCGCCTTTTTATAACCAGCTACTGGGATGCAACGGTTTACGAAGTGGCCACGGACGGTAGCGGCAAATTTAAGACCCTTTTCCCAAAGGGTCCAAACCAGATCAACGGTATTCTCGTCAAGAACAATAAGATTTTGATCAGCGATGCCATTATGATTCGCAGTGTGGAAAAGGGCCACTACGTTCCAACCAAGCTCAATGCCTGGGCCGCTCATGGAATGCCCTTGCCTATTGGCTTAGCCAATGGGCCGGGCGAGCAGGTCTTCTGGCCCGACAGCGTTAATAACGCCGTTGCGATCGGCGATCCTGCCAAGGGCGAATTCAAGGCAATAGCCGGGGGACTGAACCGACCCATGGCTGTGCTGATGAGCAAGACCGAACCCAAAATATATGTGGCCGAATATGGGGCGGGGCAAATCACCGAAGTCAGTCTTACCGATGGAGCTAAGAAGGCATTGGCCACTGGCCTCGAAGGTCCTCTGGCTCTCGCCATGATTGACAACACGCTCTATGCGGCTGAGGCGAAGGCTGGAAGGATCAGCAAAGTGGACCTGGCCAATGGCAATAAGGAGGTTTTCCTTGCCGGAGTTGTCGGCAAGGTAGGGGCTTTGGCAAATGACGGTGCCGGAAATCTTCTTGCCCTGGACGGCGCCAGTGGGAGGCTTTTCCGAATCAATCCCAAAAACCTGGCTATTTCCATAGTAGCCCAAAATCTTCCTGTGGGGTATGGTATGGCCGGTAGCTATCCTGCTGTAGAATTTCCGACGGCCATGACCGTCAGTCCCAAGGGAGATATCTATATTCCCACAGCGGATCGCGGGTTGATCATGCTGCAAAAGATAAAGTAAGTTTCCATACGCTTCGACGCACAGCGAATGACAAAAACCCCTCAACCCCTCTTTTACAAAAGAAGGGTTGAGGGGTCAATTCTTTCTTCGCGCTATTCTGATTTTACCTTTCTCCATGTGTCAAGACTTACAATCAACAAGAAGATAGCTATAACCATCAGAAAAGCCCCGATGATGGAGTAAAATATTTTACCAGTAACGTAAGTAAAACAGATTTCGAATATAAGAAACAATACAAGAGCATATACAAATATAACGTTCCGAAAAGCCCGTTCCTTTAAACTTAGCATAAACTTTCTCCTAATGAACCATCTTACGAGTCACCTTCTGAGGGGTCGCGTAGAATTTAGGCTCTCTCGGATTCTCTTCCGGTTTTCCCATCCCACCCTTCTTTGTCTCTTCAGTCCAATAGGGTAACTCATTCAACGCGTTGCTCATCTGCTTGCTCGCAGTCTTATCTCTTCCGCTTGAATGATTTGTCTGTTCACACCACAACATGATTGATTAAGACAATTTCAAGAGAATTAAGCTGGAACGAAATCGGCAGCTCGGACCTCTTTGAGCTGCAGCGCCTCGGTGGGGCAGGAGACGGTGCAAACGCCGCAGCCCATGCATTTTCCGGGATCCACTATGGCCAGATTGTCCTTCACGGCAATGGCATCGAAAAAGCATCGCTCGAGACAGGTTTCACAACCCGTACACAGATCGGGATCCGCTATGGCCTCGAAACGGCTGGGGGAGACCCATTTCTTCGGACCCGCCATGAGGGTCCAGTTGAGACAGCAGTCCTTGCAGCAGTTACAGATGACGTGGCCCACGACCTGGCGATTATCGACGACATGAACGAGTCCTTCTTTCTCGGACATTTTTACTATTTCAATGGCCTCCCCTTTGGACAAAGCTCTCCCTGTGCCCCTCTCCAGGTTGTATTCGGCCGCGCGATCCACCTGTATGCAGACTTCCAGCGGTTTCCCGCACGAGCCGTCGATAACACGACATGAACACCTCGTAACAGAAAGGGTTTTGGCATTCTCGATGATTTTGACTACGTCTTCATAGGCGAGTATCCGCGATTCCGGACGGATACTTTCGTTTACAGGAATCACACGCACAAAAGGACCGGGAAGGAGATCCACGATTTTCCGGCCGTATTCCGGCCATTCCTTCTTCATATAGGTTTTCCAGAGATCCAGAACTTCCCTCGATACGCCGCGGGTAAGGACGGTGGCATCGTGCATCTGAGGAATGTTTTTCACGCGATAGTACTTCATCTCCTCGCCCTTCTTCGATTTGAATATAAGCCCCCTGCCAAACAAGGATTCGATCATTGTCTTGATCGTTCCCTGAGGGAGTCCCGTTTTCTGGGCGAGCTCCTCCGTTGTTGCCGGCGGCGCCGCTGCAAGCAAAACCTTTGCCTCATCATCATTGACAAGGGCCTCAAAAATCTTCTGAATCAAAGGAGATGGGTCTCCACTCACCGCTTCCGCCAGTTGTCGACAAAGTATCCTGTCCGCCATTTCTTCTGTGCTCCTCCTTCCTCTCCTGTTTTAGCTAAGTATCAAAAATAAAAACCTGTGTGTCAAGGGCAAACCGATAACATGGTAATACTTTGAAATATCCTCGTAATGGTATTAAGATGGCGTAATAGAGCCGAATCATTTTAGTACAAGAAAGGAGAGATACAGGCACGCACGAACTTCCCATCACCGAGAGCATTCTGAAGATTGTGCTGAAACACGCCGAAATGAACAGCGTCAGGAAGGTGATGGCCATTCACCTGCAGGTGGGCAAGCTCAGCGACCTCGAAGACGATTGGATTCAGCGTTATTTCGATTACCTTAGCAAGGACACCATAGCGGAGGGGGCAAAGCTCAAAATCGAAAGGACGCCCGTTACGGTGCGGTGTAACACCTGTTCCACGTCGTATGAAGCGGACATCGCAAGAATGGGCGATCTCGTCTGCCCTGCCTGCGGGGAGAAGGGCGGCACGCTCCTTTCTGGAAGAGAGTATACCGTTAAAGAGATGGAGGTGCAGTAGTGAAGGAAATCAAACTCATAGAAGTCAAGGAGGAGATCCTTTCCGACAATATCAAACAGGCCGAAGAGGTCCGGGAACGCCTCCGGAAGACAAAGACGATGCTTCTGAATCTTATGTCCTCGCCGGGTTCAGGCAAGACCAGTCTCATTCTCCAGACGGTTGAAGGCCTTAAGGGCAGCCTGCGGCTCGGGGTTATCGAAGCGGATATTGACTCCACAGTCGATGCGGAAAAGGTCGCCGCCCGGGGAATACGGGCCATCCAGCTCAGGACCGGGGGATTCTGCCATCTCGACGCAACCATGGTCACCCGGGGCATTGACGCCATGACCGTGAATGAGCTCGACCTGGTCATTATCGAAAACGTAGGGAACCTGGTCTGCCCCGCCGAATTCGACACGGGAGCCCACAAAAATGTGATGATCCTGAGCGTTCCCGAGGGGGATGACAAACCCCTCAAGTACCCGCTTATGTTCTCCGTATGCGATCTTCTGCTGGTCAATAAAATCGATTATCTATCCCTCAGCGATTTCGATATAGCGGTCTTGCGGAAACGGGTCCTGGCGCTGAATCCCCGCATTACCATCCTGGAGGTGTCCTGCAAAACCGGTGCGGGAATCGAAAGCTGGATCGACTGGCTAAAAGGTGAAGTGGCGGCCTTCAAGGGTGCGAAATAGCTTCCAACTGGAAGCCGTGTTTTTTTATTCATGGAGATGGCGATTCCCGCAACCTCAGAAGGCTTGGATTTACATAGCCAGTGCCAGGTGGGATCAAATCTCGGATGTTGACAGTTCGAATCGTGAGCGCCCGGATCTGTCAATCTCTAATCGGTGATTTTTTCGGGCGGTAGGCACGAACCTCTCTGAACGGCGATGCGCCAAAGACAACCATAATATTGAAGACTTGCCAGAAAGAGGGCGCCTCCGATCATTGTGTACGGAATGGCCAGGTAGGGTCTGGGGATAGGCAGATTTTTTAAGGCGATCCCAAGCACGATCATCAAAACGATCAGAAAATAACTTTTCCACTTCTGAAAGGCAAAGATGCAAGTTTTTTCGGTTATTAAGGAAAGCCTTGCAATGTTCTTCTGGGCAATCCGAGAAAAGCAAAATTTATGGGCCGTCAGAGCGAGGATGATGCCAAGCAGTTCCAGCGGTACAACCCACCTCCAGCGGATGACATCCAACCAATGGTAAGCTAATCGGCATAGCATCAAGCCGACAGCACTCCACATCAGCCCGGCCAGAACAATAAGCCAAGTTTTCGATACGGCCGGTTTTAAGCTTTTTAGCGTCATAATTTATCTTTCTCCAAGCTTTGAATCAAAAAAAATGTGATGGGGGAGAGGTCGTATTTCCTTGATTCATGCACTAATTTCTTCCTTTTTCCTATAGAATAATCTTAGAGTATCAACCTCTGTCAAAATTTGTTTTTTTCCATTTTGTGATTCGAGCATAGCCATATTTTCTACGACCTTTTTAATTATATAATCCTCCCCATCTAAAATGCTCTTCAATATGTCGCCGCTTTTGGGCTTCATGTTACCTCTCCGATATTCCTTTAACCTCTCGGACCTATGCAAGATCTATACCCTGAACAACATACCCATCGTCAAATTTCAAAAGCATCACAACCATTTATTTCTCAAAAAGAATTTGGCCTCTATTATTTTCAAAAAATGGACATCGCATTGAAGAATTTGTGATTTCTCTCAGATGGATGCGGAATTTTCCTCACCCCTATCCGAATCGAATTCTCCAGCCGGTCTAGCCAATGGCGTGCAAGGCAACAGTTACGGTCCTTATTCTCGAAAGCTCGTCGCACGCGGGAGAAGCTTTCTCTCCCGGGTCACTGCTCGGGTCGGCCTGCCCATCATCGGCAAATGCGACCAGAAGTCCCTGGCCCATACCAGGTTCGTACAGAAGAGACAATTTTGGGTATACCGGTGGATCTTATTGTGAAAGAATAATTTAGGAAAGTGCTAATATTTTATATAGTTACAAATTTTATTGCGGACTGGCATCATCCTTGCTCTAATAAAGCATCACAGGAGACGAGTCGGGTTGGCGTGGCTTGATTCAGCAAAGCAATGCGGTTTCCAATGTCCAAAAAGGACGAAGATTTATGGGTCGCGGCTCGGGTCGATTTGAGTTTCCATGTAAGTCGCACGGGCCGAGCGTTCTCGCAGGCGTTTCCATTGGTGGGGATGCGGGTGCGTCCACGAGACGCGGGAGACAATAATGGAACAATTCAAACAATTCATTCTGCGACATTTTGAAAAGATTCTGGTTGTTGTCATCCTTATAGCTGGCTTTATTGGTACATACTTCGTTGAAGAAAAGTTTATCATCCTGAACTTTTACTATCTTCCCGTGCTGACGGCAGGGTATTTTCTTGGGCGCCGGATGGGGGTCCTTGCCGCCGTTTTCTCCATTCTTGCAGTGCTGATCTGTATCTTGGTCTTTCCTCAGCGTTTTCTTGGCGGTAAGGAAATACTCACAGGGGTGGCACAGCTTTCCTCGTGGGGTGGGTTTCTCATCCTGGTAAGTTTCACGGTTGGGACTCTGTACGAAAAAAACGAACAACGGGTCAAAGAATTAAAAAATGCGTATATTGGCGTCTTAGAAATCCTTTCGAAGTACCTCGAATCAACAGATCGATACACGAAGGGCCATTCCGTCCGCGTCTCGGAATTGGCAACAGAAATTGCGATTGCCATGGGGCTGCCCCGGCCGGAGGTTGAAAACATCAGAGTCTCGGGTTTACTGCACGACATTGGAAAGATCGAAATCAGCAGCGAGATCTTAAGCAAGGCTGCCGCACTGAGCACGGAGGAAAAGGAGATAATGGATTTGCATACTGTGAAAGGAGCCTATATCCTTTCTGCCGTAGGGTCAGTGCTTAAAGAGGTTGTGCCAATTGTGATCGCTCACCACAAGTATTTTGCGGAAACGCTTGAGCACAATGACGGAAGCACCCAAAAGGTACCCTTGGGAGCCCGTGTGATCGCTGTAGCGGATGCTTACGATGCGATGACAACAGACCGCCCCTACCGCAAAGGCATGCCGCCCAGGGAGGCATTTCAGGAGATCGTAGCCAAAACAGGCAAGCAATTTGATCCCGAAGTGGTTGAAGCGTTTAAGCGGGTCGTAAGCGAAAAATTAGAGAAGGGATAAGGTCGGTTCAGGATAAGGAGAAAGAGATGGAGTTCATCAAGACGCATCCCGTTGAAAGAGGAAGTTTCACCAGGCCTGTTTGGAGGTAAGCAGTGGAGAAACCAAGACTCGAAGCCTATGTAGCCAGCCTGGGACAAATCGTGAGGAGTACCCATTTTGATCTTAGGGAAGCGATGGATCAATTTCAGGGCATGTGTTCGAGGGTGACCTCGGAAAGGATTGTTCCAGCAGGGATGATTACCGATATTCGCCAAACCTACAAGGAGATTCAAGACCAACTCACAAAGATCAGGGGGATCCATCAACTTCTCGAAAGCAAGTACAGGGGATATTATCGACGGGATTCTGATCGCGAAAGAGAGTTCATGGAATTTGCATTCTTGGCCAAGAGCCTATACTCGAAATTCGAATACACGCTGCAGGAGATAGAGGCAAAGAGGAAGCTAAGAGAGGGAGGAGAACATGTTGTGGCGTACCGTCGGCGTTTGCCCTTTCCGTGGTTTCATTCAGAAGAGAATCAGATCCTTCTCCTGAGAAATCTGCGGGATCTGCACGAGCTGGACTATAAGACTTGGGCTGACTCGGAGTTCGTGCAGAGACGGAGGGTAATTTGGGATGGGCGGCGGAGTGTCTCCCTCTTCACCCTTTTAGGCGAGGCAACATTGATTGATAACCTCCAATCCCGTATGCACTTGCGAGAATATGATATTAAAGAGCGGTTGACAGCGGAGGAACTCCGTGGGGCTTTAACCCATTTAAGGGAAATATCTCTCTCGAAAGTGGAGACGGTCCTGAGGCGTTTCACGGGCGCCAGCGAATTTTCAAAACTGAGATGCCTGCTTTTTACGGTTCAATCTCAAGAGGAGCTCAAGAAAGAAATATTGGGTTCGGCAGGGAATATGTCGCACAGGGACCCCCAAAATTTTCCCCGTTCTTGGTGTTGACAATCTTCTCTCATTCTTCTTAATATGAGACGATGCGTTTTTTCGTTCTCTTTCTGATTATTCTTATTTCCACTCCATCCTTCGGCCAGTCGCTGAACGGCCGGCACGTGCCCCCGAACCTCCGTCTTGTATGCGGGATCAAGGGGCACGATATAAATGAAAATTTCCTTTCCGGGAAGCCCCGCCCTGTGGGCGAGGAGCTTCAATCCCATGATCAAGTCTGGGAAGTCGGCGATCGCCGATGGACGGTTGAGGAAGAGCATCGGTTCGAAAAATGGGTGGATGAAACGATTACGGAAGATTTCTTCATCCACTACAGGATCCCCACGGATTGTGCCGACGCGGTCTATGCGATCCGTTGGATCTATGCCCGGATCGCCCATCTTCCCGCTGCAGCGACCACAACGGACGGCAAACTGGTCGGCCACTGGTCCACGGACTGGAAGCATCTTCCAACCCACCCGAAGTGGCACGAGGATGAACGTTTCCGTGCTGTCCTTCTCTACGTCCTTCGGAAGACGTGGACGGGAACCCTCCCGCTCGACACCTATCCTGTCCGCATTTCTGCTGATTCGGTCACACCGGGAACGCTGTTCCTTGTGACGGAATCCCATGCCGGGTTCATCGGTCATGTCTTCCTCGACGGTAGCCAGGCCCATCCTCTTCAAACCTGGGAGTCGGCGCTTCCCGTGAAGGTTCAAAAACTGAGCTTGGGGTATTTTTTTTCGGCGAGGCCGGAATCCAAAGCCCGCTCGGGTCTCGTGAAATTTCGATGGCCTGTTTCTGAAAATGGGGAATGGAAATATCTCCCTGTCGAAGAGCACCCCTTCTATTCCGAAGAACAATATGCCCCTGCTTTTTGTGAGGGGTATGCCGATTTTGTCGAAGCTGTGGCCAGAAGGATCGACCCTACCCACTATGCCCCTATGGAGAAGATGGCCAAAGTTATGGAAACGATCACTTGTTTTCTCAGGGAGAGGGTTCCCATTGTTCTGGCAGGATACGAGCAGTGTCGCAATGGGGGCTGTCCAGAGGCCTCGGAATTGTCGGAGATTTACAGCACCTCGGGTCGTGACGGTATGATCATCTCCTTGATGGATCATCTTTCCCAGCTCATCGAATCGAACCATCTCAGTCAGGAGATGGCGAAAGGGATGATGGAGGCCCTTCCGATCGCTATCTCAGAGAACCGCTCGGTCACGCTCTATCATGTCTATCAAAACCAACTCTGGTTTTCCCCGCATCCGGAGGACTCGATCGAAGCCCGTTGGGGATTGAAGAAGTGTGAGATGATCCACGCACAGACGCGCACAACCCGAAATTCCATTGCCTTCATTGAGAGGACTTATCGGAAGAAAGATCCTAAATATGCCGACTTCTCGATTCGGCAGCAACAGCAGCTCTTAGGAAAACTCAGCGAGGAATGGACCAGGTCCGAATGCGGAGAAAAGCCTCCCACACCGGTGAAAAAGGCCTGGCTTTCCCCTCATCCCGCGGACTCGATCAAGGCCGGTAGGGGATTGAGAAAGTGTGAGATAATCCGCGCAGAGATCCGCGCCACCAACGACTCCATCGCCTTCATCGAAAAGGCTTATCGGAAGAAGGACGCTGAATATGCCGACTTCTCGATTCAGCAGCAGCGGCAGGACCTGCGAAGGCTCAGCGAAGAGTGGGCTAGGTCCGAATGCGGGGAACCGCCCCCGACACCGGAGAAGAAAGCCGGGAATTAAAACAAAGAAACAGGAAAAAACAGGGAAGACACATTTTTTTCTAAGACACTTTTTCTAAGAAAGTGGCCTGTTTGTTAGTCCGACAATGATTCCATCCAGGATGAACCCCGAGGACAGCGCCTACTGGCAGGAATCGACATCATTCTAAACCCTCCACGCCTATCCTTTTTTTAGTACGATTGATTTGACCAACGCGAAAATCTCGTTATTGGTTATGGCGTCCTTCGAAAAGAAATAATCGGCCTTGTTTCGCTTCGCCGCCTCCCGATACTCCGGTGATTCATAACTTGTAAGAATAATCACGATGATGCCAGGATGATCAGCTTTGATCTTTTTGGTCAGTTCAAGACCGTTTTCGCCGGGCAATCTGACGTCCATAAAGATTAGGTCTGGAGGATGAAAATCGATTTTCTGGAGCGCTTCTACCCCGTCCCCCGCTTCAACGATCTCCATTGAAGGAAATAGATCTTGTAAATTATCCTTAAGTAGCTGTCTAAAGGAGGAGTTATCTTCAACGAGAATCGTTCTAAACATAGTATTTCTGCCGTTTTTTCTGTTGAGAGAAGACATTGCCTTCCTTGCGGAATGAGGATAGTCCTCTCTGCAGGAACCCCAAAAAGGCCAGGCAGACCTGAATGGGATTGAAGCAAAATGGAATTTAGTCGAAATTACCGAACATGAAGCCTAAAGCGCCAAACATCAATAACAATATAAGGAATACAAAAGTAGTTGTTATGGCACCTCCCATTTTTTCCTCCAATTTTGTAAAGAGTTTTCCATTGGCAAGACCTTAACGTAACATCCAATCGTAGTGGATGGATCGGTTCTATCAGGATATAAACAAACCAAGATTTATCAAAGTATCAATCCTTATGCCAACACTTCGCCATGATTATAAGTCGTTGTAACTATATTGTTTCCTGCTGGTTTCGATAACTCAATGAAAGCCAGAAGTGGAACCGTTTTCCACAAAAGTCCCGAATGGACTCCCAAAAAATGTGTAAAACGTTTTCCCATCTTAGTGGTTTCTAGATAAAATCTTCCGTACCCCAATTCCTTTGTGTACGTTAGCCTGAGAACGGGTGAGATCTTAATGCATGTAAAGAAATCCTTCCTGGAGGGTTACAGGAGGAGGAAGAAGTCGATTGTGAACTTCAGCTACAGAGGAAGGGCTTCGTCATAGGTAATATCCTAGAGATTCTATTCTACTACAATTTCTTCAGCCACCCAGATGGGTTCTACGGGCCCATGGTCTTCATGCCAGACATAATGGATTTTATTTCCAATGATCTGGAGCTGAGGATCATATTTGCCGTAAGGGGATGTGGTCCTCCTTTTGGATTTCCATCCGGTTCCATCTTTACTCACCTGAGCGGTCCATATCTGTCGATACTTTCCGTCCGATTCCTCCCACACATAATAAATTTTATCCCCAGCCGACTGCAGCTGAGGCGTATATTTGTCGAAAGGGGTTTCCGTTCTCTGAATTGCCTGCCATTCCGATCCGTCTATGTTCATCTGAGCCGTCCAGATTTGGTATTTTGCCTTACGGAAATCTGATCCATCTGCCTGGTGCCAAGCATAAAAGATTTTTCCCCCCTCCAAATATAATCGAGGGTTATGTTTATCATACGGGCTGTTCGTTCGTTTTACAGCCTGCCATCCGGTGCCATCACATTTCATGATGGCTGTCCAAATCTGGAAATGGGTTCCATCAGACTCCCTCCAGACGAAGTGGATCTTATTTTCCAGCACTTTCAGTTGAGGTTCAAATTTCTCAAATGGACTTGAGGTCCGTTTCGTTGCATTCCAGCCCGTTCCGTCCACATCCATCTCAGCCGTCCAGATCTGCCTGTACCTCCCATCGGATTCGTTCCAGGTATAATAAATTTTGTTGCCCACTCCATGAAGTTGGGGAAATTGCTTATCAAAAGGACTATTCGTCCTCTGGACCTCTTTCCATCCTGTCCGGTCGACGTTCATCTCCATAGTCCAGACTTGCCGATTTTTCATGGCATCGGGTTGCTGGCGAACATAATAAATCTTGCTTCCTACAACTTGAAGTTGAGGAAAGGTCTTATCATATTGCCCAGAGGTCTTCTTTTCTGCCTTCCAGCCCGTCCTATTGGTATTCATTTCCGCAGTGAAGATTTGTCGAAAAGGGCCATCGTATTCATGCCAGATATAGTAAATTTTCTCCCCGGAGATCTGAAACTGTGGTTGGTAGCCCGTGGATGGGGTACGGAGGAGAATAAGATCGGAGGCGAAGGAAACTGTCGAATGAGAAACTGAAATAAGGATTAGGAATAGTATGACGGAGACCGACCCGAACAAATTCTTTTGGTATAATTCCATTTTAAATTACCCCCCATCTGTTTTTTACCTTTTGATTGTAAGCGGGGATCTACCGTGCTGAAAACAGCACGCCTGGTCGATCGGGTAATGGGCTTGTTTGGGATATCCCAGGATACCATCACACCATTAACAACCCGCCATCAATGTTGAACGCCTGTCCCGTGATGACGGACGCTTCGAGGCTGGCAAGGTACACGACGAGGGGCGCAATCTCGTGGGCTTCAAGACGGCGACCAATCGCCGTCAAACTCGTCTCGTATTCCGCGACGGGTTTGCCGAGACGCTTCGCGTCATACTCCACGCGCAAATTATTCATGCGTGTGCGTACAGGCCCGGGGCAGATGGCGTTGACGGTGATGCCCTGCTTTGCCGTCTCCATCGCCAACGTGCGCATCAACCCCAAGAGTCCGTGCTTGCTCGCCGCATACGCGGCACCGTACAGCAACCCCTTCTTACTGTTGACAGAAGCGGTCATAATGATGCGCCCATATTTTCGCTCGGTCATTGAGGGTAACGCCTTCTTCGAAAACAGATACGGTACGGTGAGATTGACGTAGAGCATCGTTTCCCAGAAATCGTCGTCGTAATCAACGACAGGTCTGGGGTTCGGGCCGCTGCCCATGCCCGCGTTGTTGACAAGGATGTCAATATGCCCGAACGCTTGCGTTGCTTGCGTCCACACTCGCTCAACGGCGTCCCTCTGTGTGAGATCGGCGACGATGCTCTTGCATTGCACGCCCAGGCGGTTAAACTCCTCTTGCAATGTTTCCAGTTCTTGTGACGAGCGTCCCGTTATAGCGATCTGCGCGCCTTCCTTTGCAAAGGCGCGGGCGATGGCTTCGCCAATGCCCCGGCTTGAGCCTGTAACGAGTGCCGTTTGCTCTTTAAGTTTCATGCTGGCCCCTCCTCAAAAAAGACGCCTAAGCTGTCGGTTTCGCCTTCGTCAATATTCTTAGTGTACTGCGTCAAAAGTCCTTTTACTTTAGCGGTCATTCCGGGCTCGACCCGGAATCCAATGTTTTCGATCTGGATTCCCGCTTTCGCAGGAATGATGGCTTCGAACTTCACGGTGGAATCATGTTAGGACTTAGTATTAACTTACCCACCTTCGCCTTTTAATTGCTCTGGAGTACGTTCTTCAAGCCACAGCTTGCAGATATTTTTCCATCCGATGCGACGCCATTTCTTAAAGACTGCCTTCAACTTATCCGGGTCCTTTGCTTCAAGAAGATCTTTCTGGGCAGCCTTCAAATCTTCAACGGATGCGATAGCGGGCATATTCTCCTCCAAAATCTGCCAACTTAGCCGGGGAAAAACCGACCCATTATTCCAGGAGCAGGTTCTCTTTCGGGTCAACATCCCCGCATAGCTTACTCCGGTAGAACGAAGATATCTCAATCTATCAAAATTGCAGAAATAATTCAAATCAAAATCTTCTAAATTTATTAGTGTCTATCCGGAGGAATAAAGAGGAAAATTCACAATCTCAAGCAGAGGAAACCGGTTTACATCTAATTTAATCCACTTTAGGATCCTCAACAGGATTTAAAATCGTCTGGGCGAAATCTTTGGATTCTACGCCGGGGGATTGAACCCTTTTCTCTTCATAAAAGGTTTCTACCCTTTCGATGAGTTTTTCTTCTTCCAGAGCAGCGTTCTCTAAGGATGCTTCCAGTCCAGCGAGACCTTCTTTTGGAAAGAATGTAAAATCTCCTGAAATGTTAATGTCTTCAATTTTCCCTTCTGAGATCTCCTGGGCTGTTCGAATCAAACCTCCCTTGGCTTTATGGAGACCATAAAGGACTTCCACTCCTTCTCTTATTTTTACACCGGTTGGAATTCTGGGGGTTTTTTTTAAGAGAAATTCTTCCGAGGTCATCCAGGATTCTATTTCTTTCATCTTCTCAATAATGTCTCTGTTCAGGGAAGCGACTGTAAGCTTTCCCGTTATTTTTTCAAATTTCTCTTTAAGGACCGCCACTACTTCCTCCCTCGATGGAACCATTCCTAATTCTCTCTTCATCGTTGTCAGGTTTTCTTCCATCGTTTTATAAATTTTATCCCTGAATTTTTCGTGTGGCACTTTCAAGATTCTGCTCATCGCCCGATAGTCGAAATCGAGAAGGATACCGCCTACAAAGACCATGCACTCACCAATATTTCCTCCGCCCTCTCCGGCGATCTTCCTGCCTGCCTTGGTGATGATGTCGTTAACAACTCGAAATTCTGCTTCGATGCCAAATGATCTATAAGCTTCTATGGGTGCCTGAGAAAACCATGGATAAATCTCATCGATCGCTTTTGGGAACCTTGGGTTATCTTTCTTCCAGATCAGCTGATAAAAAATCTGATTCTCATCTAAATAGGTGGCTCCTCCCCCGACTTCCCTTCGCATGTAAGGGATTCCTGATTCTCTACAATATTGGAGGTCTACTTCCTGGAGGGCGTCCTGGAAATATCCGATGCTTACAAGAGGAATTTTGGGTGAAACAATGATAAGACCCTCAATCCCCATTCGGGCAAGGGCATGAAAGATGAGCATGGATTGCTGGCCCGGAAGTTTCCCGAGATCGAAAAAAAGCATATCCCCTCCTCACTTTCCTAATTCTTTTCGGTGGTCGGCGATGACAGTTATTGATGAAGTGAAAATGTGAAGCAGTTTGCTGTGAGGGATATAGATGAAAAAGATGAGGCTAGGTACCACATGAAAATACCAGAGAAAATCGGCATCGATTTTTATGTTTTTAACGAACAGGGACAAAAAGTAACCGCCAAAAGAGGTCCAGTTATTGGCGCTGGCAGGGGTGAAGTTGGCCATGTAGACGTGTGCCTGAACGACCTCATGGTGCGCGATTCGGTACCCCTCAATGAAAAAGCCGGAAAGTTCCAGAAAAAGGATGAAAAGTAGGGAGGTAATGTCTTCTTCTTCCGTGCGAAGCTGGTCAGGACGGAGAATAAAGCGACGCACGATAGCCATAACACAACCCACCAGGATGAGAAAGGTGAAGAACTCAAGAAAGAAATCGAGAGATGGGCGGATTGCTCCCGTTTCAAACTCATGAGAAAAAGAAAGGAAGGGGAATTCTTTACTCAATTCTACCAGGTAACCGGTCGTAAATCCTTTGATCATATCTACGACAAAGGCGGCTACGAATCCAAATACCAGTAGAGTATGAACAAGCCAGCGGTAAAAAGATTGGCCGAAGAGCTTTCGATGGAAGATCACCTCGGTGATAAGGGTTTTTACATACCATCCTGGCCTCGTCCAGAATCCTCTCCAGCCTCTCCTGATATAAATCTTGAACTTCTCCCATTTGGTGGCTTTCTCCGTCCCTTCGAGGCTTCCTTCCAGCCAGATGCTGACATGGAGGCCCATTCCCCAAACGAAGAAAATCACCGTTGGGAAAAACATGATGTAAAAGATGAGATGTTTGTCCATCTGCGTAGCAAATAGTTTTGTTTCTTTACTTCATATTTTTAAGCACGAACTCCGTAATATCCATCGCATTGATGGGGATCTCTTTTCTTCTGGCTGTGGTCAAAATGGTGCGGACACACTGCTGACAGGCAGTAATCACCGTGTCCGCTCCTGTCGCCTGGATCTGATTGATCTTCTCTTGAGCCAAAGCTGCTGAAAGTTCTGGATCAACCATTTCCAGGTTACCGCCCCCACCACAACATTTACACTGCTCCCTGTTGTTTTCCATCTCTACGAATTCCAAACCAGGGATGGAACGGAGAATTTCTCTCGGCGCTTCGTAAACTCCGCTCGCCCTTCCAAGATCGCAGGGATCGTGATACGTAACTTTTATCTTTTTCTCCTTGAAGCTGATCTTGCCCTCGTCTATCAGTTTCTTGATAAATTGTGTCGAGTGAAAGATCTCCATATCGATCTTGTACTCTTCCATCCATGTGTGGTAGCAGGACGGGCAAGCAAAGACCACCCTTTTCACATCTTTCTCTTTCACCATTTCCAAGTTGTGCTGGATCAGAATTCCGGCCTCTTTTTTCATCCCTGCACCGATGAGAGGGAATCCGCAGCACCACTCCTCTCCGCCCAGGAGGGTAAAATCAACTTCTGCTTCGTTAAGAATTTCAACGAAAGCTAAGGGAATCTTCTGTACCAGAGGGAAAAAAGAAGCGACGCACCCCACAAAAAAGGCAACCTCAGCCTTCTCTTTCTGATATTGATGATCAGGGAGTTCGTCCAAAAATTCCAGCCATTCTGCCCTCTCTTCGTTTTCGTCGCCGGATACATTGTGGGCCTTCAGGACGTTGCCCTTCATTCGCTTGACTGCTTCCGGAAAATGACCCATTTCTACCAAGGTCTCGCGCAAGGCAGTCCAGAGATGTTTGGCATCAATCGAAACAGGGCAATTTACACTGCATTCCCCGCAGAGGGTGCAGCGATAAACCATCTCTGAGAATTTCTTTAACTTCTCCTCATCTAACTTCTTCGGACCGAAAATCTTGGCCCATAGTCCGTACTGACTGCGGATGAAAGACTTGAAGGCCTGAATCTTTCCCCGAGGATCAATCTCCTCCTCACCCTTCTGAGCATAGACAGGACAATATTTTAGACACTCGCCACAGCGTGTGCAGGCTTCAATCTCGACTAATTGTTTGGGAGAAAGAGCTGAAAGTTTCATTCTTTGTCTTAGGATTGAGGAGCGCTGCGCTTGAGGAGCACTTCCTGTGCCTACCGCAGGCAGGCCGCTCCCCCTACCTCCATCATCTTTATTTGTTGCTGTGTTCGGCAATCTCTGCTCTGAGCCACTCCTGGATGACAGCAGGATCGGTCATGAGATTCTTGAGTTCATCCATGTTGTCGGGTTTAATTTTAAACATCCATCCTTTGCCGTAGCAGTCCTCGTTGATCAATTTTGCTCTCTTTTCCAAATCTTCATTCACCGCCACGAGTTCACCGCTTATTACGGAAAAAACCTTCCCAAGCCATTTCCCTGACTCAATCTTGGTAAAGCTCTTCCCCTGGATCAGTTTTTTCCCTTCAGGAGGTAGGCCCACGTAGACAATGCTACCTGCCATCTTCTGAGCGTAATCATTCATCCCCATGACTACCAGATCTCCCTCCACCCGAGCCCAAAAATGGTTCTTGTCGTAATAAAGTCCTTCCGGAAATTCGTATCCCTCAATATTCATTTCCGTACCCCCTCCTGTTAAAATAAGTTTTGAATTCGGTGTTGGGAGCCTTAAACTAAGAACCCCGAACTAGACACTCCGAACTAAAATTAGGCTGCTTTCTTTCCTTCTTTTTTTTGCAAAAGTTGAGCAATGAACTCCGTAATGTTGTAGATCTCAACCTTCTGTTTTCGAAGTTTGGCATTTCTGAAATTGTGAAGGCAGGACGGACATTCCGTGAGCAGGATCTCCGCTCCTGTCTCGTCGATCATCTGGCTCAAGCGATTTCTCGCAATTTCGATAGAGTCCTCAGGAAATGATCCTCTGAGTCCGCCCCCAGAGCCACAGCACATGGCATTTTCCCTGGTTCGCCTCGGTTCCACAAAATTGGTGGCAATCTTTCGGATGATTTCCCTCGGCTCGTTATAGATACCGGCGTGGCGGCCCAGATCGCAGGGATCGTGGTAAGTGAGTTTTTTATTGGTTTTCACTCCAAAATCAAAGTCCTTGAGAAATTGAGTGACGTGCTTGATCTCCATCCCCAATTCTCTGTAGGAACCATGCTCTTTGAACACCCTGTAACAGTAAGGGCAAGTTGTGATCAGTGTTTTGGCCCCGGTTTTTTTAAGCTCTCGAACATTATGCTGGGCCAGCTCCTCCTTAATCTTGTAACCTACATCCTCCATCACACCGCTGCAGCAAACCTCATCAATCATCGTGAAGTCAACTTTTAGAAGATCCAAGAGACGGATAGTTTCTTCTACACTTTCTTCTTCCCTGTAAGTCCCTACACAGCCCACAAATAGGACGTAAGGGGCGGCTCCCTTTCTGTGCCCCCAGTCATATCGCTCTTCCTCTCCATAGATGTTTCCATATTTCTCAACGACCTCACCCATTTTCTTGAAGAGGTTGTCGAAACCGAGTCCCACCATATCCTTCCGTGCAGCCTTGATCACATCCTGGGGGTCCACGCCTGAAGGGCAGTTAACCGTGCAATTCATGCAAGTGGTGCAGCGAAGGAGCGCCTGGGCTACTCCCTCGGTTACAGGAAGCTTTCCTTCCATGACCTCTTTCATAAGAATCATTTTGCCACGGGCATTGGTAACGGGCCTTTTGGTCAAATCAAAAATGGGACAGACTGCCCGGCAAAAGCCACAGCGGGAACACTGAGTAATGGCTTTCCGCCGTTTTTCGTCTAATTGTAATTGGGTGGTCATGATCTCTCCTAAAAACAATGGAATGTTGGAATGAAGGATTAATGGAAATACGAACTACTCATCACCTCTTTTAACCCCAATATTCAATGTTCCACTCTTCCAATATTCCGGCATTATCCGTCCAACGCTCTTTTGCCAGGATTCATGATGTTGTTGGGATCCAGGGTTCTCTTGATCTGCCTCATCAATGCCATCTCAACCGCGTCATGTTCCAATGTCATATAGTTTGCTTTGGAGAGGCCGATGCCATGCTCACCGGACAGGGTTCCATTGAGGGAAATGGCAAGGCGAAAGATCTCCTCCTCAACTTTTTCCATTCTCTCCACTTGCTCACGATTGTATTCATCATAAAGGATTTGTGGGTGAAGATTTCCATCGCCGGCATGACCAAAGGTGGCAACCACGATGCCATGTCTCTTTGAGATCTCCTGAATTCCTACCAATAACTCTGGAATTCGGGAAATGGGAACGGTGACATCATCCAACACAAAACTGCTGCTCGCCCGGGCAAGGGTAGCATAGGCGGATTTGCGAGCTTTCCAGAGATTGAGACGATCCTTTTCATCTTTCGCGGTCTTGATCTCTGTGGGGTTATTCTGTTTGAGGATGTTTAACACCACTTCCATCTGGGCCTCCACTTCTTCCCAGGTGTAACCGTCTGTTTCCGTCAAGATCATGGCTTCTGCTTCCGGCAGATCAATGTCTGTGTTCTCCTTGATGGATTTAAGGGTGACCTTATCGAGGATCTCCATCACACTGGGAATCACTCCGCTGGTCATGGTCTGGAATATGGCCTTTCCTGCATCCTCTAAATTAGCATAAGTGGCCACGGCGGTCATGGCATGCCGTGGAAGGGGATTGATTTTTAATGTGACCTCGGTGATTACGCCCAAAGTCCCTTCTGCTCCGATAAAGAGTTTCGATAGATCATAACCGGAGACACATTTCATCGTGTATGAGCCTGTCCGCGTTACCTCGCCATTAGGAAGGACCACCTGAAGCCCGAGCACGTAGTCTCGGGTGGTGCCGTATTTGGCTCCTTTGATTCCTCCAGCGTTGGTGGCCACATTTCCCCCAATGGTGGAAACGGTACTGCTTGCAGGGTCAGGGGGAAACGTAAAGCCGTGTTTTGCCAACTCTCTGTTGAGATCATCACAGACCACACCCGCCTGAACACGGGCAAAGCGATTCTCAATGCTTATTTCAAGGATGCGGTTCATGCGGGAGAGATCAATGATGATCCCGCCTCTGATCGGAATGACTCCTCCGCTGAGACTTGTGCCTGCCCCTCGAGGGACAACAGGAATTTTATATTCATTAGCGAACTGAACGATTTTAGAAACCTGCTCGGTCGACTCAGGCCAGACTGCCGCATCGGGTCGATGGACATTCATCGAGGCGTCATAACTGTAGGGAACCAGCTCCTCCAACTGATTGGTGAAATTCTCCTGCCCAACGATCGCAATAAGTTTCTCCATTAATGACATTCCGCCTCCCGTTTTCCCCCTTTGGTTCAGCCTTTTCCTAAGAATAAGCCGGTCTTATCAAAATAATGAATCTATTTCTGGCCGGAATTTTTGAACGTCGGAATGGCATAAGGACCTTCCCGGATATAACAGACCGAAGGTTCGATATTTTTTTTTCTCAATCGGAGAATGGATTCAACCAGGGCATTTTGGACCATGAGCTGAGCCTTTTCCAGGTTTGACAGATGGGCGGATGGCCCAGGAAGAAATGCGTAACCGCCTGTGCCGGGGATGATGGCGTAGTTTTCCATGGGGATCTCGCCAGAACAATAGATTAATCCTTCGCTCCCCACTTTTTTAAGTGGTTTCCCCCATTCCTCAGGTTCCCATTGATCTTTTGTGAAGCGCCAGTTTGGGTTCTTAAGCAACTCCAGGTATTTCTCCGGTCCCTGGATTTTCATCAGATGGAGCAGGGACTTGTATTCAGGTGATCCAATGGGTTCTTTATCCCGATTATTCGCGGCGATGATGATGATACCACCCGCCTTGACCGCCGGCATGGCACCTATCCCTGCTTTTGCCGTTTGATAGTGATCCCTTCCGACATATCCGCCGTGGGTAAGGACGATATCGAACTGTTTCTCCAGAGGGATTTCTGCATAGCCTTTGATCATCTCAAAGGCTTTCAAGTGCGCCTCCACCAGATCGCCGGCAAAGACCCGGGTGATGTGCATATCCTTGTCGAGGGTGACGTTGACAATAAAATCGACTCCGACGGTCCTTGCGACCTCCATGGCCTCCTCGTGGCAAGGGTTTCCTTCAAGAACGAGATTGGTGGAGTTGGGATCTTCAAGGTAAGTGGTGCCATGAAATCTCTGAATGGTCTTGACATCCACCAGCCCCGGGCAGATGGACTTCCTTCCGCCGGAGATTCCAGTCATGAAGTGGCTCTCAACGAGCCCTGTCGCAATCTTCAGATCGGAAAAATAGAAATCCCGGTTGACATAGACATTGGTCCCTCTTTTTGACTTTCCAATGCTCTGGAGGAGATCATTGTTCTCACAATCATGATCTAAGATCGTAAACTGCTCAACAACCTCCTTTCCAAACATCTCCACCTTTTCCTCGTAAGTACTGGGGCGGTGCATTCCCGTTCCCACAATGATCTTGATATTCTTCTTCTGGATGCCTGCTGATTCCAGCTTTTGTAATATCGGGGTGAGAATCCCCTTCTCCTCTTTGTATGGCACAGGTCGGGTGATGTCGGAAACCGTCACCGAAGCGGTCATCTCCTTAGGGTTCTTCCCATTTTTTTTGACAATCTCCTCTAACTTTGGACTCCCGATAGGATTGGAAATAGCCCTTTCGATCTCAGATCGAGCATTATCAATATGAGGAACCTTGCCCATACTGATCTCGAAGGAGTCCCCGGGGACATAGATTTGAATCGTGTGATGACCATATTCGAGAAAGATAAGCTTCCAGCCTTTGGTATCGATTCGTGACAGAGCCTTCTCCTGCTTTTGTCCCACGTTCGCTCCTCTTTGAGATTTCATTTGAAATTAACCCGCCCTTCGGGCAGGTCTAAAGTTTCTTGGAAAAGATGCCTTCCTATTTTCTCCCGTTCTCCAGCCCTTTTTCAGATTGCATACCCTCTCTCACGCGGGATTCCACATACTCAAGGTGTTGAAATATTCTTGCCCTTGCCAGATCCGAATTCTTCTGTTTAATAGCCTCTAGAATGGCGAC
>JBAVGF010000260.1:0-10550 GCA_049684675.1 Thermodesulfobacteriota bacterium | reverse complement strand
TCTCCGGTCCGGTCAATATGGTCTTGGCGTGGCGCAAAAAGAGGGCCCTGCGGAAGATGGAACTCGTTCCCGAGGAAGACCTCCTGATTCGTGGTTGATTTTGTTTGCCATCTCTGACATTTTTGGGTAAATTAATTCTAAAAGATTCCTCGGTAGCCTTTGCCTGCCGGAGGCAGGCAATCGGCAGAGTCCCGCCCCAGGCGGGATTAACCACTAAGTTGCTAAGAAGAGAAGGAGCTAAAAAATAGTATTCCTCGGTAGCTCAATCGGCAGAGCGGGTGGCTGTTAACCACTAGGTTGCAGGTTCGAGTCCTGCCCGGGGAGCCAGCAAACAAGGGGCCCGTGCCAAAGGCATGGGCCTTTTTGTTTGCTAATTTTCCCAATTGCAGGATTTGAAGCGAGGATTCCGCCGACCGACCAGGGAGGAAAAACCCTCCAAAGTGCTGCGACAGGAATCCGGAGGGGAGTGATGCAGGAAACGTCACGGAGGGGGTCAGGCAATCGTAATAAAGTATTTAAGAAAGAAAAATACGTCAATTCCTCACCGCTGATAAGCCGTATAAGAATATGCTAAACGTGGCTTGCAGACCGGTGAGGTAGGAGCGAAGGAGATTAAGGCATCGGCTAAGCGATGATCGAAATGCTCAGGAATTATTCAAGGGCCTTCTTGGAAAATGTAACAATTGAAGAATTGATCCTCTGGCCTGTCACGCTTTCAATACTTGGCATTGGATAATGAATGCACTCATGAATCAAAAATGGAATTAGAAATTCACCACGGCCCCGAGTTTCTGGATGGGGTAGATCTGTCCGGGCTTTGGCGGCATAGAGTTGTAGACCCAGACAATATCCACGCACCCCAACGTGACCCCCCGGTGCCTTCCAAAACCGGCAAAAACTCCACGGACCAGAACATCCTCCATGTCCATGGTGAGGCCAAAGATGGCTACGGATGAATCCTGCCGCAGGGCGCTGATTTCTTCACGATAGGCAAGGGGAGAAAAGGCGAGCCGCGTGCTGTCTGCTGCCTGGCACTGGATAAGCGGTATGATCACCGGGAAACCGTCATCGCCCACGTAAGAAAGGAACTTGATGGCATCGAGGCGGTTGAACAGGCGTTCGGCCCAAGGTTTCAGGATACGCTCGGCACGACTCTCCTGCTTAGCGGCGGACTTCGCGGCCTTCGTCAGAATGGATCCTAGACCGATTTGCAGAAGGGGCAGGAATTCCCTGCCGTAGGTCTCCATAAGATCCATATAGTGCACGGTGTGGATGCCGAAGTAGGCGTTATACCGGAACATGGGCTTGTTGTTGAACATCTCGTAGTCTTCGCCATGGGTCGTCTGATGAGTCCAGAGAGCCTTGCCCCGCCATAGGCTCCTGTCAAGAGTCATGATAAGGAAGCCGGTCTTAGGGTTGGTCTTGACATTCTGTTTGCTTTGCCCTTCCGAGAACTGACCCCAGATGAGCTTGTCCGGCGTTTTTGCCTGCAGGGCCGTGATGAGAGTGATATGCGGCAAGCCTTCCTGATTGATGGTAGCGATCAACCCGACTTTGGCCTCGGGCTCGAACTGCTTCAGGTCATTCTCAGAGAAACGTGTCAATGCCTTTCTCATGCTCAAACTCCCCCACTCCTCAATTAGCAGGCACCGCTCCGGGCGATGCCTGTATGTATCTTGTCATCCAGAGATTCATCTGCGTAGGCCACTCTCATGGGGCCACTTAGGTGGACGATTCCGGGGTCGACCCCCGATTCCCTTGCCAGAGAAGCGAGGCGTTCCGCCTCATCCCGGGAAAGGAGGGCGGCCTTCCGAAAGTCCCAACGTATCCCCAGCCCCTCATATTTATGGATGCACAGGTTATTGAAGGTGCATAGTTCCCATCTACCGACAGACGGCCCCAGGTGCTCCTTAATAAATATGCCGATGCCCTGGAGGTTCTCCGGCGTGGCCGTGCAGCCCGGTATCAGGGGTGTACGTATCCAGAGTTCGCCGGGCAGGCTGTGCTCCTTCATGAAGCGTTTAAGGAGGATGAGGTTTTCGAGTATTCCGGTATTAGAAAGACCGCTGAATTCTTTGTGTTTGTCTGCGTCGATCTCCTTTAGGTCATACAGCACCAGGTCCGTATATGGCAGGAGTGCATCCAGTGTCTCCCACGAACATTGCCCGCAGGTGTCCAGGGCGGTATGAATGCCGCCCTGCTTGAAAGTGGAAAGCAGCTCTTTAGCAAAAAAAGGCTGCATCGTGGGCTCGCCACCCGACAGCGTCACTCCGCCGCCAGACTTCTGGAAATACGCTTCATCCTTCAATACCTCGCGCACCAAATCATTCGGCCCGCAGGCTTCTCCGTAGATCTCCATGGCCGTGGATGGGCAGGCCTGCACGCAGGCATCGCAGGAGTCGCACGCTGACCGATCGATGGCCATACCGGTTTCCGTCGCCGCGACAGCCCCTTTGACGCAGGCATCGATACAGCTCCGGCAGCCGATGCACCTGGTCTTCTCCCAGTGGATCTGCACCCTGGGCGAGATACTCTCCGGGTTGTGACACCAGATGCAGGCAAGCGGACAACCCTTAAAGAAAACAGTACTTCGGATGCCCGGTCCGTCCTCAGTGGACATGCGCTGTATTCTGAGTATTGTCCCCCTAATATTTTTTTTGTTTGCGCTCATCTGACGAGCCTACAGCGAGCCGTGGCTGATCCGGGCAATGACTTCGTCCTGCAGCTCGCGCCCGATGCTTGTGAAATAGGCGTTGTAACCGGTGATCCGAACGAGCAGTGAACGGTAGTCTTCGGGCCGCTTCTGGGCATCACGCAGCATATCGGCATCGAGTATGTTGATCTGCAGCGCGCTTCCTCCATTTTCCATGTAGCCCCTCAGAAAGGCTTTGAACTTGGCCTTGTGTTCCGGGTTTCTCAGCAGCGATGGGTTGATGGTGATGGTGTGGCTCGCGCCGTTGGGCAGGCAGTTGTAATACCCCCGAAAGTCGCCTTTGCCTCCCGCGTCCCTGCCGCCCATGGCCTTGCCCACAGAGTTGACGTTGGCCGTCGGACCGTTGATGTCGGCTCCGTTGGACGGACAAATGGCGTTGGACAGGAATCTTCCTTTTGGTCTACCGTCCGGGCTTGCCGGCAGAATAAAACCGTCGCCCACCCAGTAGTTCCAGCTCAGCATGCCGGGCCGGAACTGGCGGTTTGTGGAGACGGTCTTATGTTTCCACGCCTCCTCACACCATAGTTCCATCACAGCTTTGGCCATGGCATCCGCCTCGTCGTCATCCCGGCCGTATTTGGGGGCCCTGAACCGGGCCCGGGCCTGCAGCTTTTCCTGGCCTTCCCAGTTGGCCTTCAGCGCATCGATCAGTTCGGCCATCGTGCACTCCTTCTTGTCGAAAACGAGGTATTTAACAGCCAGCAAAGAGTCCACGGTGGTGGCAAAGCCCAGCGCCTCCAGCGTGGTGAAGCTCAGCTCAGCTCCACCCTCCGTGATATCGAGACCTTTCTCGGCGCAACCCTTGACCAGACAGGACAGATAGGGTGTAGGGCAGAACCGGGCCCTGATGGACTCCGACTTTTCGTAAAGCTCTGCACAGCGTTTGATGCTGAACCTGGTCTGCTCCGCATACGACCTCCAGAATTGCTCCCAGGTGGTAAATGCCGTCGCCATGCCGGTTTTAAGGCCGTCCTGCTTGATCTTCTCGCTCTTACCCGTAATAGGGTCCACAAATATGTGGAAGTCTTTGCCGTTGTTCAGGGCAAGCTCCACGGACTTCAAAAGATTGAGGTTATTGTCCACCGTGCCGGAACGGTCGTTACCCTGCATAGTATTCTCCAGGCAGCCGACGGGTGCGTAGTCGTGCACATTGTTTTCGTTAATGAGATGGGTGACGCCCGCCTTCGCGGCCTCGCGCAGCATCCCGGCCATGGAGCGCTCGTCGAAATTGAGCAGGAAGGGTGAGCCCTGACTCACCGAGATCATGTCTACCACTTTGTCCAGGAGCGCTTCCGGGCTGCCCCGATGGAGACGCACGTTGGGTTTGGGCTCCAGGATGGGCGACATCTCATCGATGACCTCCAGCATGGCGTATGTCAGGTCATTGGTCATGTCCCTGCCGCCAGGCCCCACACCCGAAAGCGTAATGAGCTGCCCGTAACCCGAGGTGATGCCCTGGTTGCCAATACGGATCATGGCGTCGTATACCGTGTTGGCGTGGATCCAGAAGCATTTCAGTATCTCCTTGCCGAACTCCCGGTCCATGCCGTTTTTCACTGAGACCTGCCAGTAGGGCAGCAGGTACTGGTCAATCCTGCCGAAGGACACGCCCGGCCCTGGGTAATTCTCGTCGCTCATGACAAGCATATGAGTGAGCCACAGAGACTGGACGGCCTCCCAGAAGGTATTGGCCGGTTCCCAGGGAACATTTTGTAGATTCTTCGCCATCTGCTCCAGCTCGACCTTGCGGGTTGCATCCTTTTCCAATGCAGCGAGCTTCTCACACAGGTTTGCATACTTGCTGGCCAATTCTCTGGGCATCGTTGCAGCGGTTATCATGGCCCGTAGCTGGGCACCTTTCTTGCCCTTCTTATCTTTCTCGGGCAAGGCATTGTATCTTGCTTCAAGGTCTTCATAGATTCCCTTCCACCCGATCTGCAGTGCCCGCTCATATCCGGGAATGAGATGCCCGCTTGTGGCTCCCGAGTTGCCGTAGCCATGATCGTGGAACCACTTCATCTGCGCCCGCACGCCCTTCGTGCCCCCCTTTCTGCCATAGATGAGCCTGTCGCGCTCTTTTGCCTCTTCCTCGGTCCAGCACATGGATGTCTGGACGTTGAAGCGTCCGCCCGCAATGAGGTCACCCGGCAGGATCTCCTGGGGCACGTATTGCACCATCACCTCTTTGACAAACCAGGCCTTGCGTTCGGGCAGACTCCAAGACCAGAAATCCGGGTGGAGCTCCACCGGTGTTGCGCTCTGCTGCATGGAGGCACGGAAGGGTTGGAGGAAGGCGTAGGTCTCGGGCACAATATAAAAGGTCATTTCATCGAACTGGACATCCCACGGCGTACCCGTGGTCCAGGCCGTGAATTCATTGTTCCAGGCGCGACTCGCCCCTTTGAAGTAGTAGTTTCTGAGCCAAGTGATCCGCTCGGAGAGGTTTTGAGGTTCTTTGATCTTTTGAACTCTCTGGATTGCCGCTGAGTTACTCATTGCGCTCTCCTTTTGTGCTGGTTGAGAATTGTATCCTGCATCAGCGCCGGTGGCATAATTAGCTATAACTATATCCCTAAAAGGACATGGGTACAAGAGGAACGGCATTTGAGCTTCCCTACCAGAAACTTCGCCACATTGCGAAGATGCGGGCAACTGTCGCGGAATATGAGCGGGCGCGGCAAGAATACGAGGCGCTTCTCCGCTCCCCAAAGCGGTCCTAGTCCTATCTGTCCAACGCCGGCTGATGCGGGCCGCTGCGGAGAAGATTACCGCCCAGCCGGACCGTCGTCTTCTCTGCTAATCCAGAATCGAGACCTCTTAACATAAATAGAAAAAAAGCCTGGGGTCAGACTTAAATATTGACTTTTAAAGACAGAACGAAAGATTATTTTGTCTTTAAATAGAGCGAGAAGACATCTCAATAATTAAGTCTGACCCGAAAACCTGACCCATATTCCTCTAAATGGCTTTGCCCCATTCTCAATGGAGATAATGCAAAAATTACACTTTGAGGAGATTCTCATAATTCCACTGAGGAACTGATCCCATTCTCCCTGAACAAAATTGTACAGCTCACCGTAGGATAATCCATACAAACGATTTTGGATTACTTGAAATCGGATTTTCAAAGAAAACTTTATAATTCTAAGTAGTTGTATGAATGAGAGAATATAACCTTATTTTTGCTATACTATTGGTATACTAATTGCGAGGAAACTTCATGGGTATTCCCTTTGTTCATTTCGATACTGATTGCTCATACACCGGAGACACCGTATCCGTCGTTGTCATATTTACAAATAAACCGAAGACCATGCCTGTGAGCAGTTTATAGAGAGAGAGAAAGAAAGAAATAAGAGGGTATTAAGTGGAATTATTGGGTTAATCAGGTTTCCATCTTCATTATGCTGTTCTGAATAGGCAGTTTTTAAAAACCCAATGTGGACAGGAGTGAAAACGGATGGAAGCAAGAGAAAAAGACACCAAGCCACGGATTGAAGCCATTGATTTTGAGAACAGAAGGTATCCCAGGTTTGATATCCATCTGCCGATAGAATATTATCAAATCAAATCATCCATCACTCGCACTGGCAATATCAGCGAGGGTGGATTGCTGATCTATTTTCCCGAAGAAACGGATGTAAATCAATATCTAAGGTTGAAACTCTTTTTCTCCTTAGGTTCTGAATTGAATACGATTAAAATGCTGGCTAAGGTGGTTTGGACGGATAATCATTTGAGTAAGGACGAGGAGTATTATCCGTATGGGGTAAAATTTATTGATATCTCTCCAGAAGATGGGACCAAGTTGAAAATTTTTTTAAGAAGTCTTTCTTCTCCTTTAGATGATATCCATTATCTGTCTAATTCTCTAAAAGTGAAACTTTGGATATCGAAGCTTATGAATTTTACTGGTGCGATAGCTACGCAAAAGATCATTCAATCGGTATTCTTCCAGAAAGAAAAAAAGACCCAAAAAGAATCACCCATAAGTCCATTAGTAAACCCATAATCAACTCTCAAAGCGAAAGGCAGGGCCAGAAATGGCTCTGCTTTTTTTATGCGCATTTCTATCCGTAATCGTCAAGTCCCACATTAACTTGCTATCGAGGATAAATAGGTGGAATAAACAGCCCACTTCTTTAACTCTTTCTTAAGGAACTATAATGAGTGCAAAATTTGCTGATCCCGCTCTTGTTCCCGAACCCGCTACCCTGCTTCTTCTTGGGTCCGGACTACCTGGACTTGCAGGATATGGAAGGAAGAAGTCCTTTAAAAAATAAATTTATTTTGATGAGTTCAGATGATCTCGTGCCCGCAGCGGCCATCCTGGTGAGCCAGGGTGTTGACAGGCGGTATACAGGGTGACGGTGAATTTTCAAGAATCAGTGCGCTCTGCTGCTGAGGGGACCGTTCGGGGCTATAATAAACGGTGAGACAATCCGCTCAGAAAAAAAATACGTGCAGGATATTGCAACACACGTCTCAGAATTGTGTTGAGCTTTGCGACAGCTTTTTCCCCGCAGATCTCCTTCCAATAAAATGTCATCATTATTTCAATGAGTTAAAAATTATTTTTCTCCCCTGCCCTTGGCACTTCTTTTGCTAACTATAACTTTAAAGACTTAACATGGAAGGAGGTGAAACTGAATGAAAAAAACAATTCTATTAGTGGCTCTCATTACTTTGGTAGCCTTTGTCTCTGGAGTGATGGCTCAGGGAAAGCCCGCTACAACCCCAGCACCGGCATCCACGAAACCAGCTCCCCCTGCTCAACTGGAAAAGTTCAGCGGAAAGATTAAGAGCATGGATGCAACGGCAAAGAGTATCGTCGTTGCCGAAGGGAAGACGGAGAAGACCTTTGTGATCGTCGAGAGTACAAAGATTACCAAAGGGAAAGACACTGGTACATTGGCTGACTTGAAGGCGGGACTGAATGTGGCTATCGAGGCCAAGAAGGAAGGGGAGAAGTTGATCGCTGCAACGATCGATGTGGTCGCCCCCAAAGCTGCACCAGTGAAAAAGTAATTCAAAAAATTGGGAAATCTACCCCACAAGGAAGGCACACTTTCTGAGTGTGCCTTCCTTCTATTTCTTATATTCAAAAGAGTTCCACGCATGAATGTCCCAGATGTGGAGGCACCATGGATTTCAAGACTAACGTCAAAATAAAAATATCAATGATGTGGCTTCGTTTCCTTCTCTTCTACCGGAGAGCCCTTAGATTTACCGTAAAGCAAAAGCGGGGATAGCCATGAGGAATGACTTATTGGAAGGGGAGGTTGCACTTTTGTGTGCACTGCAGAAGATGAGAGAGGAGATGGGCCGGGCGTGGAAGGACTTCTTTGAAAAGAATCCGAAGAATGAGGAGGACGTTTGGCGACTGGTTGAGGAGCGGTTGAGAAGCAAGCAAAATTTGAAGGACCAGGACAAGGGAGTTTGAGACCACGGTCCAATAAGTCCATCAAATTTTAAAAAACAGTGAAGTTACAGGGTAATAAATGTCATTTCCGCAACGGCAGCAAAGAATAGCCGCCTAATCATATCACCCTATTTTAGTCTTCGACCACAGGGGCAGGAACAAAGACCTCCGCAGACCATTGACGATTTAATAATTCAAAGGGAGAATGAAAGGGAATTTGCCGGATGCAAATACTGATTGACAGGATTGGCACCTCAAGACCTGATTAGTCCTTCCTGTAATCGAGTTTCAATCTGTTCCTTTTTGAATACAATATTTCACATCGAAATCAATAAAAATGAACGGGAAAAGTTTTTCTCTTCCAGTAGGAGCAATTCGAGATTTTTGTGCAAATGCCTTCCACTTTTTATTTGCTTAAAATTAGGATTTTTGGAAATGTTCAGATTATTCCTGTGCTTTGACCAATTGACACTATTTGGCATTGATATTGCTAGTTATACTAATCGACTCACAAACAATGGAGATGTGAATGAGGAGTTTCCTGATTAACAAAAACCTATCCCTCTATTTTTGGCTCAGAGGGAGAATCGGAAAAGAAAGGGCTTTCAGGGTGGCAAACACAGTTGAGAAGATTATCCTTGTCTTTGGAAGAGAACGGGTGTAGCAGACTATGGTAGCTTACGAATTCTATGTAAATGATATCGAGGAGTTTCATTTGCTTGGCATTCTGCCTGAGAGGAGAAAGGACCCATTAAGAATAAGCTACGAATCAATTATGAATTGGGGAAAGTTGATTGTGGGTGATTGTGTTGACATTAATAATATCTATTTTATTCAAATAGAAGTATAGGAAGGAACTTTGGCTTAAACTTTTTGATTTATCGAGGGCACAAAGAGCGAGGCAGGGGCAGAAACGGTCCTGCCTTTTTTGTTTGTTTCCTTCGGTAATCGTCAACCTCAAAAATTACTTCCTACTGAGGGTTTGTAGGTATAACAAACAGCCGACTTCTTTGACTCTTTCTTTCTGAAAGTTTCGGTTGACCAACTCTCATAACATTTATATATTCCAATCAGGAATCCGCAGGGTGAGGGCAAAGATATTTCTTCGTTATCAGGGGGAAAAAGCCTGGGTCAGAAGCAAACTTTCGTGAAATATAGGCAAGGTGAAGCTCCCCGGCCACAGGCCGGGGCTTCCCGGGCACGCAGTGGCGAGCGGAAAGTGAGCAAAGGAAATATCGTTTTAATTGTGCCCCTTGACCCCGCTTACAAGGCGGGGCTTGCGGGGCACTTGCCGGTCAAGGATAAAGATTCGGCCCCAGAGCCACACATACCACCGGTCGCCAGGGTCAACGTGAACGTCTTAAAGTATTAACGAGTCATTGCGAAACAGTGAGGGTTTTAAAGAATGGGACAAAAGAAGGAGGGTGGCCACTCATGAAGTTGCTAAGAACCCCTAATGAAAGATTTAAAGGATTGCCCGGTTATCCCTTTAAACCACACTATGCTGAAGTCGAAGGGGTAAGAATTCATTACGTTGATGAAGGCCATAATGATCGTGAGACAGTATTAATGCTACATGGCGAACCGTCGTGGTCATATCTCTATAGAAAAATGATACCTGTCGTGGTTGAGTCCGGATACCGTGTCATTGCTCCAGACCTGGTTGGATTCGGAAAATCGGATAAACCTGCGGAGATGAGCGATTATTCATATCAAAAACATGTCAGCTGGATGACCGGACTCATCACATTACTTGATTTAAGGAATATTACACTGGTATGCCAGGACTGGGGTGGTTTGATCGGACTGCGCATTGCCGCCGAACATGAAGAACGATTTAAACGGATATGCGTCTCAAACACAGGTTTGCCAGCCGGAAAAGGAAAGCCATCAGAGGCTTTTCTCGCATGGCGGGAATATTCTCAAAAAACACCTGATTTCAATATCGGGGAAATCGTTAATAGGGCCTGCGTAAATAAACTCAAACCGGAAGTGATCGCTGCCTACGATGCCCCCTTCCCCGATGATTCATATAAGGCCGGTGCAAGAATTTTCCCGACGCTGGTCCCCACATCGCCTGATAATCCAGCCGTACCGGCGAATCTGAAAGCGTGGGAAGTTTTTTCACGGTGGCAGAAACCTTTCCTCACTGCTTTTAGCGATTCAGATCCGATCACACAAGGCCGTGATGCCTATTTCCAAAAAACCATACCCGGGGCAAAGGGAATGAAACACACAACCATTATGAGCGCCGGCCATTTCGTTCAGGAAGATAAGGGTGGGGAATGGGCTCGGATCATCGTGGAATTTATCCGGGAGAATTAAGCTGAAAAGAAACATAAGTGTCAGGTCCACGCTATTCACAATAGAACGTGGGTCAATTGTTCATCGTCTCCCTTCTGATACAGGATTTCA
>JBAVGF010000259.1:0-2720 GCA_049684675.1 Thermodesulfobacteriota bacterium | reverse complement strand
GTATTAAGCCAAGGCCTCCCCAAGCAGCAGAAGGACTGAGGGCTGAGAGTTCTTTTCGCCTTTCATAAACAAAATACAAGGAAACAATCGGAATTAAGAAACCATGGGAGAAATCCGGCATATGAATCCAATCAGAGACCAATCCTTGCAAAATGCGAAAATAGAGAAGGACCAGGCAGGCGACAATAATAGCCGATTTCAAGAGCGTCGTTCGGGATGGGTTGCTTGAGTTACTTGGGTTCGTTGGGTTGCTTGAGTTACTTGAGCTCATTGAGTTACTTGGGTTGCTTGAGTTACTTTTCAGCAAGATAAGTTATTGAGTGAATGAGTGATTAAGTGAATGAGTTACTTTTTCTACTTATAACGAATTCCCTTATTAACTTATTTCCTTACCTCATTATCTTATTTCCTTATTAACTTATTCACTTGACAAATTTACCTTGCTCCTTTCCCAGATAACACGACTTTTATCGTTTCGAAGATGATAAGCAGATCAAGTAGCGATGATAAATTCTTGATATAGTAGAGATCATACCTGAGTTTCTCTAAGGAATCGTCCTTCGATGCACCGTACTGATATTTGACCTGTGCCAATCCCGTGATCCCTGGCTTTACATAAAATCGCTGGTCGTAAAAAGGAACCTCTTCTCGAAGTTTTTCAACGAAATAGGCTCTCTCAGGTCTGGGCCCCACAAAGGACATATCTCCCTTTAGCACATTCACCATCTGTGGAATTTCGTCAAGTCGCCATTTCCTGATCCATTGGCCGATACGAGTGATTCGGTCATCGTTCTTTCCTGCCCAGACAGGTCCATTGGCCTCAGCTCCTTCAACCATAGACCTGAATTTTAGAAGTTTGAATATCTTTCCCATCTCCCCTACCCTTTCCTGTTTATAAAAAACTGGGCCATGGGAGTCCATCTTGATCAAGATAGATATAATCAGAATCAAGGGTGAGAGGAGAATCAGCCCGATCAAGGAAAGGCTAAACCCTGAGACTCTTTTCATCCACGTCGTTAATTTCGATTTCTTAAACCCTTCAGAAAAAATAAGTGAACTTGGTCGAAGGCTTTCCACCTGCAGCTTTCCTGTTAGGCGTTCGTAAAATCCGATTCCGTCCTCCACAATGATTCCCTTCATCTTACATTCTAAAAGTTGGGCATCAGGAAACTTTCCCCTTCTTTCTTCAAGAGCTACGATGATACGGTCCACCTTTTCTCTTCTTGCAATATCAAGAATTTGAGATCCGTCTCCAAGGATAGAGGGATTGATCAGTTTCTCTCCGGTCTTTCCAGGGTCCTCTGAAATAAACCCGACGACCTTGAAACCGGTATCCACCTTCTCGATAATTTCGCCGGCAATGCTTTTTGCCAGTGGACCACAGCCCACGATCATGATTTTTTGATCGAACTGTCTTGTCTTCAAAATATGGTTGTAGATTATTCTCCACGAGACTATTACCACACCGATGAAACCAAGGCTGATGAGGAAGATTCCCCTGCCAATGATCAAAAGAGGGAATAGATAATAAAGGACAGCCAGAAGAAGGGAGGATACCCCAAGAGATTGGAGAAGACGGATGGCCAATTCTAAATTACTTCGAAAGATTTTCAGATCATAAAGGTCAAAATAATAGAGGGAAAACTGAGCAGAGCCGACGATCAGCAGTGCCTTAAAAAAAAGGCCCTCGTATGCCACAAGCCTTGCAGTGTCTCCTCCGAAACGGAGGTAAGTCCCGGCGATCACCATCGCCATGATGAAAACACTTTCCAGAAAGAAGAAGGCAATTTTCCGAACGGGTATATATTGGTCGAAAATTCTAACTATCATGTGAAGTTTATGCCAATGGGCGAGCTTTATGCCAATGGAAAGGGATATTTGTGGTAGGGATTTGTATCAGTGATTCGTGATTAACCAGATCTTTTTTTTAATGGAGAAACTCCCCCCGATGGGCTTCGAGGTTCAGCCCCTCTTTTCCCGTAGCTATACTTAGTGTAATATCCATCTGACCCAAAGTAGCGTGAGGAGAGGCCGGAAGATTTAAATTCCACATCGTTCAGCACGAAGCCCAAGATCTTCTTTGGGTCCAACGAGGCGATGGCCTGCTTTACCGTCTCCCGGGGAGTTACGTTAGCTCGGACGACGATGAGGATTCCATCGACCAGCCTTGCCAAAACTTCAGGTTCGGTTGTCACAAGGAGAGGCGTGGAATCGAGGATGATATACCGGTCATTGTACCGTGATTTCAATTCGTGGATCAGGGCCTCCATCTTTCTCGACCCGATTAACTCAGCAGGTTTTTCTTGAGCGCTTCCTCCTGTGAGAATGCTTAGTTTTTCCATCTCGGTCTTCATCAAAAGCTCGGATAACTGTCCCCTCCCCACAAGATAATCTGAGAGACCATGTCCATTCTGGACACCAAACCATTGTGAAAGGGAGGGGTTACGAAGGTCACAGTCGACCAAAAGAGCATGGAAATGGAGGTCATGAGCAATGCCAGCCGCAAGATTTGCAGCCACAAACGTTTTTCCCTCACCGGCTGTGGCGCTGGTCACCATAATCGTCTTCGGAGGGTCCGAGATGTTCAGTTTTAGAACGTGGGTTCTCAGTCTCCGAAACTGTTCAGCACCGAGGGACCCCGGCTGAAAGAGGGAGACCAATGGACGAAAAGATCCAATTCTATCCGGACGGGTCGGTTTATGGACCACCTTATCTCTTTC
>JBAVGF010000258.1:0-1901 GCA_049684675.1 Thermodesulfobacteriota bacterium | reverse complement strand
GTCCGGTTCCATAAGGATGGAGAAGGGATGCCAGCGTTGCGACTTTTGTCAGAGTATGGAGGATGAAAATCGACTCTTTCTTCTTGAGGAATGGGATTCCCAGGAGAACCTTAAGAGCTACCTGAAGTCAGGGCGTTTTAGGGTACTCCGGGGGGCGATGAACCTTCTTAAAGAGCCATATGAAATGATGTTCCACACCGTATTCCACCCGGAGGGAATAAAGGAGATTTGATGGATAAATTGGTTTTTATGAAATGTCTTCGCTGCAGGGGTGCCATGATCTATGACAAATTTTACGGTCCCCATGAACAGTTTTGGGGATGGAAATGTTTGATCTGCGGGGAGATTGTTGACCCGGTCATTCTGGAGAATCGGCAATTGATGAGAGCGGGTCAGGGGATAAGCCTCCGAAGGGCGAGGAGGTAAAAAGAAAGATTGATGTGGGCAAGCCTTTCGATCCAGAAAAAGAGATAAAAAAAGCTATGGACAAGGCCTTTGATCCAGAAAAATACGAGATGACCTTCTGTCCCCTTTGCCAGGGAGACGGCAAATTAGTCAAGACGCCTGAGGGGTTTGAGGTTTGCAAAGAATGTGGAGGCTTTGGACTCATAAAAAAGAAGGGGTAACAGAGTATGTGCACCTACGAATTTTACTGGTTCGATAAAAGAGAGGAAGCTCATTTTATTGGGATATTAAAAGAGAAAAGAGAAAATCTATTAAGAATAACACGGGAATCTGTCCTGAATTTGGGAAGGAAGGTTATCGGTAGTAATGCAGATGCCACGAATATCTATTTCATTCAGGTAGAGGTGTCGTAAAAATTTCAATCTAACTTGTTTGACTCACAAAAGCTTTGAAATGTAACTCAATATTCAATTGTTGTTAAACACCAAATGCAGGATCAAAAAAGGCTCTGCAGGCAACATAAATAAATGGCGAAACAAAATAAAAATCCAGCGGGATATATCATCAATGACTTTACATTGTTGTCATTCCGGACTTGATCCGGAATCCAGTCTTTCCACTCTGGATTCCCGCTTCCGCGGGAATGACAGTTCCAGGGTCATTGCAAAGCCGTTACTGAGACACTACACCACCCGGTGGGAATAGAAAATGATTCGGGTTTGTTATTACAGGGGTTGTGGGGTTGTTTATGGCGAAAAAGAGCCGCGGTCAGACACGAGGATAACTCATGGGCTATGCCCAAAGCACCTCAAAATCTCCCTAAAAGAGATCAAGGCTCAAATGGGAAAGAGTTCCTTGTTCAAGGGATGAATGTGAATGAGGCATCCTCTCACACCGACCGAGGAAGATCCGCTGGGAAAGGTGGTCATCGACGGCGATGGGGTACGGTGGTGGAAAGCCTTATTGAAATGGACGGACACATTCTGTCGTCAGAAAGGAGTCGAACATGCTTTGGACCATATTTGTGATTCTCTTAATTCTGTGGCTGTTGGGATTTATTGGTGGCTATGTGGCTGGCGGACTCATTCATATCCTGCTGGTCATCGCCGTCATCGTCTTAGTGATCCAACTTATTCAGGGACGAAGATGATTGTAGCGATTTGGACCCTTGCCGGAGAAGGTGAGGTATTTGGAGAGGAGGTGGTCAGCAGGTCCAGAAAAATTTGCCGAATCTTACAATACCTTCAGTAGAAAAGGTCTCGCAATGAACCATTTCACCACAAACTTACAGAGAGGAGTAACCGCTATGAAAAAGATAAATATCGTTATCTACTGTTTAGCGCTTCTTATGCTGATCGCCACTTTTGCGGCCTGTACATCGACACGCACACATGAAAGTACAGGTGAATACGTTGACGATTCGGTCATCACGACCAAGGTAAAAGCCCTGCTTGCAAAAGATGATTTTTTGAAGTCATTCCAGATCAGTGTTGAAA
>JBAVGF010000257.1:0-38391 GCA_049684675.1 Thermodesulfobacteriota bacterium | reverse complement strand
TGCCAATTCGGACACCGCAGGCACGGCCAGGGCGTTAAGCAAGGCCATCGAGAAGATCGGAGGAGTCGATCTTATCCTTTCCGGTGAAGGCTCAACGGATAATTTTTCCAGCCAGGTTGGACCGAGGCTGGCCGAGCTCCTGGATCTTCCCCAGATCACCTATGTCAGGAAACTGGAGGTCCAGGGAAAGAAGCTGAGGGCTGTTCGTAACATGGAAGAGAGCTTCGAGGTTGTCGAAGTTGAAATGCCGGCCGTGGTGACCGTTGCGAACGAGATTAATCAGCCACGACTCGCCTTGCTCAAGGATATATTGAAGGCGGGCAAAAAGCCCGTCCAGGACTGGAAGGCCGCAGATCTGGGGCTTTCCGGCGATCAGGTCGGGGTGAAGGGGTCGGTCAGGGAGATCGTTAGTAATCTTGCCCCGGAGCAAGCAAGAAAGCAGGTGGTTTTCGAAGGCGAGTTAAAAGACGTTGTCGAGAATTTGTTCAACGCCCTTACCAAAGAAGGAGCGCTTGGGAGGTGATCATGACAGAACTGCTGGTATTTTCCGAGAGAAATGACCTTGCCTTTGAGCTCGTCTCAAAAGGCAGAGAGTTCGCTGGGGCATTGAAGATGGGATTAGCCGCCGCACTCCTGGGCGAAAAAGCGGGCGGTGAGGCCAAGGAATATTTCACTTACGGTGCCGATCGGGTTTATATCGGGGAGGATCCTGCATTAGCCGGGTTCAATGCCGAATCGTATGCAGAGGCGCTCTACCAGATTGCGCAAAAGAACGATGCCAAGATTTTGTTGATCCCTTCGACCAAAAGAGGCAAGGAGCTGGCCCCCCGTGTGGCCCAAAAACTCGGGGCTGGCTGCGTCACCGATGCCACGGCTGTAGAGCTGAAGGAGGGGAATCTCCTGATCAGTCGATATGCCCTGGGTGGAAACACCGTGGCCGGGGAGGTCATCAAAACCGCCCACAAGGTGATTACGGTGATGCCCAAGACTTTTGAGCTGGGACCGAAGGAGGACAAAAAAGGAGAGGTCGTCAAGGCAGATCTAAAACTGAAAGCACCCCGGGTCCGAATCGTTGAGCGACAGGAGAAGATCGGAGAGAAAGTTGACCTGGAGGCGGCAGAAATCTTGGTCTGCATCGGCCGGGGTCTGGAGAAGAAGGAAGACCTGGGGATCGTCGAGCAACTGGCAAAGGCCCTGGGCGCAGAGATTGGGTGTACCAAATCTCTCTGCACCGACTATCAGTGGCTTTCGGAAGATCGGCTGGTCGGGCTGTCGGGTAAGAAGACGAGCCCCCGGCTTGTTATCTCCCTCGGCATATCGGGCCAGATTCAGTACACCGTCGGCATTCGGGGCGCTCGTACTGCGGTCGCCATCAATAAAGACAAGCAAGCCCCCATCTTTGCCATGTCGGACTACGGCATCGTTGGAAATCTGTATGAGGTGGTCCCCCTGCTCGCTGAAAAACTGAAGAGCGCCTGAGCAGGGAAGGAGTATTGATCCCGCACCAAAACTGATTTATAAATATTAAACAGAGCATATCATAGTTTGGGCTAACCCCGATGCGTCATTGCGAGGAGTGGAACGGTGGCGAGGCGAAGCCGAAGCAAACCCGGAGATTCCTCACTTTGTTCTGAACAGGCTCCGCAATCTTAAAGCGAGATTGCCACGCCCTTCGGGCTCGCAACGACAACTTTTGGTGGTTCCTCATGTAAACTATTTCGTGCTCTCCGTAATAAAATTAAAAGGCACCTGATGGAAAAAGTAGATATCATTGTTGTTGGCGGCGGACTGGCCGGTCTTTCTTGTGCCTATGAACTGGCCGATTCGGGAATGACGGTTATTGTCCTTGAGAGAGGAGATTTCTCAGGGAGTAAGAATATCACTGGAGGAAGAATCTACCTCACCCCTCTGCAAAGTTATCTTCCGGATCTCTGGAAAGATGCCCCTTTGGAAAGACACGTCACCAAGGAGATCCTTACCCTGCTGGGTGAAACCAATTCCACCACCGTGGGACTTTACAGCGACCGGTTTAACCATGACCCCTATCCCAGCTATACCATTCTCAGAGCCAAGTTCGATCGCTGGCTCGCCGACGTCGTTTCGGAAAAGGGGGTCTATGTCATTCCGGAAAAGAAGGTCGATGACCTTATCAGAGACGGGGCGAAGGTCATTGGTATCAAAAGCGGGGATGAGGAGTTCGGAGCAGATTGTGTGGTCGGTGCGGACGGGGTTCTTTCTTTCATCGCCGAAAAAGCCGGGCTCCGGCAGCCTTTCCGGCCCGAACATTTCGCCGTAGGCTTTAAAGAGGTGATCGAGCTCGACGCGAAGACCATTGAGGATCGATTTTGTCTGGGAGAGGGAGAAGGAGCTGCTCAGCTTTTTGTCGGATCCGTTACCAAAGGGATGATGGGCGGAGGGTTTCTCTACACCAACCGTGAAAGCCTTTCCTTGGGCATTGTCGTCGGAATTCATTCCCTCAATCGCAGGGAACCCCGGGAGGAAGTCTACAAGCTTCTGGATGATTTTAAGGAACGGCCCGAGATAAAAAATTTGATCAAGGGCGGAAATCCCATCGAATATTCCGGCCACCTGATCAGCGAGGGGGGAATTCACATCATGCCGAGACTTTACGGAGACGGGATTCTGCTCGTAGGGGATGCGGCGGGTCTCGGCCTCAACATGCTGGTCACGGTGAGAGGAATGGAATACGCCGTGGCTTCGGGCGTCCTCGCAGGCCGGGCAATCAAGAGGGCTAAAGAGAAAAACGATTTCTCAGCGTCTTCCTTAGCCTATTATGAAGAGCTGTTGAAAGGCAGTTTTATCATGAAAGAGATGGAGGGATTTAAGAACAGCCTCCATCTACTCGAGAATGAAAGACTCTTTTCGAAATACCCCCAGGCGATTTCCAATCTCTTTGAAAAAGTGATGACCGTGGATGGAGGTCCGAAAGAGGGTCTGTACAAGACGATCTGGCAGGGATTGAAGAAAGACTTTTTGAATTATCAAACGTTTAAAGACTGGCTGCAATTCAGAAATATATAGACCATTATGGATGGAGCGGTGGTAAGAGGAGCGTTCAATGAGGATTACTGACAAGCTGGCGCTTGATGCCTTCAAAAACAACAAAGAATCCCATATTCACCTCGACCAGAAGATCTGTCAAGGCTGCAAAGAGCGGTTTTGCATTTATGCCTGCCCGGCAAACCTTTATTCTCTTAATGAAAAGGGAGAAATGGTGGTGGAATTTGCCGGTTGTCTTGAATGCGGCACCTGCATGATCGCCTGCATTTATGGCTCGATTCAGTGGACGTACCCGCAAAGCGGTTTTGGTGTCCAATACCGGTGCGGATGAGAACGTCTCCCTGAAGATTTCTCAGGCGGTTTCCTCTTCCTTCATTCTGCACCGCAGGTGCTTTCTTGAAACCTAAACAACGATAGCTTTACGTGTGAATATTGATTCCCACCGCCTCCAGTCTCTTCTCGGCCTCCAGAACGATCCGCTCGATGAGTTCTTTGGACGTGGGGATATCCTGAATGCCGCCAACAGACTGTCCGGCAAATAAAAATCCTTCCTTTTGGTCGCCCTCATTGATCGCTTTCAGATGATGGATCGCCCCATGGGCCGAGCGAGCCTGGATGAGAAGGTTCTTTCCTTCTTCAGATTTCATCATGCTCCAGCTAAGGCCAATGAATTTGGGGAAAGAGAGATTCAGAATCCGTTTGACTTCCAGGGCGCTCCTCATGGATTGAAAGAGCGGGAAACCTCCCTTCATCATGGCTTCCGCCCCGGGGCTTTTTAAGACTCTGCCCGGCAGCCCGTCAAAAACATCGCCGTACAGGGTGTCCTGCTCGGTCGCTTCGATGAGAAGTTTTTTGAAATTATCGTGGACATTACTCTCCTGGGTTACGATAAACCGGGTGCCCATCGAAATCGCATCCGCTCCCAGTACCAACGCCGCGGCCAGCCCCCTGCCGTCATAAAAACCTCCGGCGGCGATCAGAGGAATTTTTGCCTGACTCGCCACCAAGGGGATCAATATCATTGAGGTTGCTACGTCCCCGTGTGCGGCGGCTTCATGGCCGGTCACAACGAGCATGTCACAACCCAATTGGGCCGCCCGGACGGCGTGTCTGGCGATCGCGATGGTTCCCATCACTTTCCCTCCGTAGGCATGGACCTGATCAACGAACCAGGGTTTTCCCAAAGAATAGTTGATGATGGGGACTTTTTCCTCTATGGCGACGCCGATGTTTTCTTTCGCTCCCGGGCCGATCAGGATCTGGTTTATTCCGAAAGGTTTATCGGTGAGGTTTCGAATCTCCCGGATATTCTTCCTGGTTTCTTCGGGAGTAGAGGCAGCCGTCGCGAAGATGCCCAATCCTCCTGCATTACAAACGGCTGCTACCAGCTTGGGAGTTGTAATCCAGTTCATTCCTGCCAGCATAATGGGGTGTCTTATCCCCAACATCTCCGTGAATCTCGTCTTTATCATATGCCCTCCTTTGGTTGATCCTAATGGTTTATGTAATCTTTCGTGATGCCTTCTTCACCCTCGAGCAATGAAAATGCCAAGTATTATCCTCCCCCTTGACATGACCCCTCCCCCACCCCCACCCTCTCCCACCAGGGGAGAGGGCAGGGGAATCGGTTTATTTTCCGAGCAATTTTTACTTTCCTTTGAATACGGGCTGTCGCTTCTCAATGAAGGCCTTTGAACCTTCAATATGATCTTCTGTTTCCGCACAAACCATGAACGCCTGGGCATGCCACTCCATATATTCAGGCAAAGGCAAATTCACCCCTCTGCGAACCCCCTCGATCGCCAACCGGACGGAGATGGGCGGTTTCGCGGCTATTTTATTGGCCAATTCCATCGTTGCGTCCATTAACTGCTCATGCGGCACCACTTTGTTGACCAAACCGATTCGCTCTGCCTCTTTCGCGTCGATGATATCCGTTGTCAGAATCATCTCATACGCCTTCGCGGTCCCCACCAACCGGGGAAGAAGAATCATAGCGACGTCCGGAATCAAGCCCACCCGGAGAAATACCTCCCCGAAACGAGCCTTTTCCGAAGCGATCCGCAAATGACACATGAGGCTCATATCGCACCCGTAACCAACGGCTGCGCCGTTGACCGCTGCTATGGAAGGTTTGTTGATTTCCACCAGGCGGTGCGCTCCGCCCATCGAATGTCTCTTCCTTTGCAGGATTTGAAGCCGGGCTTGCTTTTCTCTCCTGAGGTTATCTTCGGGGTCCAAAAATATATTCTGCACATCGTCTCCGGAGCAAAATCCCTTTCCGGCCCCTGTGATGACAATCACCCGTACTTTGTCATCTCGGTCGGCGTCGACAATGGCTTGCTCTAACTCTTGATGAGTGAGCATCGTCAGGGCATTCATCCTTTCGGGCCTGTTCAGGGTGATCGTCGCCACCGGACCCTCAATGTTGTAAAGAATCTCCTTAAATGCCATTTTTACCTCCCGGGAGCCGTGGGAGGCGGATCTCGCCCAAAAAAAATCTCTATCCCGTTTCCCCTCAAAAATGCTTCATGGAATATTCCCACATATGAGTTTCTCGGCCATCTCTTTGGCCGGGGCCACTCATCGATCATCCGGCACCACCCAGCCCGCCAAGCCAATACAAGGTAATGAGTCTATAGCACAATTCCCTTTGGCGGCGCAACATATTGCCTTCTCTCCTGCGTGCTTACCTCAGTGCTACAACGAAAGTAAAGGCCTTTGCCGGGGATATAATGATGCGGGTGGCAAACAGATGTAGCTCTGATCTGTGGCGGGATGTAATGCGCAAAATACCATCTGGTGCAGCGACTATTGATGTATACGAAATTTGTTCCCCTCTACGAGGAGAAAGCCCGAATCATGAAGCCGATTGTTTCCCTTTAGGAACGGTCTCTAAAATAGCCCCCGTCTGTTCGGTTATGAAGCCCTATTATCTGAACCATCAACCTCTTACAGTGATCGGACGACCCATAAATCCCTCTCTCAGGCGATCCCAATAGTTCTTGTAGGGCGTAATAATTCGGAAGAGGCCGTCTTCATACTTTGTCTCAACCGTCCCGGGATCTACCTCATGGTCCAGCAGAAAACAGCCTGAATACTCTGTGCCATTCTTCGGAGCCGAGATGCAGAAACGGTCATCCTTCATATCGAGCGATATTTTTTTCTCGTCGACATCGGGCAGCCTCACATCGATTTCCAGTCGTTCCTGATTTATGTCGTGTGACACCGTGACCATAGGTATGATCCTTGTTCTTTCCATTAAGAACACCCCCCTTTCTTCCAAAAATAGTGATTGGATCCTATAAATTCAAGTTAGTGTAGTGCGTCAAAAATCCCTTTGCTCTCCTCGTCATTCCGGGCTTGACCCGGAATCCAGTATTTCTGAGCTGGATTCCCGCCTTCGCGGGAATGACGGGTTGAGAATTAATGTAAAGAAGTGTTGGACGCGCCACAATAACGACGCTCCTTCATGATGGCGACGCAGTCTCTTTGAGGATTTAAATCCCGGCCAATGCATCGACGACAAGGGGTGAGATGTCCAGAATGCGGATCCCTGGGGACCGGGTCTGTGGTAAGGTGTTTGTAATCAGTACCTCTTTTATGGGCAAACGTATAAGGCGCTCTCTTGCGTCTCTTGAAAAGATTCCATGAGTTGCAGCCAGGCGGATGTTGTGAGCGCCATTTTCGGAAACGAGCTTGACGGCCTCGGAAAGGGTTCCGCCCGTATCAATCATGTCATCGACGATGAGGACATCCTTCCCTCGAACGTCTCCATGAAGATGTTTCGCAATGGCCACGTTTCGTCTTGGACGCACCTTCTCAATCACTGCCAAACTCGGTTTCGGTTCTAAGAGCTTTTGCAGCTTCGCCGCCCGTGATACAAAGCCTGCGTCGGGTGAGACGATCACATCGGGAGGATGTTTGGCGAGGGCGTTGGCGATTAAGGATAAAGCAGACAGCTCGGTGACAAAAGGACGGAAGGCTTTGCGTATCAAATCGCTATGGACATCGAAGAGGATAAGTTTGGAGGGATTCATTTCTTGAAGTGATTCGAGTACCATGCTTCCGATGCTTCCTTCCCCCGGTCCCGCTGGCCTGTCCTGCCGCGCGTATCCAAGATAAGGAACAAGAAAGACGGTATGCCGTGCACCATTCTCACAGGCGAGACGATGGAAGGCCAAGATTTCAAAAAGAGACTCTGGATTTGGAAGCACGGAGGCAATGAGCACAAACGATTCTCCTCTGACGTTCTCCCTCAGACGATATCCGCGCTCCCCGTCCGCAAAGGCATAGGATTCATACTGCCCGATCTCAAGGCCATGTTTCCTGATATTCTGCCTCAGGTGTCTTGCTGAATCGGAGAGAAAGAGTTTCATTAAATCCCCTCGCTGTGAAATCTCCGGACAACCTTCCTCTTCATGTCCGGCGGTGTCGTTTTCAACACTTCGATATTTTTTGTATTAGATCGAAAGTGAAAGACTTTCGGTGCCGCATTCCGGGGCAACTCCCTCATGCAGCCAGAGACCAACGGGACCAGTTACGTCGCAAAATGACCGCGGCTTCCTCGTCGCTGACCTGGTCAAAGTTTCGGTACCAGGCACCCACAGCCGAGAAGGATGCAGGTATGCGAAGGCAAACGACTTCGTCTGCAAAGGCCTTTAGCATCTCCGCGCTACCCCGGGCCGCCACAGGCGTCGCTGCCACTAAACGATCGGGGCGACGTTGACGGAGGCTTTCCAGGGAGGCACGGAAGGTGTACCCCGTTGCAATCCCATCGTCCACGATAATAACCGTCTTCCCGGCGACCTCCGGAGCGGGCCTGCCGTTGCGATAAAATCGTAACCACCGCTCAGCCTCCTCCTTCTGGAAGGCAATCTCACGGTTTAGATAATTTTGACTTGCGCCGACAGTACGGACCAGCTCTTCATTAAGAAGGATAGGATCTTCATCGACAACGGCTCCGATGCCGAGTTCAGGCTGATAAGGGGCCCGGAGCTTCCTTGCAATGATGACGTCCAGGGCTGCGGAGAGGGCTTTCGCCACTTCATCAGCCACCACAAGACCACCCCGCGGAATGCCAAGAACCAGCGTGTTCTTACCACGATAGCCCCGTTTCATAAGCGCTCTGGCGAGCTGACGGCCCGCCTCACGGCGATTTCCAAAACCCATTGTTTTCATTTACAGTTTTTGTCCTTCAAACCAGCCTTTAGTCATCCTCTTTCCTTATTAAATTGTAGAACGGCCTTCTCGTGCAGTCAAACAGCAGGGCTTCAACGTTTTCCCGGTCGGTTTGTCCTTCTTCACGTTCGCAAGTTTCTTTTTCCAGTTTCTTCAGCCTTTGCGATTCACATCCCTCACCCAAAACCTCGGAAAGACAGAACGTGTATCCCTTATACTCGAAATGGAAAGAACATAAGCCATTCAATATGCATCTGGATTCTTTTTGGCTCATCTACATTTTGAATAGATTTTTCCTTCCCATCCTGCGGAGCTCTGATCTCACCAAACGGAAATTCATTGTGGCCCTACGATTAAATTCGGTTTTCTTAAGGAAGCATGTATTGTTTCTCTACCAACCTATTTAAAAAGGAGCGGAAATGGAATAAAGGGAACCCCGCATTTTCGTTTCCGAAACAGAGTATTTTTTGAATCGGTCAGAAAGTGTGAAGAAATTGGTCCTTCTTTGTCCTCGGCCCTTTCAGGATGGCTCTCTTTCCGAACTTTAGAATGCGTAGCATCATGGGTGCGCAACCATTCGTGACAGTAAGCATATCAAGATAGTACGATTAGACTGCCCAAAGCTATCCGTAAGAGGTTCCGCCCTAAAGTTCTCCAAGAGAACCATCCTTGCGGGCCTAGTTCTATTTTTATCGGTTTCTTGATTTTTTCATAGGTTCTTAGGGGCTACAGGGGACGCCAAGGGTTCCGGATCATTCTATTTTCCGGCCGTGATGATCACGGCCTAAGAAATAGTTCGCCCAGGAAGAGGTTTGATCCAATGCCCAATCTCGGGGAGGAATATAACCTTCCCTTAGGGATTCTTCTTCTCCGTAAGGTTTCAACCGATCATAGGCACGGACGTAGATGCACTTCTTTTTGCCCGGGAAGACTTCACACCATTCCTCGAAAGAACCACCACACTGGCCGTTGAAGAGATATTTGGGACACTGCGATTGGGGACAGAGAAAGGCCACCTCCAGAAGCGTGCAGTCTCCGCAGCGGCGGCAACGAGAACTGATGAACTTGATCCAATATTCCAGCTCTATCATAGGCCCTTCCATCCTGGTTCCGTCGATCTTCTCGAAGAACCATCGAGCTGGCCTGTAAAGAGGAGCCTGAGGCGTAAAGGCCAGGTGGTGAAAGAACCGCATGATCCCATGACCGTAGGCCTTTCGGGGCTTGCTTCGTTTACGAATGAGAACATCTGCGTTCAGGCCTGTCTTCGGATCCTTCTCAAAAAGATAAAAGCCATTTCTCTGAGGAAAGGAGAATTCACGAGCCCATTCCTCCCAGTTGGAAGAAAATTCCTTCGATTTCTCGATGATCCACTCCACATCTTCATACCTTAAGTTTGGCCCCCCGATATGGACACCATCATAGCCGATCCCCTTGAGGACCGCGATCAATTTGGCAGCCCTTGTTAGTCGAGCCTCTTTCCCCTTATCCGGGGCCCTCGACTCTTCCTGATAGATCCGGCAAAGCTCGTCGGTGACCACACATCCCGGCACTCCTCCCCGGTTCATGACGTTGGCTACTGCACGGTTCAGGATATAGACATTCCCCAAAATGGGGACTCCGATGCGGTGGTGGCGCATGAAGCGGAGGAGCTCATCAAATTTGCGCGCGTCAAACCCTACCTGTGTGACGAGAAAATCTACCCCCATTCTTACCTTCTTGAAAAGCTTATCGTATTGAGCCATTACCTCTGACTCATATTTCTTAAAAGGGGAGATAGTGCCGCCTTTAAAGAAATGGGTAGGAGGGAGGCGAACGCCGCCGCCCGGTGCCTTTCCGTCAATTTCAAGACCCTCGTTCATCTGATGGATGAGGCGGAGGAGCTGAATCGAATCGAGGTCAAAGACAGGTTTTGCCTTTCCCTCAAATCCATATAAGGGGAAGTCGCCGGTCATCACGAGAAGGTTTGAAATGCCGATTCGATCCAGAGAAAAAAGGATCGATTCAACCTGGTTGCGGTTCTTATCCTTGCCAGTGAAGTGGATAATCGAATCGATGCCCAAGCGGGAGATTTCAAGACCGATCACGTCGGGAGAAAGGGCAGGGTGGCCCCCCGGGTTATCGGTGACGGAGACAGCGTGGACGAGCCTTGATTTGGCCGCCTGCTCGGCCATTCTCAGAATATCATCTTGGGTCTTTCCCCTTGATCCCCTTCCTGGAACCAGTTCAAGGGTGTAGATAAATTCCTTCTTTTCAAGGACTGCCTTTTTGAATCCGTTCTTCTCCATTTGAACTCTCAGGGTGGAGGTCGGGTTTCAATCCCTCAGGAAGAAGCTTTCAGGTACTTATTCCAATAATCAGAGGATAGTCAGAATTAACTTAGAACAAAAGACATCGTTATTCGATAATAATCGCTTCCACAGGACAGGAGGTCGCTGCCTCTTTAACTTTTTCCTCGAGGTCTTTTGGAACATCATCCATCTTGGCCACCGCCACATCCCCTTGCATTTCAAAGACTTCAGGACAAACTTCCACACATGTTTCATCCCCCACACACGTTTCCTTGTCGACTCGGACCTTCATGTTTTTTCCCCTTTCGGTTTATTTCGTTCTCCAACCTCTACGAACCAGAGTGTGAATTATAGATAATAAACTTTTTTGCATCGAGGACATTCAAGATATTCAAAATATTTGTTGTAATTTGGCTGCCTTTCGATGGCTCCTGTTCCAGGCTCGTAGATTTTCTCTCCGCAATCGCAAACCAAGCCATTTCCTTCGATATTCATTTTTATATCTTCCCGGCTTTCTCTTCCCATCGTAGACCCCCTTACACAATACCCTTTTGTTTAAGATTGCCCATTATGATCTAAGATGTCAATAAAAAACTTTTCACGAGACGAGCGAAATACCGCAAGGATGGATCAGCCTCTTTACGCCTTTCGATCCGGAAGGTGAGAGTAAGAAAGCCTCTTGAGATGGGATATAGGAAAGACTCAGATATACCTTGTGTAGTGTTCCATGATTAAGCCTTCGTTGATCTCCATGGGAATCTGGGCCCTTTCAGGAATAGAGACCAGTTTACCTTTGAGGTTCTCCCTATCCATTTCAAGATACGGAAATATCGGTCGGGCCGGACTTCTTGCCAATCCCTCCTCGACCAGGGCCATTTTTCTGCTCTTCTGCTTCAGTTCAACCATCTCTCCCGGTCTTAGGGGATAGGAAGGGCGATCGACCTTTCGACCGTTCACCAGGACATGTCCATGGACGACCAACTGTCTCCCGGCCATAAGAGTCGGGGCAAACCCGAGGCGATAAACTACATTATCCAGCCTTCGTTCGAGGAGACTCAGGAGTGTTTCGCCCGGGATTCCCGGTTTCTTAAAGGCTTCTTTTACATAATTTCTGAACTGCTTTTCAGAAACCCAATAAGAGAATCTCAGCTTCTGCTTCTCTATGAGGCGCTTCTTAAACTCGCTTACCTTCCTCCGAAATTCAGGGTGCATTCCAGGCGGAGTTTTCCTCCTTAAAAGGGCACATCGATCAGACCCGCACACGGAGAAGTTTAACTGCCGGCATACTTTGCAGCGTGAACCTAAGTAATGAGCCATTCTTGTCTCCTTAAAGAAATTATAAGTCTAAATTTAGGCCATTTCAAAGGAAGAAGGAGAGAGAGGGTAACCACTCGGTCTCGGGCGCAGTGGGATCGGAGTGGTCTCTCCTTCAAAACCTTGAGATTGCGGATCATTAGAGAGAAGGGAATCGGAAGGTGGTGCTGAAGGAACCATTCTTAAGGATGTCTACGAAAACTTGGTTCATCGCTAAAATGTCCCGCTTCAAGTTTTTTCCGGAAAGACCACTCCGATCCTGGGGGCGGGTCCTCCTATCAAAACTGAGGGATTACGAGACATGAAACAAAGATCCAATGACTCTGTTGCTTATGCTTGAAATTTTCGTGATTAGTCTACCCCAAGAATCTTGGCCAGTTTTGAGGTAGAAAGCGTTTTTATAGAGGGGATAACTTTCAATTCTCCTCCGATTTGTTTTGCCTGGCCCCTTTTCTTCTCAATATGAGGATCGTTCTCTGTAACGGCAATAATATCTGGCTTGATTTTCATCACCAGATTCAAATAATCACAGTCATTTTCCATCATCGGAAGAAGCACGATTAGATCTACGCTCCCAAGGGCAGAGAGCATTTCTGCTCTTTCTTTTTGAATGAAGGCAGGCCTATTTTTCCCTTTAAGTTTCTTTACGTTCTTATCGTTCTCTAACAGTACTACCAGGTAATCTCCCATTTTTTTAGCTTCGGAGAGAAACCTCACATGGCCTACATGGAGAATATCGAAGCATCCCCCGGCAAGAACGATTCTCCCTTTCTTCCCTCTCGGGATAAAATTTTTTAATTCCTGCAAATTGACTATCCTTGCCATAGGGCTGAGAATCGATGAAGTTATTTCAGTTATCCGGAGTGCGTCGGAGTAGATAATTATATCAGTTTACCTATTTTTGATAAATATTTTTCTGCCTATGCGTGTAGAGAAGCATTTTATCTATTCAACCGGGTTATGATAAAATTGGAAGGTGAAATAAGTGCTTTTTTCTTTCGTAGTTAAACGTTGATCGAGGAATCCAACGAAAAGACGACCATGAGAGAGATGTTGGGGTCGATTTAAGCAATCTCCTGCACTCTTACTAATTCTCCATCCAGCATTGTGGATCATCTGCAAAAAGATCGGGTTCCCCCCGGGCAAGGGTATAGGCATAAGCCACGGCCCGGCAGCCCCGACACGATGGCCAGAGAGAACACCGGCCACACTTTCCCGTGTAGTTCTCTTTTCTTCTCAACTGCCAGAGGAGTCTCGAAGAGGCCCAGATCGCCCGGAGAGATTTCGTTTTCAGATTTCCTGCCACGAGGCCGATTCTCCTGCAAGGCATGACAGAACCGTCGCTGGTAAGAGTTACCCCTGAAAAGCCTGCGCTGCAACCCGAAAGCGTTAGGTTGCAGCCGGATGGAGGGTTGATCCCGGAGAGCGTTCCTGCCAGGGGATCTCCGGAGAGGGCTTTAAAAGAGGGGGTATCTAACGAGACGATTTTTTGATAGGCGGACTTGAGTTCTTGCGGGGTTAAGAAGTGATCGATTAATGCTTTTCCCCTTCCGCAAGGGACCATTCGGGAAAAACCGATGCTGTAAAAACCCATCTCTTTTGCGATTTCTGTTGTCTCTTCGATCTTGTCGATATTGATCCGTGAAAGGGTGACGTTGGCACTGACTCTGTTTCCTGCTGCAACCAAATATTCAACACCTTTCAAGGCAGCATGATAGCTTCCTTTCCCCCGAATCGATGCATGGAGGTTCGGCGGCCCTTCCAGACTGACCTGGATGTCAGATACTCCCAGACCCAAAGCCTTCTGAGCGTCTTCTTTAGTCACGAGACAGCCGTTGGTCATCACGGCCACCCCGTAACCCTTTCCCCTGGCATAGGCCACGACATCCCAGAACCTGTCGTAGAGAAAAGGCTCACCTCCCGTAAAATGGATCGACGGGGAAACCCTAATGCCGTGCTCTTGCTCCCAGGCCTGAAACATTCGGGTGGCCCCGTCGATCTCATGTTTGACTTCATTCGCAGTCATCTCCTCAGCTCTCCTCCGCCCCTGATAACAATGGCGGCAACGGAGATTACACCGCTCCGTGAGATGCCATTGAATGAAAAATTGGAACTCTTTTATTGCCGGACCGGCAATCATGTGCTTTTTCAGCTCTTTCACTTGAGGCATCGCTTGCCAGGTTCAGCAGCCCGCATCATTGCCCAGAACTTCGCTTCTTGCCGTCTGGCATGCTCGTTCAAGGTGACCCGTTTCTTGGTCTTCAATCCTACCACCTCCCTTCTGCCCGAATTGACCTGGGTGGAAATGGGCTGCGGCACATAGCATATATATATACCAAAATGGAGGGGAAAGTAAACAAAGTGAACCGCGCATTTTGTAGGGGAAAAAGCTGTGTCCAAAAATCACATCAGTTTTGATGTAAAGAATCCCGACTTTTGCCCTTGGTTCCATTTGCGGCTCGATCACACCGGACCTATAAGCCCACGCCGTCAACAGGGGTCTGGCAATCAGGACAGCGAGCTTCTTTGATCCGGTTGGTTCCGACCGAAAGACCCTGGCGTTCGATCAACAATCTCCGGCATCGGTAGCAGTAAGTATTATTCCCCTGGCCTACGTTTCCAAGATAAACATAACGTAACCCCGCGTTCTTACCGATGTCGTAAGCTCGGTTTAAGGTCTCAAGGGGGGTGCTTTCCAAATCTCCCATTTTGTATTGAGGATAAAAACGGCTGATATGCCAGGGAATCGAAGGATCCAGCCCGGCCAGAAAATTGGCGATCTTCTTCAACTCCTCTTCGGAATCATTTTGTCCGGGCACGAGCAGCGTCGTGACCTCAATCCAGATGTTCAACTTTTTCATGAGTTCTATATTTTTCAGAACGGGAGCCAGTCTTCCCCCGCAAACCTCTCTATAATAATCGTCACGAAAGGACTTGAGATCGATGTTTGCCGCATCAAGGGCGGGATGGATGGTCCGGATCATTTCCTCCGTCATATAGCCATTTGTCACAAAAACATTGAAGAGGCCCTCTGTTTTCGCCAGTTGACTTATCTCATAGGCGTATTCAAAAAAGATAGTGGGTTCGGTGTAAGTATAAGAGATGCTTTTTGAACCCGTCTGTCCGGCCTGCTTGACCACCTCTTCGGGCTTCACCTCTTCAGAACGAAGGCCCGATGCCTTTGCCTCTTTCGCCTGAGAGATTTGCCAGTTTTGGCAGAAACCACATCGAAAATTACATCCCACAGCGGAGATGGAAAAAGACCTCGACCCCGGGAAGAAATGATAAAGAGGTTTTTTTTCTATGGGGTCGATGTTTCGGGCAATGAGTTCTCCATAGGCATGAGTATAGAGGACACCTCCCCTATTCTCCCTGACGTGACAGATGCCAAATTTTCCGTTGGAGATGAGGCAATGGTGGCTGCACAGGAAGCAGGAAACCTTATCTTCTTCCATCTTTTTATATAGCATCCCTTCTTTAAGCATGGCTTCTCCTCACCTTACTCGTTAAATGATATCACGTCCATTTCCACAGACCTCTCAACCCGAGCCATAAAATACATTATTTTTCATAATAGAATACAAGGCTTACCCCATATACTTTATACTGAATTTCCTTATGATGAGAGCATATGGAAGAGAGGACCTTTGAAGCCTTGCAGGCAGCCATCAAGTTTGAAGAGGATGGAAGAACCCTGACGATCCAATTCATTTGTTCTCGGCCAGGGAGAGATGTCACCGGGAAGGGAATAAAAAGACCCTTCTTTAAGAAGGGAAGGGCTCGATCATAAAGAAGGGACACTTATTATTGGATCGTGACATTGACTTTGCGGTCCCAGTCCCTAATCGGCGCGAATATTCTGAGAATGCCGGTCTCGTACCTGGCCTCCGTTTCTTCCGGCACGACTTCATGGGCCAGATTAAAGCAGCCGGAATATTCCGTATCCTGGCCCCTGGGAGCTGAAACGCAAAAACTGTCTTTTCTCATCTCGAGTGAGATATCCTTTTTATCGACACCGGGCATCTCCATATAGATTTTGAGACGTCCGCCCTGGTCATCATGGGAAAAGCAGGCGCACGGCATAATCCTTACTTTGTCGTCCATCAAAAACACCTCCTCTCTTTGGCCAAATATAATTACGGAGGTTTAAAAATTCAAGATGAACGGAGGGGCGATTTGTGATATAAGAAAGGGTACTTACCCCTTTGGAGAAAAATCTGGGATATCCCGCGCCTTTCTGCTTTCTTCCTAAGTGAGTGGGCCGCCCGCTACTCGTTAGGCAAGGGGTGAGAAGAAAGGGAGGTCAATTTATGGAATGGCTAAAGGGTTTCGGTATTCTGATTGGAAGAATTCTTTTGGTCTTGATTTTCCTTAAGTCGGGGATAGGGAAAATCGAGAATTTCGAAGGGACGGCGCAGTACATGGCCAGCCACGGCATTGCGCCTTATACCAATTTTTTCCTTGTCGGCGCGATCTTTTTTGAGCTGGCCGGCAGCATCACGGTGATATTGGGGTATTTTGCCAGGTTTGGGGCGATCCTGCTCCTCATTTTTCTGATTCCTACCACCCTTATTTTCCATGACGCATTTGTCGATCCGAAGATGATGATTCACTTTATGAAGAATGTAGGCATCTTTGGGGGGCTTCTCGTCCTCCTCGCTGTGGGCCCGGGCCGATTCAGTTTGGATTATTTTTTCAGGACGGGAAAGAAGTGAGATGACTGGAAAGCGCTTGCATGCCTGGTGGAAGGCCTTTCGGTTTCATTTCACCTCGGCGAGTTTCATGCCGGGAATACTGGGAGGGATGATTGCCTGGACCACGGATGGGAAACTCCTCCCGGGATATTTCCTTCTGGTGATGCTTGGCCTGATCCTCAATCATATGGCCCTCAATATGACGGACGACTACTATGACTTTCGACATCTGGTGGATGTCTTTGCCACAGACGGCAAGAATCCTTATACCGGCGGGAGTGGGCTCCTTTCTTCGGGTTTGATCCAGCCCAAGACGATGCAGCGGGTGTTTATCACCTTCTATGTCATTGCCATCGGCATCGGCATTTTTCTGGGTATCCGGAGGGGAGCCTTCATCCTTCTCCTTTTGGCCATCGGCTTTTTCTGCGCCTTTTTTTACACGGCACCACCCATTCGATTCGGTTATCGGGGGCTGGGTGAATTGGCCCAGCTTTTCTGTTTCGGTCCGGGCATCGGCATTGGAGCTTATTATGTCCAGTCTCAAAGAATCTCCTGGGAGGCCTTCTGGGGAACACTGCCGTTCGGGATCATGCTCTTTTCAATGATTACCATCAATGAAATTCCCGATTACCTTGAAGACCGCAAAGGAGGAAAACTGAACCTGGTGGCCCGGTTTGGCAGGGAGACGGGGGTCTGGCTCTTTGTCCTGAGCCTTCTTTCAGCTTACGGCGTCATCTTGGCGGGAGTGCTTTTAGGGAAGATACCGACCCTCGGGTTGATCTCTTTGCTGACGCTTCCGATTGCCTTCAAGACAATTTCCGTATTGAGAGCGCATTACCAGGAGCCCATCAAGATGGCTCCGGCGAATCTGGGGATGATCTGTACCCATAATTTTACTGCCATCCTGCTGGCGCTTGCTTACTTTATCCGGGGGTTCAGGTCGGACGCACTGGTTCCCTCCTTCATTCCGTTGATCATTTTGATCGTTCTTTACATTCCCATCGCCAGGTTGGTTGGAAGAGCGGTATTCTCAAGGGAGGGATAGGGTAGAAACAGCGGCCCTTTAGATTTAAAAGGAGGAGAAAGTGGAGAGGGGATTCTATTTGTTGGAATTCGCCGGAGCTGAGTGACCGCACTGCCACAAGATGGCTCCTCTCGTGGAGAGGTTAGAGCAAGAAGAGGGCGTAAACATCGCAAGGCTCGAAGTATGGCATAACGAAGCCAATGCCACATTGATGAAGGAATATGACAAAGGTTATTGCGGCGCGGTCCCTTTTTTCTTCAATAAAAAAACGGGAAAGTGGATCTGCGGCGAAGCAGACTACGAACGATTGAAGAAGTGGGCACTGGAATGATTGCGGATTGCGGATTTCGGATTGAAAAATTCCTTAAGCCGTAATTCCCAAATTCCTAAATTCAAGAGGAGAAACCATGGGTCTAATGGAAGATTATCATCCGCTCAAGGGAAAGATGTTTCAGATTCTGAAACCCGATGGAACACTTCAGCCCGGCCTAAAACTTCCCATCGACGACAAGGAGACGCTGGCCCTCTATAAAAAGATGGCCTTCATCAGGCTGGCCGACCAGCGGGGGCTCCTTCTTCAGCGTCAGGGGCGGTTCGGAACGTATGCACCCATCTGGGGACAGGAGGCTTGCCAGGTCGGAAGCGGTTACGTCCTGCAAAAGGGGGATTGGGTTTTCCCTGCCTTCAGAGAGATCGGGATTACCCTGATGATGGGGATTGCCCTTAAGAATTTCATGCTCTACTGGATGGGGAATGAGATCGGAAGCCGTGCGCCGGAGGGAATCAATATGATGCCGGTTTCCATCCCTGTCGGAACCCATATCCCCCATGCCGTAGGAACGGCCTGGGCCGCCAAACTTAAGGGTGACAAGATCGTTACCGTGGCATACTTCGGCGACGGAGCGACATCCAAAGGCGATTTCCACGAGGCGTTGAATTTTGCGGGAGTCTTTAGGACGCCGACGGTCTTCTTCTGCCAGAATAACCAGTTTGCCATATCCGTTCCAAGGTCAAGGCAGACCGCCTCAGCGACGATTGCGCAAAAAGCCATCGCTTACGGATTTGATGGGATTCAGGTGGATGGAAATGATCTTTTTGCAGTGATCACGGCAACGAAAGAAGCTGTAGATAAGGCACGCTCCGGAGGAGGACCGACGTTGATCGAAGGCGTTACGTTCCGATTCGGACCTCATACCACGGCCGATGATCCAACCAAATATCGGACCGATGAAGAGATTGAACGTTGGAAACCCTTGGATCCGCTGGTCCGGTTGAGGTTCTATCTTAAGGGCAAAGGACTTTGGAGTGAGGAATTTGAGCAGCGAATCACGGAAGAGGCTCAGAAAGAGATTGATCAGGCGGTAAAGGATGCAGAGGCTGTGCCATCGCCGACATCGGATGAAATCTTTACCTCCGTCTTTGCTGTGATGACGCCGCAGTTAAAGGAGCAATTGGAGTATCTAAAATCGACGCTGGCATGAAGCGTACCTATGCTTCCCTCCCCCCGGAAGCGGTGTCGTAATCACGTGGGAGGGTAGACACGGAGGGATTCCCGCCCTGGCGGGATCAGGCTTCTCAGCTTTAGAATGCGGTCACTTAGAGTTACGTTGAGATAGAGGAGGGTGGGGTGCTTAATCCTTTCTCCCAGGGGAGAGGAGAAAACAATAGACAATCGGAGAGGATTCGGTGATGGCAAAACTCAATATGGTGGAGGCAATCAACTTAGGGCTGCGGGAGGAAATGGAGAGAGACGACCGGATTGTTATCCTGGGCGAGGATGTGGGACGTGAAGGAGGTGTCTTTCGCGTCACAGACGGCCTCCAGCAGAAATTCGGAGAGGACCGGGTGGTGGATACGCCACTGGAGGAGTTGGGAATCGTGGGGGTGGCCTTCGGCATGGCGGTTTACGGAATTCGCCCGATTGCAGAGATTCAATTTGAAGGATTCCTCTATCCGTGTCTCGATCAAATCAACAATCACATTGGCCGAATTCGAAACCGGTCGAGAGGGAGATTCACGTGTCCCCTGGTCATCCGGGTTCCCTATGGAGGCGGTATCCATGCGCCGGAACATCATTCGGATAGCCCGGAGGCCATCCTGGCCCATATCCCGGGGATAAAAGTCGTTATCCCCTCGACACCTTACGAAGCCAAAGGCCTTTTGCTCTCCTCGATTCGAGATCCGGATCCGGTTATCTTCATGGAGCCTAAGCGCATCTACCGGGCCATACGGGAAGAAGTTCCGGAAGGGGATTACACCATTCCTCTCGGAAAAGCCAGGTTGGTTCAGGAGGGCAAAGACGTAACTGTGGTGGCGTGGGGAGCTATGGTTCGGGAGGCATTGAATGCTGCGGAACAGCTAAAGGGAGATAAGATTGATGCGGAAATCATTGATCCCAGAACGATCTCACCCATGGATATCGAACCGATTATCACTTCCATCCGAAAGACCGGGAGAGGGGTGATCGTCCACGAAGCGCCAAAGACCTGCGGTTTAGGTGCGGAGATCATTGCCCAGATCAATGAAAAGGCGCTTCTTTCTCTTCAAGCACCCATTGAGAGGGTCACGGGGTTTGACATTCCTGTTCCCCTGATGAAGACCGAGCACTATTATCTTCCCAATCCTAAACGGATCGTGATGGCAGTAAAGAAAGTAATGAGTTTTTGATCCCTTCACCCCCTTCCTCTCCCGGAGGAGGTGGGTCGAAGTCGCGACCTTGGCGGAACAGACAGTTGGGTTCGAAAGCTTTAGAATACGGTCTTTTAGGGAATGGCTAATCGGTGCTTACGGAAAATGGAATCATCTCATGGATCTTGAACGTCTGAATCTCACGTGTAAAGGTTGCGCTCTGAAGCTTTTCCACCCGACCGTCTGTTCCGTCTTATTTGGAACCGGTTTTTGTAATTGCGACACAGACTCAAAGGGAGTGGGGAAGCGTGAGGGAGATGGGAGGACTTATGGCATTCGAATTTAAATTTCCTGATATCGGGGAAGGATTGACAGAAGGCGAGATCGTTCGTTGGTTGGTGAAAGAAGGGGACGAGATCAAGGAGGGGCAATCCCTTGTTGAGGTGGAGACCGACAAGGCTCTTGCAGAGATCCCTTCTCCAAGAACCGGAATCATTCTGAAGATACTGGCTCGGGAGAAGGAGATTGTAAAGGTTGGTCAGGTGATCGTTGTGATTGGAGAGAAGGGAGAAGCCTTGGCCGCCCCGCCTCCCGGTCCTTCCGCCCCGGCCCCAAAGCCCAAATCAGTGGGTGTGGTGGGGGAACTGGAAGAGGCACCTGAAGAGGCCCCTGCCGTAGCCGCGAAGGCGGAACCGATTAAGCCAGCCCCAGCAAAACCAGCGCTGGTGAGCGAGCACGCCCTGGCAACGCCTGCTGTTCGGGCTCTGGCAAGAGAATTGGGTGTTGACATCAACAAGGTCCAGGGGACTGGTTCCGAAGGCCGGGTCTTGGAAAAGGATGTTCGCCAGGCAGCAGAAGGCAAAGCGAAACCGGCTGAAGAAGTGAAGGAAATAAAGAAGGTCAGAAAGTATGACCTGTACGGTTCTGTTGAGCGTATTCCTTTGCGAGGGGTCAGGCGATCCATAGCCAAAGCCATGGTGAAATCTAAATATACGGCCCCCCATGTCTCGGCCATGGATGACGCTGATGTCACAGAACTCTGGCAAATCAGGGAGAAGGAGAAGAAGGTGGCGGAGGGGAAAGGGATTAAACTGACGATCCTGCCGTTTATTATCAAAGCCGTTATCGCGGGTCTGACCGAGCATCCTTATCTTAATGCAACCTTGGAGGATGAGAATGAAGAGATCATCCTGAAGAAATATTTCAATATCGGCCTGGCCACAGATACGCCGGAAGGGTTGATGGTTCCGGTGGTCAAGAACGCTAAGGAGAAGTCCATCTTTGAGTTGGCACAGGAATCTGCCCAACTGGCTGAAAAGGCAAGGAGCCGAACCATCGACCTGGCTGACCTGAAAGGTGGAACCTTTACCATCACCAACTATGGGGCGGTGCGCGGGACCTATGGGACTCCGATCATCAACTACCCCGAAGTGGCCATTCTGGGCATCGGAAAAATTCAAGACAGGCCCGTGGTCAGGGACGGGAAGGTGGTTGTCCGAAAAATCCTTCCCCTGTCCCTCTCCTTCGATCACCGGGTGGTCGATGGCGCTGAGGCCGCCCGCTTTCTCAGTACCGTGATTGCCCGGCTTGAGGACCCCGATCTGATTTTCTTGGAGACCTAAGGCTTCGCCGCCACTCGTCCCCGATCTCTGAACCTAAATAGGGACACATCCCATTTTTTGTTGCCGTCGCCTCACTCCAACCTAAAAAATGCTTCAGAACGTCACCCGATTAAATGGGATGTGTCCCTATTTTTAGGAGGCAAGGCCCGTCGGATAGGAGATGAAGGTTATCGTGAAGAGAATATTACGGAGATCAAAGAAAAGAAAAGCCAGGCTCTGGTGCTCTTTTTCTTGATCGGAGCCTGCTGCAGCTGGAGGGTCTCCGGAGGAATAAGACTTTTCAGATAATTTTCATATTGGAGAACAATATCTTTCGGGTTGAGGGTGAGATATCTGGCGTAAACGTTCAAGAATCCTTTGACATAAGGAATCGCGGGAAGGAGCTCAAATCTGTCTTCTTCGATGGCTTTGAGGTAGCGTTCCCTTACCTTGGTGAACTTAGAGATTTCCTCCAATGAGATGTTTCGCGTCTCCCTTTCTTTTTTCAAAAATTTCCCTGGAGACTCCATAATTCCTTGTGCCGAAGAAAATCCGGTTTCCTGTGTGGTTTCTTTACATTCTTGCAACCGTAAACATTGAGATAAAGAAGATTGATCTAAATATAAGCAATTGTCATGCCAAAGAATAGAGATTGTAATACATTGAAACTTAATAATATTATGAACTGAAGAGCTCAATGGAGTGTGATTTTGTGCCAAATTTGGGCATGTTTGGGACTATTTTTCCAAGGGTGGGGATGTAAGCTATGATTAAGAAAGGGCAGGCCGATGGCCTGCCCTTTTTGAACAGGTTTTTTGCGTCACCGCTACTTTTCTTCCCAGTAAGGTTGCACGCCATAGTAACTGTAAATGTTTTCCGCATAGCGATGATCGGTCATGTCAGTCATTCTGAATGCAGGTGAATCGACCAATTTTTCTTTCGTCGTTTTAAGAGTAAAGGTATTTCGGTCACTTCTTGACAGTTCGCCGAAAGGGACAGCAACCATTTTCCCTTCACTTCCTCCCACATCGGAAAGAACTGAGTAAACAACCTGATCGCTGCTAAAATCAATCACGAAATCATTGATCCGGGCAACCTCTTCTCCTCCAGAAGTTTGAACGGGAGAACCCATTAGCGTCGTCGCATGAAACGCTGCCATAGGTATGGGTTCCACGGAATAGAGGAAACGGGTCTCAGCCCACTGGGTAAAGGGTTCTTCCAAACGAGGTCCTTCCGTGCTGAACTGGCCTGTGAAATCTTCGAATTTGTTAAACACGTAAATGCCATTACCGGTATGCGATATGGCCGCGAAAGGCACCGTCACCGGCCGAGCCCCTCTTTCCGGAGCATCGGAAAGGACCACCTCTAACACATGTCCGGTTTCCGAGTCAATCACTAGGTCACTGATTTGCCCCAGATAGTCTCCCTCCGTCGTCAGCAGTTGAGCTCCGATCATGCTACTCGCTTCCAACGTATCCCAACCGTTGATGTCCGACTGGCCATACATTGTTATCATTCCCTCCGGGAATTCCTGGGAAGATGAGATTCCAGCGCCAACGAATAAAATACTGAACGCAAACACTGTCATGAGTGAATATATTATTTTCTTCATGGTACAATCCTCCTTTTCCATCAGCCTCCCTAAGATGCTGATATACTGTTTGATACACAGATAATAATTGGATCTTTTATTGTCAAGTGAAGGAGAGGTGGGCATGGCGAGCACGCTGCGGTTAATGGACCCCCGACGGGGGAATACCCTCTTTCGCCTCTTTCATCAACAGGACGAAGGGAAGAATGCTGATGGGGCGGGAACTTTCTCCAGGCTCTCCCGGTTAATCTGGTCTACCCAGAGAATTCAAGGTACAGTATTTCCAATTGGAAAATACGTATTTTACCTTATTTACTTTTCAAACGTTTATTATTAAATGTTTAAGGTAAACCGATTAGAACTTTAAAGGGGCTAAACATGGTGATGAGAAAAAGTCTATTGTTAATGTTTTCCCTTATTGTTCTCTTAGTCGGGTGCGCCACAACGGCTCCTGTTCGGCCGGTGCTCAAAGAAGATCTCAGCGTTCCTCCCGGTAAGGTCGAGGGAGATCAATTCATTGGTATTCGGTACCCATTCAATGTCTCGATCCCTTCCAACTGGAGAATGACAACAGAATTCCCTGATTTCCTGCAAGAGCTGGGTTATGACAAGCCTTCTCCGACGGACAAGGAGCAGACGGAGTTATACATTTTTGATCCCCTAACCCAGTCGAACGTGCAGATCGATTTTAGTCCTGCAAATCCTCGCTTTGTCGCAAGCCAAGAAGTGATGGAGGCACTGGTCGGTATGGGGGCCAGTAGCTTGAAAGACGAGTGGGAGAAGGAAGGTGTCCGAGTTGAGACCGGCCCAACAGAAGCTGTCACTTTGAAAGGCGTTCAGTATGCGGCAAAAAAATATGTTACCTACACCCTAAAGGGTGTGAAACGGGAGCAGGGGTGGATTTACGGGTTCACCGAACCCTATCAGATCTTCATCCTCTATGTAATAATGGAAAAAGAAGGCACGAACGACCGTCAGGATATGAAGAAGATTCTCGATTCTTTTGAGGTGATCCAGAAGAGGTAGGAACAAAAAATAGAAAGGAGAAAAGAGAATGGCAACAAAACCAGCCAAAAAAGTTTACAAATGTAAGACGTGCGGCTTGGTGACCACCGAGAAAGGTCATCTCTGTAGTCCCAAGGAGGTCAAGAAAGCATACACCTGCGAGTATTGCGGCATCACGGTTAGTAATCCAAGACATGTTTGCAAGCCGAAGGTTGCCAAATTTGATTATGTCTGTGATGCCTGCGGCCGGGTGGCGGTGGGTAAAGAGGAGGTATGCCACCCCAAAAAAATAAAAAGTTAAGGGGAGTGGATTTTATCCGATTTGATTTAAATTAAGGGTTATTTCTTAAAGGCCCCTCAAATCCTATGGTTTGAAGGGCCTTCATTTTTTGAGTCCGATCTTAATTGATTTTTGGTCTGAAATTATTTATGTTAGTTTTATTGTCAATTTTTGCAGTGAAAGAAAAATGCTGAACTACAGCCCCACCCTTCCCTTTCCCGCTTGAGGAGAAGGGAAGGGTGGGAGGGCCAAAGAGCTGGAGGGTACAGATGGAGAAGGTGGAACTGAAGAAAGGGATTTATTGGGTCGGAGCCATTGATTGGAACATAAGAGATTTCCACGGCTATTCCACTCCGTATGGGACAACCTATAACGCTTATTTGATCCTGGATGAGAAGAACGTTCTTGTGGATACGGTGAAGGCTCCCTTCTATCTTGAAATGCTGGGGCGGATTTCTGAGATTATCGATCCATCTAGAATTGACGTGGTTGTTTCGAATCACGTAGAGATGGATCACTCTGGTTCGCTCACCCAGATGGTCGAACGGATTGGCAATCCAACCGTCATCACCTCGGAGAGAGGCCAGAAGGGTCTGACCAAACATTATAAGAAATCGCTGAAATTTAAGACCGTAAAGAGTGGAGAAACTTTTTCCGTTGGGCATCGGACCCTAACCTTTGTGGAGGCTCCGATGCTTCACTGGCCGGATAGCATGTTCACTTATATCAAAGAAGATCAGCTTCTCTTGCCCAATGATGCTTTCGGCCAGCACGTCGCCTCTTGCCAAAGATTTGAGGATGAGGTGGGTGATGAGGTGATGAAACACGCTGCAAAATATTACGCCAATATCCTCTGGCCTCTGGCGCCCCTCATTTTGAAAAAAGTGGACGAGGTGATGAAGATGGGTATCCCCATCGATATGATTGCGCCCAGCCATGGCCTCATCTGGAGAAAGAATCCGAGCCGGATCATTGAGGCCTATGTGGACTGGAGCCAGGGAAAGGCAGGGAATAAAATCCTCGTCGTCTACGATACGATGTGGGGAAGCACGGAGGCTATCGCCAAGGCGATCCTCAAAGGCTTGGTTGACGAGGGGGTTGAAGCGAGACTCCTCCATCTACGATCCAATCATCGGAGCGACATCATTGAGGAGATGCTGGAGGCAAAGGCTATCCTTTTAGGCTCGCCCACTCTGAATAACGGGATGTTCCCTACCATGGGAGATTTTTTGACTTATATGAGGGGGTTGAGACCTAAAGGGAAGGTCTTCGGCCTCTTCGGGTCGCATGGATGGGGAGGAGGAGCGATCAAGGAAATGAGAAAGGCCCTCGACCAGGAGAAATTCGAGATCTGGGAAAAGGAGCTGTCCGTCCAGTTTGTTCCAGATCCGGAGGAATGCAAAAGCGCGATTCAATTCGGAAGAGAATTTGCCCGTAAAGTCTTAGGCACATAGAGAGCAGAGAGCAAAGAGCGGAGCGCGGAGAGTGTAGATTCTCTATGCGCTTTGCGATTTAGATGACAACGATGGCAGAGGAAACTGGTTCCTATAATCAGACTGTGATCGACCATTTGAAGCACCCGAGGAATATGGGCGAGATGGAGAATCCGGATGGAGTCGGAGAAGCTCAGAATCCTGTCTGCGGAGATACCATGCGACTCTTTATCAAAGTCGAGGCGGGTCGGATCATCGATGCGAAGTTTCTGACCTTTGGGTGCGGGGCTGCCATCGCTTCGTCGAGCATGAGTACAGAGATGATGAAAGGAAAAGCGATTGAAGAGGCTCTCATGATTTCGGATCAGGTGATCGCCGAGGCCCTCGGTGGACTTCCACCGGCCAAGATCCATTGTTCCATCCTGGCAGAGAAAGCCATCCAGGCGGCTGTTTTAGATTATCAGAAAAGGAGAGGGGGGGTGATCCAATGATCGAAAGGGAGTCTGCCGTCCATTTATTAAAGAAAGTGGTTCAGGAATCCCCTGCCGATCAGACGGAAGCCATCTTTCTAACAGAGGATTCCTCACTCACCCGTTTTGCCGGCTCTGCCATTCACCAGCATGTGGCGGAGAGAAACCGGACAGTCATCCTCCGGGTGGTTTTTGGGAAAAAGATAGCAGTAGTCACAACCAATATTTTTCTGCCCTCTTCATTGAAAAAATCTCTTCAGAGGGCAATCTCCCTGGCCAAGGTTCAACAGGCCAATGATGAGTTTATTTCTTTGTCAGGGCCCGAATCCCTTCCTGAGATTGAAGCCTTTTCTGAAAACATCAGCCGCCTCACGCCCAATCATAAGGTGGGAATGATTAAAAGCTTGTTGAGGCGAGCAAAAGAAAAGGGGTGCCAAGGCTCTGGTGCCTTTTCGAATGGGGAAGTTGAATTGGCCGTAGTCAATTCCCTTGGAGTGGAGGCCTATCAGAGGTTTTCCGACCTGTTCCTCCATCTGATCGTGGAAAATGAGAAAAGTTCCGGCTATGCGAGTTTCGTGTCGAGGGACCCTGATCAATTAGACGTTGATTCTTTGGTCCAAGAAGCAGTCGGAAAGACATCCAAGGAAGAACCGACTCAGATCGAACCAGGAGAGTATGAGGTTGTTTTAGAACCTTACGCCGTGAGCGAACTCTTATCTTTTCTGGGCTATCTGGGTTTTAATGCCCTGGCTGTCCAGGAAGGTCGAAGTTTCTTCACTAACCGGTTTGGGGAAAAAATGGTGGATGAAAAGGTGACCGTTTACGATGACGGTCTTGACCCGGAAGGTTTACAAGTTCCTTTCGACTTCGAAGGCGTTCCGAAGAAGAAGGTCACTTTTTTTGACAGGGGGGTGGCGAAAGAAGTGACCTATGATTCCTTCACAGCGGGCCGGGAAGGGAAAAAATCCACCGGGCATGGCTTGATCGCACCCAATACGGAAGGTCCCATTCCGATCAACCTTTTTATGAAGGGAGGGGAGTCCTCTTTGGAGGAGATGGTCAAATCTGTTCGAAGAGGAATTTATGTGACCCGATTCCATTACGCCAATGTAGTGGAACCCATGAAGGCGGTCATCACCGGGATGACCCGGGACGGGACTTTTTTGATTGAGGAAGGTCAGACCAAAAGACCGGTCAAGAATCTCAGGTTCACAGAATCTATCCTGAAGGCACTTTCTCGAGTGACCGCCGTATCAAAGAATCGAAAAATTTGCTCGGAAGGAACGGTTTACTCAAGGCGTTTTATTACAGGGAGCGTTGCTCCCGCCATCAAAATAGACGGATTCAATTTTTCGGGAGTCTCCGCATTGTGAGTGAGGCAAAATGACTAACCCCCCTCTATTCCCCCCTTAATCTAAGGGGGGAATAGAGGGGGGTTAAAAATAGCTTTACGCACTCTTTGGAGAGGCAAGCGATGAAAGTACCTATCCAAAATATCCTTGATTTGGCAAAATTAAAAGGCGCGGAGTATGCCGATATTCGAATCGTTCGCCGCCAGGATGAAGAGGTCGAGGTGAAGAACGGGAAAGTGGAGGCTTTGACCGGCGATGAGGATTTCGGGTTCGGAATCAGGATTCTTTTCCAAGGCGCCTGGGGATTTGCCTGCAGTTCCAAAGTGACCAGGGGGGAGATGGGGAGAGTTTTTGGCAAGGCCCTGAAGATTGCCAAAGCCAGTTCAAAGGTCAAGGGGAAGGAGGTCATTTTCCTATCTGCCTCTCCCGTGGTCGATAAATATAAAACCCCGATTTCTATCGATCCCTTTGATGTCGCTCCCGAAGCAAAACTCGACCTCCTTCTCAAGGCCGATGAGATCCTCCGCAGGAATAAAAAGGTGAAGATCTCCGAAGCCTTTTCGGGTTCTTATAAGATGGAGAAGACATTCGCTTCCACTGAAGGGTCTTATATCGAGCAGGAAATTATTGAGTGCGGAGCGGGCATTTCGGCCACAGCCATTGAGGGGGGTGAGATTCAGGTCCGTTCCTATCCCAACTCTTTTCGGGGGAATTTTGCCACTCGTGGGTATGAGTGGATTGAGAAATTAGCCCTTTCAGATCAGGCAGAAAGGGTGGCTGAAGAGGTTTCACAGCTTCTTTCAGCAAGACCCTGTCCTTCAAAGACGACCACGCTGATATTGGATAGTTCGCAGCTGGCCCTGCAGATTCACGAATCCATCGGCCATCCCATCGAGCTGGATCGAATTCTCGGGACCGAGGCCAGTTATGCCGGCACGAGTTTCTTGAAACCAGAGATGGTGGGCCATTTCAAATATGGCTCAGAATTGGTGAATATCGTTGCGGATGCCACCTATCCTGGAGGGTTGGGAACTTTCGGTTACGATGACGAAGGGACGAAGGCTCAGAGGGTTCCTATTATCTCCCGCGGGATGTTAGTCAATCTTCTAACATCAAGGGAGACGGCCCACCTTCTGAAAAGAGAGAGCAACGGGACGATGAGAGCCGATGGCTGGAATCGAATTCCTTTGATCCGGATGACGAACATCAATCTGGAACCCGGAGAGTGGACATTAGAACAGATGATCGCCGATACGGAGGAAGGGCTTCTCTTGACGACCAATCGAAGTTGGTCGATTGATGACAAGAGGATAAACTTCCAGTTCGGGGCTGAGGTTGGCTGGGAGATCAAAGGAGGCAAGCTTGGCGAAATGGTCAAGAATCCCACCTATACCGGGATTACTCCAAAATTCTGGAGTTCTTGTGACGCGATTGGAAATCGAGATCACTGGCAAATGTGGGGAACGCCCAATTGTGGGAAGGGTGAGCCGGGCCAGGTGGCCCATGTGGGACACGGTGCAGCGCCAGCCAGGTTTAGGAATGTTCAGGTAGGAGTGATGAAGGATAATGGATAGGGAGATAGGGTGGTGGGGAGATAAATAAGAAGGGGCAGTCTCTTATGAAAAAAATCGACTTTGAGGCGCACTTTTACACCAGGGAATATCTTCAGGCGCTGAGCAAAAACCTGGGATATCCCCGATTCGTCTATGACGACAAGAAGGGAAAAAGCGGAAAGCTCTCTTATTTCGCCGACCTGGTACAGCCATTTTCAGAACCTCTGCTCAGCTCACTTCTCGATGTGGGTGAAGAGAGGCTAAAGGTTATGGATTCACTTGGCGTCGACGTCCAAATTGTAAGTCTGTCCGCCCCCGGGATTGAACAGCTTGGTTCTCCGGTTGGCACTGCCTTGGCCAAAAAAACCAATGACGCTCTTTACGAGGTGATTCGTAGATATCCAGGTCGATTTATGGGTTATGCCGCACTTGCCCCAAAGGATCCTCGGGCAGCAGCCGATGAGCTCGAAAGAACTGTGAAAGATTTAAAGTTTGTCGGGTGGAATACACATTCGAACTATGGTGATTCCTATCTGGATGAAAAAAGATACTGGCCCATTCTTGAGAGAGCGGAAAGCCTGGGTGTGCCGATCTACATTCATCCGACGGTGCCAGCGATACCGCAGGCGAGGACTTACGGATTTGCTTTGGGCGGAGCGCCATTCGGGTTCGGAATGGAGACTGCTTTGTGTATGATGCGTCTCATTTTCAGCGGGGCCTTTGATCGATTCCCTGGATTGAAAGTGATCCTTGGGCATCTTGGAGAGATCCTGCCGTTCCTCATGAGGAGGATAGACTGGGCCTATCTCAGGCCTCTTCCTCCCGCCTTCCGGACATTACCTAAGAGCCCCAGTGAATATCTGAAGAATCATGTTTTTGTGACAACAAGCGGGAATTATTATAAGCCCGCGTTTATGTGTACTCTCGAAGCCTTTGGGATAGACAAAATACTTCTCGGGACGGATTATCCCTACGATGATCCAAAGGAGTGCCACGACTTTGCGGAGAGGCTTCCTTTATCAGGGGGCGATAAAGAAAAAATATTTTTTCAAAATGCGAAACAATTAGGCATTTCGGCATAATGTCACCGTCAGGGAGGGGGCCCCGCCTTGTGGGCGGGTGCTTCACTATTGAGATTTATTTAGGATCTGGGATTTGGGAATTGGGATTTCTATTTTTCTTTTTTGGTGACGTCTTTGGCATATCCTTCTCGAAAGCCTTCCACGACCCTGTCGGAAACTTTTTTGGTGGCCTGGAAGATCTTTCTCAGCCCTTCCTTAAATAACTCTTTTGCTTCTTCGAGTTCTTCGTCTTCTTTTTCGTCATTCATAACCATTTAATGATTTGAGAGTTCAGAATTCCCTAAGGCAAGAACTCGATCCATGTGCTGGAAACCATAAAAACCATTATGCTATGCTCTATGCCGAGATTACTTAGTCGGTGGAGCGGACATCGCTTTCATCTTCTCGATCTGAGCTCTTATCCGCTGAGCTCTTTCGCTGTTCGGATCAACTTTCAGATATTCTTCCCAGGCATTGATAGCACCCTTCATATCCTGTTTGTCATGGAGGAGGACGAGGCCAATATTGTATCGACTGTTGACATGCTTTGGATCGGTTTGGGCTGCCTTTTTGAACTCTTCGAGGGCTTTATCGAATTGCCCCAATTTTCGATACATGATCCCCATATCTGTCCTGACATCCGGATTATCAGGTTTGGCAGCTAGATAACGGCTGTAAGCATCAATGGCCTCTTTGGGGTGGTCAGAATCGAAATAAAGATTCCCTAACTCCACCCAGGCTGGAAGGTTTTTGGGGTCTTTCTTAACGATCTCCTTCAAGGTTTGGATCTGAGAAGCGACTTCGACGGAGTCGCGGGCAGGAGGAGTTGGTGCGGGAAGAGCCGGCGCCGGAGCCCCCGGGGGAGCCATTTGGGGTTTTTGGACCGTGGCCTCCTTTTCTGCCCCTTTTGTCCCCCTCAGGATCGCAACGGTGGCACCGGTGATGAATCCGACAAGGAATGCAACCACAACCATCAGGATAACGGTCTCTTTCTTCATTCAAGATTCTCCTTTTTTCTCTGAAATTTTATCTTAAACAGGCGGATTAAGCAAATGAAAGATGATTTTCAAGCCATCCTGTAAGGATTCGGGTTTTCTGTGCAAGGTGATAGAAAAACTTTGAGGAGATGGTCAAAAGGCGAAAGGGTTCAAAATCTCTTTGATTTTATCAATGATATAAGGCTTCTCCACATAGGCCCAGGCCCCTTTTTCTTTGGCTATCCTTCCCGTCTCTTCGTTTCCCCGGGCTGTCATGATAATGACCCGAGGCGGAGGCTGGGCCTGTACAGCCGTTTCCAATACTTTCCATCCATCCAATTCTGGCATGATCAAGTCAGTGATGATGAAGTCGAAGTGTTGTGCCTTGGCTGCCTCGATGGCCTTCCTCCCGTTCTCAACCGAAGTCACCTCATAGCCCTCCTGGGAAAGGGCCTGGGTGAGGGACCATCGGATCAAATACTCATCATCGGCAATTAAAATCTTATAAGATTGAATAGCTGCACTCCTTTGAAAGACAACTATTTCAGTTCGACATCGGGTCGAGACTCTCTGGGTGACGTGGCTGCTTTTTTTATCAGAAAATCCTCGTGCTTCATCCCATAAGCTTCAATCATCAAATCTGAAAGTGCCCTGGCCTCGGTGAGTCCACCCAGATGGGTCTGAACAATCTCAGGAGGGCGACCCCCCTCTATTTTAACGGCAATAAAAAATGGAGTTCTCACTTCTCCCAAAGCCTGGTGAATTTTGAAATTCTCATCCGCGAAGATAGGAAAAGGGATATTGTAATTGTGCTTAAAAGCTTCTATCTCTAAGAGACTATTTCCCGCCCCAATGCCAATTAATTTTAGTTTGCCCCTAAGGTCTGGATTGTTTTCAATTTGATGATATATTTCCGCCATGGCCGCTGCGGTACTTTGACAGATAGGGCAATAGAGATTGAAAATCTTAATCAAGACACCTTTCGATTTGATTTGAGGAATTTTAAAAAATCCACCTCCTGAAAGTCCTAAATAAATTTTTTCATTCGGATCTTTAGGAATAGGAAGACGCATGACAGGCAGTTTTCCGCCTTTGACAGGAAGAGCACCTTCACCAAAGACGGGAGCGCTAAGGGTCAAAGACAGAATGGCAATCATAACGGAATGCGTTAGTATCTTATTCACTATGGATGTCCTCCTCCCAGAACATGACGAAGATCCTGAAGCTCCCATCCCAGTAATGGGTTGGCGCCATCTTACAAGCAAAATGTATACCCTAAACAACCCTTGTTTCATAATTTATTCCGAAGGGTCTAACTACCTAATTTGAATTATCATTTTTATTTTTTTCCATCGCTGAAAACCAGAATAGGAATTTCATTCGCTCAAATTACGTCATTTCCCACAGAAAGATGAGTAAATTCACGCAGTCCAGATTGCTTATTTTATGCGACACTGGGAGAACTGTTCCTAAGCCATATGGCCAAAGAACCTTAAGTCTTGACGAAGCGTCATGGTCGGGTCAAAATAAGCTTGAGAGACAAGACGGAGAGTAGGGATGAAAAAAGGAATAATATGGATTTTAGCCTTTGGGATGCTCTTTGCCCTGCCAGTACCTGGCTTTTCGGCATCATTTAAGGTTTACCCGGGAGCCAAATTGGATGCTGTTTACGAGGCAAGACAGCCAGAGCCAGGTAGTAAAATTTTAAAAGCTTCAAAAGAAATCGTTTTTACGACCAGTGATCCGTTCGAGAGCGTCATTGCTTTTTATAGCGGGATTGCAAGAGAATATAAGATTCCAGGTAGGACGGGAAGAGTTGTAAAACTCTTTTCCGGGCAGGAACTCAAAGAGGCTTATTTTATCTTCGACAACGCAGCTGATATCATGACTTCGAAGCACTGGATTAAAATTCAACGGCCTTACCTGGGTAAGGATCAAGCGAAAGAGGCTTCTGGAAAATACGGTACTAAACGCGAAGTCACTGCGATTATTGAGGAAGACAAAAGAACCTATCCCTAAAAATATACCAGTCATTCCCCACTCGTCATAAACTTTCCTTGACTTTTTTATTTGTTTGAGAAACTCCTGGACGAATCAAGAGCTAATCTTTATGTATTGCTTTTTTTGGGGGTTGATATAGAATGGGGTTGCTTGGTACAGGGGGGAATGAAATTGTCAAGCTTCTGGGAAGGAAAGGAACCTTGTTGGATAATCTTGGATTGTTCGAAATACGTGTACATTGATTGTCCTGCTTATCTTTACCAAGAAGGGCCTTGTTGGGAAATTGCTTATACGAAGTGTGAGATTCTCCTTGGCACCAAACGAGATTGCAAGAATTGCAAGGTCTTTAAGCTTTATAAAATGTCAAAGACTGAGCTTCGTTCAATAAGTTCGCCAACCAAAAACTCTTCATAGAACAAAAGAGCTAATCACCCATTCCTTTTCTAAATGCGAAATTTGTTTCTTAATATCTATTTAAGCCGGATCAAACCACGGGTTAAAAGCAGTATCCTAAATGGGGATTATGGCGGGGATTACTATTATTGATTTTTGGGTAGTAAAAAGGTATAAATTGTTAGCATTCCCTTTAAATATTCGGATATTGTTTAAGAAAACATTAAGATTTTTTGGGGAGATTGAATGGGGCGAATCCTTGGACGGACCTCTCTCGTTTTTAAGGTAATCTTTGTCACCAGCCTCATCTTGATTTTTGCCATTTCTTTTAATGTCTGGTGGAATACAAACCTTCACGAAGCCAGCATAGAGAAATTAACTCACGAAAAAACAAAGATTATTGCGGAATTCGTCGAGGAGAATGTCATCCGGGCAATGGAGAAGGGAAGACATTTTGATATGCACCGCATTTTGAGGAATTTCGCCGTTTATAGAGACGTCCGGAAGATTTCTCTCTTCAGTGACGATGGAACGATTAAGGCTTCGACGCAGGAAGATGAATTAAATAGGAAGGTGGGGGACCTCGAGTTTTATTTGAGAGTTCATAATTTTATTCGGGAAGAGAAGGTTCGGCTCAAAGATGGTAGAATAGAAAGAGAGAGAGTCTACTATTTCAATAGCCCTATTTTGAACCGGCCGGAATGTTTTCAATGCCATGACAAAGAAAAAAAGATCATCGGAGTCCTAACCGTGGCCAATTCCTTGAAAGAAATGGATACGATGATCTCGAAGATTGAGATCCATTCGATTATCCTTGCCATCGTTATTGTCGCCTTTTTGTCTTTTGTGTTAGGCTTCCTGTTTTTAAAATTTGTCAACATTCCGATCAAGAAGTTGACTGAGACGATGAAGAAAGCGGAGGAAGGCGATTTAACTGTAAGAGTGAAGGTGAAAAGCAGAGATGAGATAGGAAGTCTGGCTGAAAATCTCAATATCATGATCGAGAAACTCAATTTGGCAAAGCAAGAGGCGGAACAATATCATCAGGAGCTGATCCAGAGAGCTGATCGCATGGCCACGATCGGAGAGCTGGCCTCCGGGATTGCTCATGAAATTAGGAATCCATTGGCAGGTATTCAAGGGGCTATTCAAATCCTGGCAGAGGGATTTCCAAAAGAGGATTCTCGGACGCAAGTGACCGATGAGATTCAAAAACAGATCTATAAATTGGAACGACTGGTGAGGGACCTCCTGAACTATGCCAAACCTGTCCCGGCGAATTACTTGCCCACGGATATCAATGGATTGGTCGATAAAGTCCTCTCTTTCTTCGTCACCCAACGAGGAATGCCGGTGGATTACAAAATTGAAAAGAGGTTATTTTCTTCCCTTCCGAGGGCGATGATCGATCCAAGTTCCATGGAGCAGGCTTTTCTAAATATCATCCTCAATGCCAAGAAGGCGATGCCCAGGGGGGGAACGTTTACCGTCTCAACGGTTGCACTTCCCCAGAGGAAAGACGATGGGAAAGAGGTCCATGAGGTCGAGATCATATTCGAGGATACCGGTGTTGGAATCCCGGGAGAAAACTTGCCCAAGATTTTCAATCCCTTCTTCTCAACCCGTTCGGATGGGACCGGTTTGGGCTTAGCCATTGCTAAGAATATTGTGGAGCAACATGGGGGAAAGATAGAGGTGGAGAGCCAAGTCAACGTGGGAACAAAATTTATCATTACCCTTCCGGCCATCAACTGAAAGCATAGCGCAGAGCGCAAGTCATGTACTAAAGTGACTAAAGTTGAAAGTGCCTAAAGTGACTATAGTACGAAATTAAAGTATATGGAGAATAAAGAATTTTCTAAATTGCTTGAGAAGAGGACTCGTGATTTCGGTATTAGGATCATTCGAGTATCAGCTAATTTGCCTGATACAACTGAGGGGAGGGTAATAAAGAGACAGATTACTAAATCGGGAACTTCCATTGGAGCAAATTATCGTGAGGCAAACAGGGCAAGAAGCAAAGCAGATTTCAAAAATAAAATCAGGATTTGTGAGGGCGAGACAAGTGAAACCCAATATTGGTTAGAAGTGGTTGGCGAATTAGGATGGTTACCGAAGGAAGCAATGAAATTTGAATTGAAAGAGTGTGGAGAGTTGCTCGCTATTTTCACTGCTATTAACAAGAAGTGAAGAGTATTATACTTTAGGCACTTTAGCTCACTTTAGCCACTTGAATTACTCTCTGGTCTGTGGGTTTTTATAGGGACGGGATGTCTGAAGCCAGGATCTTGGTGGTCGACGATGAATATCTAATCCGGTGGACCCTTCAACAGAACCTGGAAAAGCAGGGATACGAGGTTCTCCTGGCGGAAACTGGTGAAGACGCACTGGAAAAAGTGAAGGAAGAGGCCCCGGATTTAGCCCTTCTCGATATCAAACTGCCCGGGATGGACGGCTATGAAGTCCTCGAGAGGGTCCTTCAGATAGACGAGGGGATTATTCCTATTATGATCACTGCTTACGACGAGGTTGATAAGGTGGTCAAAGCGATGAGATTGGGAGCTTTTGACTATATCAGCAAACCTTTTGACTTTAGTAAAGTTTACTTATCCATTCAGAAGGCGTTGGAAGCCTCGCAGCTCAAGAGAGAGGTCAGACATCTCAGAAGGGAAAAGAGAAATTGGTACGGGTTCGATAACATCGTGGCCGTCAGTCCGGAGATGGAAAGAGTTCTCCAGATTTCTGAAAAGATTGCCCAGAGCGAGGCAGCAACAGTGCTGATCCAAGGGGAGAGCGGGACGGGGAAGGAGGTGATCGCTCACCTCATCCACGGGCGGAGTAAAAGGCAGAATATGCCCTTTATTACGGTCAATTGTGCCAACTTCCCCGAACAGATGCTGGAGAATGAGCTTTGCGGTCACGAGAAAGGAGCCTTCACCGATGCCAAGGAGGTAAAGAAGGGCCTTCTTGAAGTAGCGGATAGGGGGACGTTATTTCTGGATGAGATCGGGGACATGAGTCTGAACCTTCAAGGAAAAATTTTAAGACTGGTTGAGCAGAAGACTTTTCGAAGAATAGGTGGACTCAAAGACATCCAAGTGGATATGAGAATCGTCACAGCGACCAATAAGGACCTTCTCAAGCTGAAGGAGGAAGGTAAATTCAGAGAAGATCTTTTCTACAGGATTAATGTCGCTTCAATTAGAATTCCCCCCCTTCGTGAGAGGCCGAATGACGTCCTTCCGCTGACGAAATACTTCATGCAAAGATACAACGAGGAATTCCATAAGAATGTCCAAAAGATTTCAAAAGGGGTGGAGGATTTTCTCAGGAATTATAATTGGCCCGGGAATGTCCGAGAGTTGAAAAATGTGATCGAAAGGGCAATGATTCTTGTCGAAGAAGATACGCTCCTCATGGAACATCTGCCGATAGAGATTCTTGGACAGGCTTCAAAACAGGGAGGGGTCATTGAAGGAATTCGAATTCCTCCAGAAGGAATTTCGATGGAAAAAGTGGAAGAAGCCCTGGTGAAGCAGGCCCTTAAGATGACCAATGGCAATCAAACCAAAGCAGCCAAACTTTTAGACATCAGTCGGGACGCCCTCCGGTACCGCATGCAGAAGTTCGGCCTCGCAGAAGCGTAACCCGCCGACCCCTCTGTAACCCTGGTAACCTGATATCCTGATCCCCTGATCTCCTGGTCCCATCATCTCCCTAATCTGATTTTCGTCCGAGCTCCTCATCTCCCTATCTCCTCATGTTTCATTTCCCCATCTCCCTCTCTGCATCTCGTGTCTCCCTGTCTGCTTTTTGCCCCTCCGTTTCTCGCCCTCCATGACTTTTTCCGGGAACGCTTAATCCTCCCAAAGGCTTGAAAATATCGATATAGTCTGTTAGTTTTAAAAATATGACTTGGCGGCCTACCGGAAGCTTCAGAGAGGATTTGAAGCGAGAAAATGTGGCCCAAAAGGATACTGCTGCACGTGAGATGAACATGTCGCCGTTTTACATTTATGTGCTCGCCTTTTTCTCCGGTATGTGTATCATGGCCGTTGAGCTTTGCGCGTCTCGGCTCATGGCGCCATTTTTCGGAACGTCTACCTTCGTCTGGACAAATATCATCGGCATTATCATGATTGCCCTGTCGATCGGCTACTTTGTCGGAGGAAGGCTCGCCGACAGGAAGCCGCGGCTCCACATCCTTCTGAGACTTCTCATGGCAGCCTCTGCCTTTCTCCTCGCGCTCCCTTTCGTGGCGTCACCGCTTGTCAGGTGGCTCGCACCGCTTATGGGGAACTTCAATTCGTCCTTCTCGTTCATATTTTTCGGGTCCCTTTGTGCCATAACGCTCCTTTTTTCCCCGCCTATCGTGGTGATGGGTATGACGAGCCCGTTTCTAATAAGGATCATTGCCCGGAGCGGCCACGTGGGCGACTCTGCCGGGCATATCTTTGGAATCTCTACCATCGGGAGCGTTTTGGGCACATTTTTGCCTATACTCGTCTTCATTCCGACCTTGGG
>JBAVGF010000256.1:0-16446 GCA_049684675.1 Thermodesulfobacteriota bacterium | reverse complement strand
CTTTTATTCCTCCTTTAAACCTTGGATAAACTGGGCAAACTATCTCCTGCATGGTTGTGTCTTGAAACAGCAAAAAGGGGGTGGGGGATAGAGAAGTCTTCAACTGAAAAAATCGTGATTGAGCCGGAACACTATTTGCTCCGCTCTCGGCTCCTAAAGGTTCTAGATTGCTGTTTATTGGACGAGAATTAAGTTATACTGAGTTGTTCAAATAACCAAATCCGAAGGAGACCGACATGAACAAAACGGAAACCCTTGAGTTTCTCAACGCCAATCCTACATGCTATCTTGCAACTTCTGTTAATAACAAGCCTTACGTAAGAGCAATGAGAATGGTTAGCGCAGATGAAAAAGGTCTCATTTTTCAGACCGTAGACGGGAAGGATTTGCCCAAGCAGATGATGGAGAACCCGTCCGTCGAAGTGTGCTTTTATAATATGAAGGAAAACGTCCAGATTAGGGTAGCCGGTAAAGCTACTTTGGTTGAAGATCTGGACCTGAAAAAAAGGATTGCCGAACAACGCCCCTTTTTGAAACCTTTGATTGAAAAAAAGGGATTCGACGTGATGCCTGTCTTTCGTATAGTTGATTGTGTAGCCTGCACATGGACCATGGCGACTAATTTTTCACCAAAGGAATATATCCGTTTTTGAGTTACCGCCAAAGCCAACACAGCCGCTCGTTTCTTTTTGAACGTTTGAATGCTGCTCCTGATATTAAGCCTAGAGGCCAAACCCGGTGCGGCTTTCCTTGAGGTTCTTTTTTGCCGAAGGGGTCGAGGCGGAACCGTCTTTCTGATGACATTGAAGAAGTTTGGATTTCTGCCATAGATGTGCTGTTTTCAAGACTGCCCAAAATGTATCGATTTGATTTTCATATATCTACCCGGCCTGATGATTTCAATCGGAAATCTTCGATTCCTGAAGCATGCCTCGATTGCAGATAAGTAGGTGGAACACGCATCCCACTTCTTTGACTCTTTCTTTCTGAAAGTTTTGGTTGACCAATTTTCACAAAGTAGATATATTCCAATCAGGAACCAACAGGGTGGCGGTGTAGATATTTCTTCGTTTCCAAGGAAAAAGAGTCTGGGGTCAGAAGGAAATTTTCGTGAAATATAGGCAAAGTCAAGAATAAAAGATTCAACCCCGGAGCGAAAAGGTTATCCTCATCTTTGGGAGAGAACCAATCCTGTAACACCTCTTTAAAGTTTACCATTCTGCTGGAATTTTGTAATCCAAATCTAATCCACCTCTCATAACTCAGGAATAAAGTTATAAAGTAATCCAATATTAAATTGTCATGCGTGGATGCTTTCGCAAAAGCATGATATACTAAACAAAACAATTTTTTGGTCGTTCTTTACCAAACATAATATAAATTTTGAAACCGGAAAGGGGGAGGAAATTATGAAAATTCAATATAAGGGATTTATAAGGGAAAAGATACAAAGGAATCCAGTGACTATTAGTCCCGATGCATCTTTTTTTAAGGCTCGGGACTATATCCATGCGATGGGTATCAGGCATCTGCCCGTGGTGGATAAGAACAATAGATTGGTTGGAATCGTTACGGACCGAGATATTCGAGAAGCAGCTCCTTCCGATGCAACCTCACTGAGTGTCCACGAACTGAGTAATCTTTTAGCAAAGCTGAAGGTTTCGGCCTTTATGACCCCAAAGGAAAAATTGATCACGATTGCTCCTGACACCCTTATTGAAGAAGCGGTCCAACTGATGCATGACCACAAGATTGGGTGCCTTCCTGTTTTAGAAGGAAGTGAATTATATGGGATCTTTACAGAAACGGATGCTCTAGATCATCTTGTGGATGTATTTGGTTTAAAGGAGGAGGGCACCCGGTTGACCGTGGCCGTTGAAGATAAACCCGGTACGATGCTTGGGGTGTTTGAAATTTTCAAAAAGCACAATGTGAATGTTACCAGTTTGGTATCCCCCTCTTTTATGGTGGCGGGGAAAAGGGTTGCGGCCATTCGGATTAGAACAGAAAAATACGAGCCTATTGTAAAAGATTTAGAAAAAGCCGGCTATGCGGTGTTGTCCATAGGCAAATGGCCTTCCGTATAGTGAAGAATTATTTTTCTTGTGTTCCTGTCTAATCTGTCTTGTAGAGGTAAGAGAAAAGTTTAAAAAGTAAATCAATATTCAGTCGCCAAAGAACAAAAGCAGACTCAGAAATGGTTCTGACTTTTTTGTTTACTTCAATCGGTAATCACCAATTCTCAGGTCATCTTCAAATTGAAGGTAAGTAGGTGGAGTAAACAGCCCATTTGTTTGACTCTTTCTGAAAGTTTCGGTTGACCACCTTTCATAAAATATGTATATTCCAATCAATAATCCACAGGGTGGCGGTGCAGATATTTCTTCGTTTTCAGGGGGAAAAAGCCTGGGGTCAGAAGGAAATGTTCGTGAAATATAGGCAAAACCAAGAATAAAGATTCGACCCCAGTGACCCGCTCTTCTCTAACAAGGAAGGGTTCATCTTTTTATCATCCCCATTGTCATACAGTCTCTCGACAGAGAGGAAAAGGGTGGGTGGACCATGCGCTATGCCGTGAAACGAGGGAAGAGACCATGAGAAATAAGTTGATTGGTAGAAGAGATTTCATGAAATCAACACTCGCTGGGTTTGGCGGATTATTTTTTCTTCCTAAGATCGAAATGAAACAGGAGTTAAAGGTTGCCGAGGCGAAGGGGAAGGAAAAGAAATTTGTTTACCGAACCCTTGGCAAGACGGGGATCAAGGTTCCAGTAATCAGCATGGGAGTGATGAATACTGATAATCCGAACCTTGTCCGGGAGGCGCTGGATTCCGGTATGGTGATGCTCGATACCGCTCAAACGTATCGAAGAGGCCGAAATGAAGGAATGATTGGAGAGGTGCTTAAAGGACGTCCCAGGGATTCTTATGTCATTGCCACCACAGCGCACCTCCCAAAGAATCAAATAACCGGTCTTTATACAGAAGGGGCAACGGAAGAAGCTTTTCTAAAGAGAGTGGACAGCAGCCTTAAAAATTTAGGACTGGACTATGTAGACATTTATCACCATAACGACGTACGGAAGAAAGAGTCGGCCCTGTACGAACCGATTTTGAAAGCATTGGAAAAGGTTAAGAAGGAGGGGAAGGCTCGTTTTGTTGGGATCACCACCCACATGAATGAGCCAGAGGTCATTGGTGCAGCCGTCGATTCGAAATTCTACGATGTAATTTTGACATCCTATAATTTTCAACAGAAGCATTACGCTGAGGTGAGAAATGCTATTGCCGGAGCGGCGCAGGCTGGCATTGGAATTGTTGGAATGAAAGCCGTTCGAGGGTGGTCCAGGCAGACTCCTTCTGTGAAGAACGCCGCCGCAGCCCTGAAGTGGGTTCTCCAGGATCCAAACGTCCATACCATTGTTCCTGGATTCACGACATTTGAAGAGATGAATATTGACCTCAACGTTATGGAAGATCCCTCCTTAACAGATTCTGAAAAGAAAGACCTGCAAAAGGAGGCTTCCCTGCCTGGATTATACTGTCAGGGTTGCAGGCAATGTTTGGGGCAATGTCCGGAGCACCTACCTATCCCTGATCTAATGCGCGCCTATATGTATACTCATGGCTATTGTAATCTTACCCATGCTCAAGATCTCATATTGTCCTTGAATCTTCCCACCAGGGTTTGTGAGGATTGTTCTCAGTGCCAGGTGAGATGTTCGATTGGGTTTAACGTTTCTGGTAAGATAGGAGATGTAGTCCGTTTAAGAGATATTCCGCCGGCGTTCATTGGATAATAAATCCCTCCCGGCCTCCCTTTGGTTAAGGGGAGGAATTTACGCCAATCAGGCAAAGGAGATCGATAGTGCACACCACAGTGAATAGAAGTGACAGGCCAGACGCGCCCTACTCTAGCAAGACTGCCGACAGAATCGACAGGGATGGCCACCTGTGGGAGGTAATCGCGCTTGTCACAGTACTCATCCTTGCTCTCGTGTTCCGTTTGTGGGGCTTGGATCGGAATGGGTGGGGTGCCGAGTACTACACTGCCGCGGTACGGAGCATGGCAATGAACTGGCATAACTTCCTTTACAACGCCTTTGACCCGGCCGGGTTCATCTCCGTTGACAAGCCTCCCGTAGCGATATGGCTTCAGGTTGCCAGTGTCAAGCTATTCGGCTTCCGTCCGTTTAGCATCCTCCTGCCCCAGGTTCTTGAGGGCGTTGGGTCGGTATGGCTCCTCTTCCATTTGGTGCAAAGGCGGTTCGGCTCATCAGCCGGCTTATTGTCGGCCCTATTTCTTGCGATTACGCCAGTATGGGTTGCGGTCAACCGAACGAACAATACCGATAGTTGCCTTGTGCTGGTTCTCCTGCTAGCCACCTGGGCTCTGTTGAAGGCGGCTGAAGAAGGAAACCGGCGACTGCTGTTCTTGTCTGCCGCGCTGATCGGCCTCGCGTTCAATGTCAAGATGCTGGCGGCTTACATCGTGCTCCCACCCTTCTTCGTGGTGTACTTTTTCGGTGCGCCTCAGCACTGGCCGCGTCGGCTCATCCACCTGGGAATGGCGACGATCATTGTAGTCGCAACGTCTCTGCCTTGGGTCCTTATGTACGAATTGACGCCGGCGGAGGGCAGGCCCTTCGTTGGCAGTAGTCATCAAAACTCGATGTTGGAGTTGGTGGTCGGCCATAACGCCATGAATCGATTCGTATCACCGGCGAAATATTCAACGGCCGACACGCACGGACAGGGGACGCTGCGGGCGGCAAACGCGGGTACAGAATCACCTCTTGGAGCGCGTGCAGAGGGCAAGACTTTCAATGAGTTGTCGCGGCTCTTCGTGCGCACCCCGACAGGCCCGCTACGGCTGGCTGCCGGTCAACTCGCCGGACAGGTCGGGTGGCTATTCCCATTTGCAGCCATTGGACTCCTCCTGGGTGCGCGTCAAAACAGATTTCGTAGACCGCTCACCTCGAGACATATGTCCCTGCTGTTTTGGTGCTGCTGGATCTTAGCCTACGCTGGCGTGTATAGTTATTTGGGCGGTATCATCCATTTTTATTATCTTGCAACCATGGCACCTGCTCTGGCGGCGTTGGCCGGCATTGGTATTGTGAGCTTGTGGACTGATTACCGTCAAAGGACTTTATATGCCGCCCTTCTCCCGGTGACTCTGCTGATGACGGCTGTCTGGCAGCTCTATATCCAGGCGAGTGCCCTCGGTTGGACGCTCGGCACCCTCACGAGGCAGTCGCCCAGTTGGCAGAGTTGGCTTCATGGCGCGCTCGTTGGCGGGACCCTCGTCGCTGCCGCAGGGCTGCTTCTGATTCGGTTTCAGAGTGCATCAAACCAGGCAACTTATCGTCTTGCCGTGGGCTCGCTCACAATCGGGCTCATGGCGGTACTGGTACTCCCTGTCGCGTGGGCATTAAGCAGTGTGCTCCTGCCCGGTCAAGGTGTACTCCCCTCATCAGACCTGTACCGGCTAGTAGCTGTTTTCGGCAATGACGGCCCGCGTGTACGCGCTAGGCCTGAGCAGTCAGTAGACATCTCGAAACTGGTTGCCTTCCTAAAAGCTAACCGCAAAAGTGAACGCTACTTGCTGGCGACCTCAACTACCCAACTTGCCGCCCCGATCATCATCAGCACCGGTGAGGCGGTGTTGGCCAGAGGCGGCTTCCATGGGTTGGATCCTGCGGTAAACCCGGAGACGCTAGCGCGCATGGTGGACACCAAGGAGGTGCGGTTTGCAATGCTCGGTGACGTTGCGATCGTTAGTCGGAGGATCGGCGCCCGCACAGCGGGGAAACAGGTTGCTCATTGGGTTCGAGCGAACGGCAAGCTCGTAGATCCAGCCCTGTGGCGAACAATTAGTACGAAGCACGGCATGCAACTTTATGACCTGCGACCCGAGACGGGCCTTGTCCAGATCCCAGCCGTACAACCATTGAAATAGACCTCGAATCGTTCATCGCCTGTCAGCACTGCGGTCATGAGTACCTGCTTGCCTTTTCCTGCAAGCATTACCGCTTTCAAGCCGTGATCGTCATCTTCTTCTGCAATATCTTTCAATGATTAGCAGATGGAACAAACAGCCCACTTCTTTGACTCTTTCTTTCTGAAAGTTTCGGTTGACCAATTTTCACAAAGTAGATATATTCCAATCGGGAATCCACGGGGTGGGGGTGCAGGTGTTTCTTTGTTTTCAGCAGAGAAGATATTGATCACTGCTTGATCAACTTTCAATAAAGGCTATTTCGCCGCAGCAATATAAGAACAAGGATTAGAGGACACAGAAAGGCTCCGTGTTCGCTCAAGGAGTCAAGTCTTTGTTGATTTTTGAGACCCGACCCTTATAACTTAGATGTGGAAGGAAGGAGAAAAGTAATGAATTTGGAACGGCCAACCTTCAGGGATATTTTAGAGGCGAGGAACATCATTTGCCGGTCCCTTCCGCAAACGCCTCTTTATACATATCCTCAGCTCGACCAACTCCTCGACGCCAAAGTCTACGTCAAGCACGAAAACCACATGCCCACCGGAGCCTTTAAGGTTCGTGGCGGAATCAACCTCATATCGCATCTCACTCCTGAGCAGAAGAAGAGAGGAGTGGTGACCGCCTCGACCGGGAACCACGCCCAGTCCATCGCCTACGCTTGCGCTCTTTCTGGCGTGCCGGCGACGATCATCATGCCAGAGGGAGCAAATCCCGTCAAAGTTAAAGCCGTGAGAGGCTTCGGCGGGGATATCTTTTTCCATGGAAAGATTTTCGACGAGTCCCGCGCTTATGCCGAACAATTGGCCTCGGAACGCGGCGCCCGTTTCATCCATCCGGCCAATGAGCCCTATCTCATCGCCGGCGTTGCCACTTATGCTCTGGAGATTTTCGAGGAGGTGCCCGATCTGGACGTGATGATCGTTCCTTTGGGAGGAGGAAGCGGCGCTTCAGGGTGCTGCCTGGTCAAGAAAGCTGTCTGTCCCTCCGCCCAAGTGATCGCCGTCCAGGCCGAAAAGGCGCCAGCCGCCTATCTTTCTTGGAAAATGAGAAGAATCGTGACGGACCGGATGGAGACGGTGGCGGAAGGTCTGGCAACACAAGTGGGATACGAGCTTACGCAGGAGATCCTCTGGGATGATCTTTCAGACTTTATCCTCGTCTCCGAGGAGGAGATGGCGCAAGCTATCCTGACCTACCTCGAACTCGTCCGGAATCTCGCCGAAGAGGCTGGCGCCGCACCCCTGGCGGCCGCCCTGAAAATCAAAGAACGGCTCAAGGGCAAAAAAGTCGCTTTGATCTTATCAGGGGGAAACATCTCTCTGGAAAGGCTAAAAGCTGTTCTTTCCTTCAAGACGAACTGAACCGGTCCTGGGTTCCCTCTTTTTAATTGAAAATAGCAAGAACCTTTCCGCTCACCTTCCTCCTCTTCTGCGGAGGGAAGGAACCGATGCTACAAAAACACCTCCACACCCTGCTTTTTTATCTGCAATCCATTATGCTTACTTTCTCATGGTAATCATTAATTCTCTAGACACACAAAGAATGAACATTAGTAGGTGGGACAAACAGCCCATTTGTTTGACTCTTTCTGAAAGTTTCGGAAAGTTTCGATTGACCAATTTTCATAAAATAGATATATTCCAATTCTAAGTTATTAGACTCTTACCCAATCACAAAGTATTGAATCAAACCTACAACTTGAGATTTGTCAATGACAACAAAACCATCTTATGGATCCATCACGAGTAAGGATTTGTGGATAGAATTGAATGAAGATATTATTGATAGAACCACCCAAAGGCTTTTGAGTATGAGGTTTGAAGTGGAAGAAAAAAGATGGTAACATGGATCGACTTTTCGATCTCGTCGGCCTATGAAGTCAAGTACCCGGGTGTGGCGTTTGGGTTGACACTCATATCCGGGTGCAAGCCGTTAACCGACAGCGCACGGTTTGATCAATACAAGCGAAAGCTCCTGCGGAAAATGAGGAAGCGGGAGATCCTTGCTGAGATCTCTCAGCGCATCCAGATATACGACCGGTTTTTTCAGAGTTTCGGATTTGAGTGCCCCCTGCCCCAACATCTTAAGAGAACCATCCACAGCGGGTTTCCAAGGTACAACCTTATGGTGGATGCCCACTTCATGGCCGAGATGTGTGCGGGGATCCTTGTGGCTGTCACTGATTATGATCGGATCGAAGGCATGGTAATGCTCGATGTGGCCCGGGGAGGAGAGACGAGTGTTGGGATGGGAGGTCGCCAATTCACAATAAAAGAGGGGGAGATCGTGCTCAGGGACAAAAAGGACATCATCTGTGTTCTTTGCCAGGGAGCGGATGAAAAAACAAGAGTGAAGGACGATACGCACGATGTTCTCTTCTATTCCTATGCTGTTCCCGGTATTGATGGGACCTATCTCAAGCAAGGATTGACCGTTGCTGCGGAGACCATGGCCCAGTTTGGCGGGGGAACCATCAAGGGTTTAGGGGTGTTGGTCAAGGGAAACGTATGACTGCTTCTCGACCGCTTGGCCCTCGCCGGGCAGTGAGTCGCCTGTGACGTAAAAGCGCACAATGCCTAAACGGGCAAAGCCGGGGCCGAATGACTCTGGCCTGAGTGTGACAGGGACACCGCGCCGAGTAATCGTACCAATCGCTACCCCATCGCTGAGGATTTCTAAGTTTCCCCCAGTGACAGGACGAAGCTCCATCGAAGAGCGGGCCTTATCGGGCAGCGTGATCAAGAGATCAATGGGCAACGGCGCGGTCTGGCCCGTCTTCGCGTGCTGCCCTTGGCTCGTCATTGGCTGGTATTCGATGGTCGCCCCCGGTGGACTCGCCATGACAGTTGTAGCCAAAAACACGAAGATCGGTACGGTGAACATAATCAGGCGCAGGGCGCGGTCAACTGATGACACGTAGATTCTTCTCATATATATACCTCCAAGAACCGCTTCTTTAACAAGAAAAATTAAGCACGTGGTACTACTACTAAGTTAAAAACCTTTATTTTCCTCACTTGTGGATAATTAATTTGCGTCGGTGCTGACCGCTTCGTTAAAAGAAATCATATGATAATTCTTTCGGAGTGCGAAAATATAGTGAACGACAATCCTCGTGCAAAACCAACCAGCGTCATATGCATATCGCGGGCAAGCAGCACTGCCTGATGCGTTGGTGCACCGAGGGAAATCGCCACCGGAATATCGCACCGTTTAGCTTTAAAAAGAATATCCGATGAAATGCGTCCTGAACACAGTAATACCGACACTTTGAAATCAACCCCTGTAATGAGGGCGGAACCTATGACTTTGTCAACTGCATTATGTCTGCCAATGTCGTCACAGACTATTTCCGGCAGTGTTCCTCCTTTGCTTAATGCAGCGGTATGGACTCCTCTTGTGCTCCGATAAAGTTGCGATGAGGTTTGCAGCCATCGCATAAGTCCAAGAATAACGTCGCTGTCAATTGTAAATTCATCTGCAAGAGGCCTTCGTAGAGCGAGTTCAACCACACTGGAGAACATAACGCCTCTTCCACAACCCGACGTATAGAGCCGTTTTGTAAGCAGGTTAGGTTCCGGCGGATTGTTCAGTTTTACTTCGATCCGCCATTTTGTCTCATCCCAAAAGAAAGATTGGACATCATGGGCCTCTTGAATGAAACCGGCGGTAAATAGGAATCCATAAACGAATTCCCGCAGATGATCAGGGCTGCCTGAGAGCGTGGCAATTTCTTCATCGTTCGCCACAATTGTGAGCGGTACTTCTGTGGGTACTGATGCAATGGTGTTGGTTGCATTACCCTTTTTTATCTGTACGACCTCAAAATTGACCGACATCCCGAGAGTATCTGAATGGTTCATAGCTTTTGTTCTTTCTATCGATTTACATTGGGCGTATTCTGCGGGCGTATTGAGATTCATATCCCGCTAAATGTCCTGAAAGTCAAATCTTCTTCACGACTCCGGGTCTGATTGTATTCGTCACCCCTTCAGTAATTATACCAAATATTCTACCAAGGTGTAAGGCTTAAAGTTGTAATAGTCTGGCTGTTCTGCAGGCGCCGCGTGTAACTGATTCCGATCCATCTAGATACCCCCGCCTGTAGGACTTTGGAGGATCGAAAAAGGCGAATTTCAAATAATTTGAGGAAGACAAGGGCAGGGTCAATATTCGGTCCTGCCTTTTTTGTTTATTTCCTTCGGTAATCATCAACTCCTGAATCAAAGTACTACTGCAGATAAGTAGATGGAACAAACGGCCCACTTTTTTGGCTCTTTCTTTCTGAAAGTTTCGGTTGACCCATTTTCATAAAATGCATATATTCCAATTAGAAACCTAAAGGGTCGGAGCGAAGATATTTTGCATCTAATACTTAAAAAATGTGGGGATCATATGAAATCATTCTATCTCTATCTTGCATGCGTCCTATTGCTATCCGTAGGCTGCGGGCACGAAGCAAGAGTGACTGACTCCCAAAGTGCTGTTCCAGCCGTCGATCATATTCTTTTAGAAGTCAAGGACCTGGATCGTTCGGTTAAGTTTTATCATGATGAATTAGGGCTCAAAATAAAAAGGAGATCGGGAGATTTTGCCATGCTGGAAGCGGCTAATATCGGCATTTATCTTTGGTCAAAACGCTGGAAATGGAGCCCGCCGCCGCCTGACAGTGGGCGTCCGCCGCAAGGGATGTATCCACATTTTGTTTTTCCGGACGTGAAGGGACTCGTGGAACGGTTACGGCGTAACGGCTATCGGATCGTGGCCGATCCGAAAGATTACAGTTATGGAACCGAAGCTTTCGTTGCGGACCCCGATGGATATGTGTGGGCTTTAATCTCGAGGTGATCCACAGGGGAACACAATAGACTTGCTGTTGACTTGTAGGCGCCAACAAACAATTCGCCGCTTTAGGTCTTTTCTCCCGAAAGTTTCGGTTGACCCATTTTCATAAAATAGATATATTCCAATCAGGAATCCCCAGGGTGGGGACAAAGACATTTCTTCGTTTTCATCGAGAAAAGCTTGGCAATAAAAACACAGGGTCTGCCCCTGAGACAGGACAAAAATGGCGAGACCAATAAAATAGTTTGTTTCTAATTTTGTTATTGGCCGGAACGTGCCCCGGAAGCCCCGGGGGCACAATATGAATGACATTATACAATGCCGGGAAGCCCCGCCCTGTAGGCGGGGAGCTTCAATCAGAATATAAGAACCGTCCCCAAGATAATAAAACTGGAAAAATTGGAAAGGAGGGAAAGAAATAGATATGGAAAGGCATTTTGGTAAAATATTTCATTTTGTTGTTTCAGTTGTCTTGATAATTCAGCTGTCGGCTTGTGGGTATTTCTTGTACCCGGAAAGACGTGGTCAAAAACCCGTTGGGAGGATTGATCCAGCCATTGCGGTTCTGGATGCATTGGGCTTGATCTTTTTTATTGTTCCGGGGGTAATAGCATTTGCAGTCGATATTACAAACGGCACACTCTATCTCCCAAGTGGTCATCGTCATTCGTCTGTATCCACTGAAAATGACCCTATAAAAGTGATTCGAGTCAATCCCGACGAACTAAATGAGACGAGGATTCAAGAAATTGTCAAAAACCATACAGGTATTTCTATTAGACTTGATCAGAGGAACGTGGAAGTTTACGAGTTGGACAGGTCTGAAAATATTGAAGCAAAACTTATTGAGATAGAGAAATCAGGCTATAAAGTTTTCAAATAGATTGATTGTATTTTAGGGAAAGGTTCCATCATCGCTCAGGCTGAGAAGGAGGAAGTCCTCATTACTCGTCGTGGCAAACCAGCAGCCGTGGTGATCGGATTTCGCGAAGAGGACGATTGGTTTGACTACAAGGTCGAACATGATGAGAGATTTCTTTGGAGGATCGCTAAAGCTGGAGAAGAGATCAAAAAAGGCGAATACGTCACTCTCGACGAGTTGTGAGCCGACTTCCTAATGATGTGGAGACGATACCGAAACGATTATAAAATCGAATATTGAAGGGGTGACCCCGATCACGTTTCCCCAGCCGTTCACAAAATCGATCTGCAATATCCGCTTTCTTCCCACTTCCGGACACCAATCCACACGACCGGGCTTCCACCTCCTTATGAAGGGTGTAGACACGCCACCAAGCCCCGTGAGTTCGCCCCGAGCTCGTCGAGGGGCGTGTCGAAGAGTTTACCCTGAGTATTGCCGAAGGGCCATTTCGAGAGCACGAAGTAGCTTCGTCGGATACTCACTACCATCCAAAATTATAGTAACCCAGAGCTACATCTAAGAGCGCCCGCTGCGGCCCTCCCAGCCACAGTTGGAGTATCTTGACATCCCGCAGGTATTTCTCCACGTGATAATCAAAGGAATATCCGTATGAACCCATCAATTCCATGGTTTTGTGCGCAACCCAGATAGCTACGTTACAAACATATGCTTTTGCTCCAGAGCATTTCGAGAGCATAAATGGCTCTCCTGGACGGCCATAGAGCGCCACATTCTTGGACATCTTGAACACCTGCATGGCGTAAGCCCTCGCCGACTCAATCCTTTGCGCCATTTCCCCTAATATACCGGCATGCAGTGAGCGTGTTCTCACGGGCCTGCCCGCGATCTCCCTCTGCTTAGTCCAGTCCAGCGCTATTTCAAAGCATGCTTGCGCGGCACCCAATGCGAACCCACAAGTCCCAAGACGACCCATACCCACTACGTCATGCAAAATCTTGACATCCTGGCCCGGTCCCGCTACCCTGTTTTCTTTGGGGACTCTCACGTCCTCAAAATAAATTTCAGCATTCGTATCCGTCCAACACATGCCCATCTTTTCATACGGTTTGCTGAAGGAGAGTCCTTGTGCGTCGGGTGGAACATAGATAATAGCTATGCCTTCGTCGCCTTTCTTCGGGTCTGTCGTGCAGATCGTACAATAGGCGATGTCAGCGATGCCTGCGCCACTTGGCCATATCTTGTTGCCGTTGATCACCCACTCATCACCTTCAAGCCTGGCAATGGTTTCTATGGTACGCCCATGTTGCGTGGGGTCCTCCGTATTAGCGCCCCCAGAAGGCTCAGTAAGAGCCATACACATGCCGTGAGGCTTATCGTCACAGATGGTGGGAAGAAATCGCTGGAGTAGATCCATCCTGTTGGCTCTCAGAGCAGGTAGCATAGCCCACGTAATGATCCCCATGTGCGTTGCGAGTCCTGCATCTCCCCGTGATATTTCTTCAATCATCATTTCGTTCACAGCGCCGCGCACATCCAAGCCTCCAAACTGTTTAGGCCAAACCGCTCGTTGAACGCCGATATTAACAAGTCCTTGATGGACTTTTTCAAATGTACTGCGGGCAAGCTTTTCATCACGATGCCATCCACCCTCAAGATCTTTTCGAGACGGCATGATCTCGCCTTCGACATATTCGCGAACCGCTCTCACTATTTCCATGTCCTCATCAGTGGCATCCGGTGCACCAAAATATTTCTTGCGAAGATCTGATATGGATATCATGTGACCAATCTCCTTTCTTGGAAGCATTAAGGGCCAGGTCTTGACTGAGAGTGATCGTACAGCGATCTCACGAAAGACAACGCGGGGTTATCGGTACATAATACCCTACTTTCATCGGTCATGGATAGTAATTATCTCGGACTCTGTTTTCCTTATATCACCAGACGTGATCGGATCGCAAGGGTGAAATCATCATTCGCTGTTACCCTTTACAGGCCCCTGCGACGATCAGTGAGGTCTACACTATTGACAAAACTGACGCCTGCACCCCTCTCGCCAACTAGTCTTCTCCAAGCGACCTCTTTCCGAAAGTTTCGGTTGACCAATTTTTATAGAATTTGTATATTCGAATCAGAAATCCACAGGGTGGTGGTGCAGATATTTCTTCGTTTTCAGGAGGGAAAAACATGAAAGCGATATTCCGTATGTTCGCAGCTGGGCTGGTCCTATTTCTGAGCATTGACGCAAATGCCGCGAGTCGCTCAAACCTCGTCATGGAAGAATTTATGGTACCCGCGGCGGATGCGGGTATTAACCTTTACGTCCGCAACAAGCATCCCGAGGGGATGAACACGTTCCCAGCCGAAAAGATCCTGCTTTTCGTGCACGGTTCGACCTACCCCTCCGAGGCCGGGTTCGACATGAAACTGAACGGCCTGTCGTGGATGGACTACATCGCGCGCCACGGCTATGACGTCTATATGGTGGATTTGCGCGGGTACGGCAAGTCCACGCGCCCTCCCGAGATGGACAAGCCGGCCGCGGACAACGAGCCGATCGTGCGCACCGAGACCGCGGTCAAGGACGTCGGCGCGGCTGTGGACTTCATCCTCAAGCGCCGCGGCGTCTCGAAGATCAACCTCCTGGGCTGGTCGTGGGGCACCGTCATAATGGGCTGGTACACTGCGCAGAACAACGACAAGGTGAACCGGCTTGTGCTCTACGCGCCCAAGTGGATCCGCAAGACGGCGTCGCTCATGGACTCGGGTAGCAAGCTCGGTGCTTACCGCACCGTCTCGCGCGACGCTGCGAAAACCCGCTGGCTCACGGGCGTGCCCGAGGACAAGAAAGCGGACCTGATTCCACCGGGCTGGTTCGAGGCATGGGCGGATGCCGCCTTCGCGACCGACCCCGTGGGTTCGAAGCAGACGCCCCCGGTGCTGCGTGCGCCCAACGGAACAGTGCAGGACGACCGCGAGTTCTGGGGTGCGGGCAAGGCGCAGTATGATCCGGCCGGAATCCGCGTCCCCACCTTCCTCGCGCACGCCGAGTGGGATGCCGACCTGCCGAGCTACATGCTGTACGCCTACTTCGCCAAGCTGACCAACGTTCCCTACAAGCGCTACGTCGAAATCGGCGAAGGCACGCATACGATCATCATGGAGAAGAACCGCATGCAGCTTTTCCAGGCGGTTCAGCAGTTCCTGGATGAGAAGCTCAAGCCCAACGAGTAAGCGTTCACCGGCCAAACGAACTGGAGCTGAGCCGGTTAACATTTGCGTGCAGCCGGCGCTCGCAGGCGGGCGCGGCTGACGCAGGACGCTATGCTCACTTTCAATGCGCAATCATCATCTTTCGATATACCGTAATTCCCTCTCTTTGTAGGTGGAACAAACAGCCCATTTATTTGACTCTTTCTGAAAGTTTCGGTTAACCAGTTTTCATAAAGTAGATATATTCCAATCGGGAATCCACGGCGTGGCGGTGCAGATATTTCCTCGTTTCGAGCAGAGAAGATATTAATCATTGCTTGATCAACTTTCAATAAAGTTTTATTTCGACGCAGCAATATAAGAACAGGAATTACACCACACAGAAAGGCTTGTGTTCGCTTAAGGAGTCAAGTCTTTCTTGATTGTTGAGACCTGACCCTTATAACTCCTTATACTTATAACTTGACCTAGGTTTGTTGAAATCCCCTTATTCAACTGTTATTCTTAAAACAAGAGGTAATCTTGAGTATCTGTTGATTAACCCAAAGAAAGGAGATTAAAGAAGTTGCACAACTCATTGCCTCTTTCCCCGGACCGACTGCTATGGTCCTTGCTGGCTTCCTTTATTAATTCTTGCGGGGGTGAGACGGTAGTCAAGAAGTGAATCTGTAACTAAAACACAAACAACATAAAGCAGAGTTACTGACGCACAGGAAGCAGAAAGAATGAATATTGTAACTTGGTTGCAGCCCTTACTGTTGAGAGAAAGGCTCAACCGGCCCACCGACCTCGAGAGTTGGAGAAACTGGCTTGTCAGCGCAGCGGCGATTTTTGCCTTATTCGCCTTGCCACTATCAATGGTGACTACCTTTCCAATATTCATTATGGGAAAGCGTTATGGACTCATGGGCTTGGACTTAGGTATTTTGCTTGTTGCAATCGTTCGACTCTTCATCAAGCGTGGGTCGTACAAGTACCGAGGATATTTTTGGCTTGCCGTTCTATACATTATGACCATTACATTCTTTGTAGCGCTTGGGCCATACCATGCACGCCCAGCGTGGCTCGTCATGTGTGCTATCATGGCTGCTCTTTTTTTCGGTGCTCGTGCAGCGCTCTTGTCCACTGGCATTAATGCCGCAATACTCATGGTGCTCTATTGGTCAATTGGACCTGAGAACCAAGCCTGGACTTCAGAGTACGCAGCGCCCTTCAGTAAATGGGTGATGTTCGTCGTCAATGTTTCTTTAATCACGCTTGCCTCCAGCGGAGCGGCTGGTCTTCTTCTCGATAGACTGGACTGGTCTTTAAAGAAGGAACGCGATGCCCATAATAAACTATTGGCGGAAAGTGAAAAGTTGCATGCTGCGCATAGCGCTCTTAAAGCTCAAGTAGAAGAGCGCAAGCAGATGGAGGAGGCGCTGCGGGAGTCGGAAGAAAAGTATCGATCCTTCGTGGCCAATGCGATGGATGCTATCTTTATTGTTCAGGAGGGATTAAT
>JBAVGF010000255.1:0-56666 GCA_049684675.1 Thermodesulfobacteriota bacterium | reverse complement strand
CAAAAAATGGGTCTACAAATTCTATTCGTAGTTGGGTTTCGTTGTAGGCAGGACTCCGGTAGGCTTCGATGTTGCGCTCGAAGCGTTCAACAAGCGAAAAAATTTGTTTTAGGGCTTCTTTCATGGGAGGATTTGAGCCTATTATAGTTTTTTGAAGGCAACATGTAAAGGTGGACTTTAGGGCTTTCTATTGGCTTCCGCTAAATAGAAGCCAACAGAAGAATTGAGATTGCCACGTCGCTTCGCTCCTCGCAATGACAACTTTCTTTTGACATTCACTATGGAAACAGGGGAAGAGGAATTAGATTTTGGCTTGGCGGAAGGCTTCCTGAATTTCAATTGTCTTTTTGGAAAGGAGTTTTCTCATCTTGTTTGCTTGAAAAAGCCACTTCAAGCGGCGATCCAGAGGCCATTTCCTGTATTCATCAATCTGCTCCAGGCTCACACTATAGGTAAAGCCTCTTTTTTGGTCCGTCATCATTTCTCCAATACTATTCCAAGATGTTCTACGTCTGCCAGGTCCTGTTTTCGCCCCTCGTTTGATTATAACTGAGAATATCCGTAAGGGTTGGGATCAATGTACCAAAAGTCATGAACCTTATCAAGGGGATTCGTAAGGGAATATCTTTCGCCGCCACTAAACGGAAGCGCTACAACTTTTCCCCCTCATCCCAACCTTCCCCCGCAAGGGGGGAAGGAGATTAAGGATTGAGAGCATACCGGGGAAGATTTGACAAACCCGACCAAAAGGGGATAATTTGGGGACGATGAAAGAAATTGTTGAGGTGGCGGTCGGTCTTCCTGTCTTTAAGACATTCCACTATCGCATTCCAGAAAGAATGATAGGCTCTCTCCGGGTTGGGATGAGAGTGCTCGTTCCTTTCAAAGGGAGAAAAGTCACCGGGTTTTCAATGGATCTTGTGGAGAAACCTCCGAAAGGTGTGGAGGAGAAGTTACGGGAGGTTGAGGATCTCCTCGATGAAGCCCCTTTGATCGACCCTCAGATGCTCCGTTTTTGTCGCTGGATCTCCGATTACTACCTTTATCCATTGGGAGAAGTGATCAAGGCCTGCCTTCCGCCAGGACTTCAGCTGAAAAGTGAAATGATTCTGAGTCTCACTCAAGACGGGATGGAATCTCTTGCGCGAGGAGGTTTGGAACCGGTTCAGGAGAAGGTCTTTAAGGAAATTGGAAGATGCGGAAAAGTCTCTTTAAAAAAAATCTTAAGAGTGTTTCTCGGAGAGGTATCGAAATCTCAGGTCTTTTCATGGAAGAGAAAAGGGCTTCTCAATATTGAAGCCGGGATTGAAGGAAAAGAGGTCAAGCCGAAATTTGAGAGAGTGGTTCACTATCAAGGGATTGCGCCCGCTCAACCAATTTCCAAAAAGCAGGCAGAGATTCTGAACTGGATAAAAGAGAAGGGAGACATTTCCTATTCCGAATTGAGTAAAAGATTTAAATCTCCTTCAGAATCCATTCGATCCCTTCGTGATAAAGGACTCCTCTCACTCTCCAGAAGAGAGGTCTGCCGCGATCTTTCTGTTCGATCAGAACTAAAACCTTATCCAAAGCCTAAGCTCACTCCTGACCAAGAAGCCATTCTCGGCGAGATCCTGAAAGGGATCCATTCAAAGCGCTTTTCTCCATTCCTGATTTACGGTGTCACAGGAAGTGGGAAAACGGAAATTTACCTTCGAGCCATTGAAGAGGTACTGGTCAAAGGACAGGAAGCGATTGTCCTCGTTCCGGAGATATCCCTGACCCCACAGCTTCTTTCCCGATTTAAGGATCGATTCGGAGAAAACCTTGCGCTCCTTCACAGCGGGCTTGGAAGGGGTGAGCGTTATGATCAATGGAGGAGAATCTGGAAGGGAGAGGTGAAGATTGCCATGGGGGCTCGCTCTGCCATCTTCGCCCCCTTTAAAAATGTGGGGATCATTATCGTGGATGAAGAACATGATCCCTCTTACAAACAGGAGGAGAAATTAAAATACCACGCCAGGGACGCGGCTGTGGTCCGGGCAAAACAGGTTGAGGCAACCCTCCTTCTGGGGTCTGCCACCCCTTCTTTGGAATCGTTTTATAACACCGTGAAAGGAAAATTTCGTCTCCTCAATCTTCCGGAGAGGATCGAAGGAAGACCTCTTCCAAGGGTAGAAGTGGTGGATGTGAGGAAGGAAAAAGCTCTCCTCTCAGAAAAATTAAGGGTCGCACTCCAAAAAAATATCGAAGATAAAAAACAAAGTTTACTCTTTCTTAATCGAAGGGGCTTTGCCAATTTTATCCTCTGTCCGGATTGCGGCCAAACCTTCAAGTGTCCGAACTGCAATGTGACACTCACCTATCATCTCCGGGATCGTTCTCTCCTATGCCATTATTGTGATTACCGAATCCAGGCGCCCGGAGATTGTCCGAAGTGTCAAGGCCACCGACTTCAGGGAATGGGGATCGGAACCGAACGCCTGGAGCAGGAGATTAAAGCATTATTTCCGCAGATACAGGTGGGAAGAATGGATCGAGATACCACTTCGAGACGAAGGTCTCATCAACAGATTCTAAAGAGACTTGAATCCGGGAGTATTGACATCTTGGTTGGAACACAGATGATCGTCAAAGGCCATGACTTTCCTAATATAACCTTTGTAGGCGTTGTTTCTGCCGATACATCCCTTCACTTTCCTGACTTTCGATCGAGTGAGAGAACCTTTCAACTTCTCACCCAGGTGGCGGGAAGGGCCGGAAGGGGGGAAGTCTTGGGAGAGGTGGTGATCCAGACCTTTAACCCAGACCATTATAGTATTCTCAGGGCAAAAGATCATGACTATATGGGATTCTATCAGGAGGAGATTCAATTCCGAAAAGCCCTGGAGTACCCTCCCTTCTCACGGTTCACTAATTTTAGACTGGCTGGAAACAGCGAAAAAAAGACGAAAGGGGCGGCAGAAGAAATGGGGAGGATTGGACAAACCCTGATGAAAAAGGGGTACGGAAAAGGGATTGAAATCTTGGGCCCAAGTAGCGCGCCTTTCGCCAAGATGAGAGGAAAATTTCGGTGGCAGATGATGGCGAAAGGGAAGAGCCATCATCTGCTTCATCAATTTGCTAAGGAATTAGCGTCCAGAATGGAGGGTCGGATAAAGGGAATGGGAGTCAATCTGGAGGTTGATGTGGATCCTGTATTCGTCCTATAATGGGACACCCCCTATCAGGCGTCTCACACGATAGGAATCCGTAGTAGCGCCCTCATTTATTGGGGGCGATAAGAAATGTCGCTCCGGTAGATATCGAAACGGCACGACATTGATAACGGACACGGAAAACGGACACGGTCACGTTTTTGCAATTAGTGAGGAGCGGAGTATGATCGATCGGGCGCATGGTTATTTTCAGAGGGAAAAGGAAACGATGTCGAAGAGAAGAAGAGAGGCTTATCTGAAGGAAAGGCTCTCTAAGATTCTCCATTACGGATATCGCTATTCAAAGGCAATCCGGTCAAGGCTTGATGCGATGGGGATCAAGCCTGAGAAGATCAAGGACTTAAAGGATCTGGAAAAACTGCCCATCACAAGAAAAACCGATTTAGTCACTGCTCAAAAACAGACTCTTCCTTTCGGAGGATATGAGGTAGTCCCCGAGAAGGGGGTGAGAAGAATTTATATCTCACCCGGACCGGTGTTTGAACCCGGGGAATGGGATTACAAGGATATACGATGGGCTCAAGCGCTTTTTGCCTGTGGGGTAAGAAAAGGGGATGTTGTCATAAATACCTTTAACTATCACCTTACTCCTCTTGCTTTCATGTTCGATGAATCACTCAAGATGCTGGGGGCGTCTGTCGTCCCTGTTGGCCCGGGAAATCTCTCGATGCAGATCCAACTGATGCGACAGGTGCATGTGACGGGATTTCTTGGAACGCCCAGCCTCCTCATGTCGCTGATAGAGGCTGCCGAGGGGATGTCCCTTGACCTGAAAAAGGACTTTTCTCTGAGGGCCGCCCTTGTCGGGGCAGAGATGTTTCCGGAGTCACTCCGACAAAAGGTAGAAGGGAAACTTGAAATCTTCGTCCGGCAGGCTTATGGCACTGTAGACGTGGGCTGCCTCGGATACGAATGTCCGGAGAAGAAAGGGATGCATATCCCTGAAGACGTGATGGTGGAGATCGTAGACACGGAGACAGGAAAACAATTGGAGATCGGCGCAACTGGAGAAATCGTGGCCACTACCTTCAGCAAGGTCTTTCCGATGATTCGTTTCGCCACTGGAGACCTCTCCTATCTGACCGAAGACCCATGTCCCTGCGGTCGAACTTCGCCCCGCTTAGGAAAAATTCTCGGTCGTACAGATCAGGTGACCAAGGTTTGGGGAATCTTTATCCATCCCTGGCAAGTGGATGAGGTGATGGCAAAATTTCCCTGGGTGGCAAATTATCAAATCGTTGTCACCAGAGAAGAATACCATGACCAGATGACGGTTTATGTCGAATTAAAAGAGGGGACCGCTGACCAGACCAGCTTGAAAAGAAGGATGGAGAAGGAAATGGAGGAAGTCCTCAAAGTGAAAGGCGAAGTAGTATTGACCGCAAAAGGGGGTATTCCGGATCGGGCCAAAAAGATTGATGACCGGAGGATCTGGAAATAGAAGGAATGGGGAACGAGGAAAAAGTCAAAGTAGGCGGTATCATGGCGAGTGCCGGCCTGGCAACAGTGAGTATCCTTTCGTTGCCGAATCGGCCTGATATCGCTGGGACAGTCCTCCACGCGTTGGGGAAGCGGAGTATCAATATTGAATTTGTCGTTCACAATCTCGACCTCGAAGGCAATGGGAACATGACTTTTTGCATCGACCAAAAGGATTTGGAGACCGCATTGGAGGTGCTGGAAGGAGTCAAGCCCCTGATCGAGGCGAAAGGGATTTCTTATCATCCCAATGTGGCTGTCATCAGCGTTTTCGGCCCTCACTTCAGAGAGAGGCCGATGATCTCTGGTTTAATGTTCAATGCCCTGGGAACAACAGGGATCAATGTGCTGGCGATCAGCACGTCGATCTCCAGTTGTTCCTGCCTCATTCAGGCAGATCAGGCAGAGGATGCTGTGAGGGCTCTTCACGAAACCTTTGAGGCTCCCCATCAGATCACGAAGTTTGCACCATAGGGCCCCTTTTGCTAAAGGAGGCACGGGAATTTGAGGAGTCATTATGGAAAAAGCTCTTGGGAGAGTCGCAGAACAGATTCTTTCCTTTGATGAAGCCTCCCTTTCCAACCTGAGGGAGAAATATCGTCTGAAGATTGAACATTTTGATGGTACAAAGGACTGGGAAAAGTCAGTGATCATCTACTGCATCATCAATGCCGTCAGCTTGAAGAACACCCTCTTCAACGAGAATTTGTTGAAAAGGGAGGGAAAGGAGGAGAGAAAACCTTCGAAGGACCATCCTGGTCTAAAACGGGTGAAGTAATTTTTGTAACCCTTGTCATGGAACCCCTCCTCTATCCTTCTTTACCATCAACCGGTCCAAGGCAAAATGGAACCTCCAGGATGGCCGAACAACAGCCGTTAGAGTGAAGTTCGGATTGGGGGTTTTCGCCCTTTCTTTCGAGCGTGGCCGAAGACCCTTTAAATTTCGAAACGGCGATCCTATGTCTTGGAATTCTAACGGTTTTTTCAATACCTTCACCATGGTCCTGAGCATGGTCTTCATCACCTTCAAAACTGTGGTTTTTTTGTGAGAAGGGAGGATGTTAAGCCATACGAGTAGTGCAGTATGCACAAAGCCCTCCTTAGGCCAACCTACTACTACAGGTAGCAAAATTTCTGAGTTCACTTACTACGGCTTGTGGCGCGGATGGAAAAAAAAGATTTAAAAACTTGACAAAGAAGGTTTCAATATGGTAAGATTGTGAAATAACGTCACAAGGAGACTGGTATGGAGACCAGAAAATCGATAATGAGAATAGAACACCCTCCTCACAACTTTTCGGACAAAAGAAGCGACCGCCTGAAGCCGCCGGGTTGGGTAAAGATTGAAACGATACCCGAAGTCGCCACTTGTGATAAGGTAAATCTTGTCGGTCCTTGTAGTTCCCTTAGGCTCGTTCTCTTGGCAGTGGTCTTTATTCTCTCCTTTAGCCTCCCTTTCCCCCCTGTAATAAAGTATCTCCCCCATGGGTTGGGATTCCTCGCACCCCGAATCCAGGAAAGGGATCATGCAATTCGAGAGATCTTAAAGGTGCTGGAGAGATACCCAACAGATCTTGCCAACGTGACGAAGGAAGAACTTGCTGAAGTAATCTATGAAGAGGCCATTCGCCACCATCAGGACCCCAAATTCATCCTGGCTCTCATCGCCACAGAAAGCGAGTTCTACAACTGGTCTGTGTCTGAAAAGGGTGCCAAAGGACTGATGCAGATTATGCCGTATGTGGCCCAATCTCTCGCCCATGAACTGGGGATTGAATGGAGCGGTGACCGGACGCTCTTTAACCCCTACCTCAATATAAGAATAGGAATTTATTACCTTTCCCAGCTCATCCTTGATTTCAAGGATGTCGAGGTTGCCTTGACGGCCTATAACTACGGTCCCACGTATGTGAAGAACCTCATTGAGAAAAAAGAGAGAATTCCACGCGACTACTACCGCAGATTCCTAACCACCTACAAAAGCATTTAGTCTAATATGACGGAATACTTTCTCCTGCCTACTGGCAGGCAGCGGGAAGCTCCCTTTTTTTGAGCCATCCCCCCGCCTCTAGTGGAGACGCCTGTGCAGGTCCACAGTATCAGCCCAAACGCCCTTTCGGGACGAACATCCAACATTCAGAGAAGTAATTCACCCACGGGTAAGTCTGTATTCTTCCTGGTGCCGGGATAGAATTCCACAATATTTTGTGGTACCCTATAAGTAAGAAGTGAGAGTTTTGTCATGGAGTTACATTAGAGTGACTTTTACCCCATCCTATCTTGGTCTTTATGAAAAAGGAGAGCTCAGCCAGAGAATCCAGCTCCTGAAGGAATTCCTTAAGGAGTGTCGGCTTTGTCCGAGGGAGTGCAAGGTCGATCGCCTGAACGGGCAGATGGGAGTCTGCCAGGCCGGGTCGGAGCTCATGGTCTCGAGTGCCTTTCCCCATTTCGGCGAGGAGCCTCCCCTGGTTGGATATCACGGTTCGGGGACCATCTTCCTCACCCACTGTAATCTTCGGTGCATTTTTTGCCAAAATTACGACATCAGCCATCTGGGAAATGGTGAACGCATGACCTCCTCGAACATGGCACACGTCATGGTGAGGCTCCAGGAGATGGGTTGCCATAACATCAACTTTGTCACCCCTACTCACTATACTCCTCAGATTGTGGCCTCCCTTCCAGAAGCGATAGAGAAGGGTCTTCGGCTTCCCATTGTGTATAACTGTTCAGGATATGAGTCCATAGATGTGATTCGTCTCTTGGAAGGGGTGGTCGATATCTACATGCCCGACATAAAATATATGGACAAAAAATATTCAAAACAATTCTCGAACGCACCTGACTATCCTGAGGTGATCAAGAAGGTTCTCAAAGAGATGCATTGCCAGGTCGGAGACCTGACCATCAATTCCAGAGGGATTGCAGAGAGGGGACTCTTGATCAGACACTTGGTAATGCCTAACGGGATGGCTTCTTCGGAAGCCGTTCTCAGGTTCGTCGCCGAGGAGATCTCCGCTCATTCTTATGTCAACATCATGGACCAATACCGGCCGGAGTACCGCGCCCAAGAATACCCTGAGATCAATCGCCGTGCCACCCATAAGGAATATACGGAAGCCATTCAATGGGCTAAGGGCTACGAACTCTATCGAGGTTTTTAGGTGAAGTACCAGGAAGCCCTCCGGGAGATCCAATCCCTGAGGAAGAAGGTCCGATCCCTCACCAAAGAGATTGATTCCATCAAAGCCGCTTCTACGGAAGATCCTTCTCCGGTGGAGAAGATGCTCAAAATGAGGGGGATCAAAGTATTCCGAAAGAATCCCACCGACCGCCTGTTCTTCCCTCGGGATCTTCCCCTTTCTTACAAAACTCGGTTTTACGAGATGATGAAGAAATACTCTTTTCGTCTGGTTCTGAGAGACATGATCAAATTCCAAAATGGGTTTCGCATCCAGGATCTGACCCGCTACTGTTCTTCGAGGGTGGTTCAAGGATATTGCGACCTGCTTTGCGAAACGGGAATGATTGTGAAAGATGGAAGGGGAAGATATCGAACGCGCGTCTCCCCTCTTTACAGCTTCGGACCCACCTTGGAATGGTTCATTGCGGGAGTCTTTCAAAGAGAATTCGCCTCTCCTGCCATCTATGGAGTCAGTGTGAAGAACACTCCTTCCGGCGGCGACTACGATGTCATGGCCTCCTGGAACCAAAGGCTCGTCTACGTAGAGGTGAAATCTTCCCCTCCCAAAGGAGTTGAGCGAAACGAGATTTCAACTTTCTTCTCCAGAACGGAGGATATCCTGCCAGAGGTGGCTTTCCTCTTCAATGATACACAGTTAAGGATGAAAGATAAGCTGGTCGTGATGTTTGAGGAAGAATTGGAAAGAAGATATGGAAGGGAATCGAAGACGCTCTACCCAGTGGAAAGGCTGATCGAGGAACTCTTCCATGTCCAGAATCGTGTCTTTATCGTCAACAGCAAAAAAGATGTTGTGGGAAATTTCCAGTACTGCCTCAAACACTACCTTCGATACGGAGTGAAAGGAAGATGAAGAATAGAGAGATCGCCGATCTCTTAGAAGAGATGGCGGACATTCTGGAATTTAAGGGGGAGAATCCTTTTAAGATCAGTGCCTACCGAAAGGCTTCAAGGATCATTGGAGATCTCACGCAAGACATCGAAGAAATTGCCGAGCAAGGGAAGCTCAAGGAGATCCCCGGGATTGGCGAAGGAATGGCTCAGAAGATTGTGGAGTATCTTAAGACAGGAAAGATCTCCAAATTTGAGGAAGCCAGAAAGGGCGTGTCGGATGAATTGATCGCCATTATGGATATCCCAGGGATGGGACCCAAGACCCTTTCGATGCTTCATAGGGAGAAAGGAATCAGCAACCTCTCCCAATTGGAGAAGGCATTGGAGGATGGGTCCTTAATAGGCCTTTTCGGGATAGGTGAGAAAAAGATCGAAAACATCAAAAGGGGAATCCAACTCCTTAAACAGAGCAAAGGCAGAATGAATTTAGGCATCGCTTTTCCTCTTGCCAAACGAATCGTGGAAGCCCTGAGGGAAAAGACAGGGTCAAAAAGTATTGAATGGGCAGGCTCCCTTCGAAGGATGAAAGAGAATATCGGAGACATTGACATTTTAGCTACCGGCCCGGATATGGAGAAGATCGTTCACGTATTTACCCATCTTCCGGAGGTCAAAGAGGTCTTAGCCTCTGGACAGACCAAGGCCTCTGTCATTGTGGAAGGAGGAACACAGATTGACCTTCGTGTGGTAGAAGAAAATTCGTATGGTGCAGCTCTTCAGTATTTCACCGGATCGAAAGCACACAACATTCATCTGAGAGGGATCGCCAAAGCCAAAGGAATCAAGATTAACGAATACGGGGTATTTAAAGGAAAGAAGAAGGTTGGCGGAAAGGACGAAAAGGATATTTATCGTACTTTAGGAATGGATTGGATGGAGCCGGAACTACGGGAAGATCGCGGAGAAATCGAAGCCGCACAAAAGGGTCGTCTCCCGAAACTGGTTCAGGAAACCGACATCAAGGGAGATCTTCATGTTCACTCCAAATGGAGCGACGGGACATCCTCCATCGAAGAGGTTGCTCGAGCTGCCCAGGGGAGGGGCTACCAGTATGTTGCCATCACGGATCATTCAAAATCTCTCAGGATTGCCCATGGCCTTGACGAGACGCGATTAATGAAACAGATGGAGGAGATTGACCGGGTGAATGAAAAACTCAAAGGTTTTCAAATTCTTAAAGGGACAGAAGTCGATATTCTTGCCGAGGGAAGATTAGACTTCCCCGAAAAGGTGCTAGAGAAATTTGATATTGTCGTTGCGTCGATCCACAGCGGGTTTAAACAAGACAGGGCTAAGATGACAAAAAGAATCATCCAGGCGTTTGAAAATCCGTATCTCCACATCTTTGCTCATCCCACCGGCAGGCTGTTAGGGGCCAGGGATCCCTATGAGGTCGAAATGGATGAATTGATAGAGGCTGCTAAGAAATTCGGAAAGGTATTGGAAATCAATGCCTACTTCGAACGTCTCGATTTGGATGACATCCATTGTCGGAAAGCAAAGGAGATGGGTATTCAGGTTGCCATCAGCACGGATTCCCACCACCCGGATCAAATGTGGATGATGAGCCTGGGAGTGGCTGTGGCAAAGCGCGGATGGCTTGAGAAAAAAGATGTCCTCAATACGCTTTCCTTGAAAGAAATTCTGAAGTGGTGCCACCGAGCCAAATGATCTGCAGAGTGCTAAACGCCCACCCCATCACTGGTAAAAATTGAAGCTTTGCGATAAGCTTGCCTTCGACTTAAAGAGAATTTAGAACCAGCGGAAGAGCTGCTTAATATCCTCGACATATTCCGGAAATGGAGCAGGGGTGAAGGAGAGGAAAAATGCCAGAAAAACAAATCCTCCGAGTAATTTTCTTTTCCAATCAAGGGGTGTTTGGTCATCCAACGGAGGTGGATGCCGGAATCCAAAAAGGATGATGAGGATGAGAAGGAGGAACCATCCTGGATTGTAAAATACGGTGATAAAGGCCATGACAACAATAGCTATTAGGAAAATAACCCGGCTTCTTCTTCCAAAGAGGCCATAGGCAATGTGGCCGCCATCTAACTGTCCGATGGGAAGGAGGTTGAGTGACGTGACAAAAAGGCCGACCCATCCAGCAAACCCGATCGGGTGAAGAACAATCTCATAGTTTTTTGAAATGTCTCCCAAGACCAGACGCTGGATGAAGGAGAAGAGGAGAGGGTCTGCAAGGCGGAGCATTCCTTCCTTGATGTGTGAGGTAGGGACCAAAATGGAGAGTTTTAACCCGATTACGATTGCAGGGATACTCAGGATAAGACTGGTAAAAGGGCCTGCCACACCGGTGTCGAAAAGGGCCTTTCGAGAAGAAACAGTGCTTTCCATGCGAATCACTGCACCCAAGGTCCCGAAGGGTGGAAGAGGAAAGGGCAAAAAAAAGGGCAACGTCGCTCTTATCCCATACCTTCGCGACGTCACATAGTGCCCCATTTCGTGTCCAAAGAGGATGAGGATAACTGCAAAAGAATAAACAGGGCCTCCGACGAAACACGTGGAGGCCACTGTCAAAACGAAAAGGACAATATGGAGGGCATATCTTCGCATCGAAAATAATTATTTCTTTTTCTTATGACGATCCCGGTCTAATTGCTTTTTATGTTTGTGTTTTCGCATCTTCTTTCGGCGTTTCTTGACGACGCTTCCCATGATCTCCCCTCCTTTCTACGCTATCCATATTGTAATCCAAATATCACGTTCCCCCTCACCCTGTCCCTCTCCCGCCAGGGGAGAGGGAACCTAATGGGATAATCCACTCAAGAATTCCTCCCCCTTGATGGGGGAGGGAAAAGGTGGGGGTGACTATTAATCCACAATCACATTAGTCTGAGTTCTCAGGACACCGGAGAGTCCCTGGAGCTTGGTGACGATGAAATCGCCAAGAATATTGATGTCCGGGGCCTCTACCAAAACGATCACATCATAAGGACCCGTTGTCGCATTGGCTCGCTTGACTCCCTGTATCTTCGAGGCTTCCTTTGCCACATCCCTGGCAGCCCCTGCCGTACACTCAATAAAGACGTAGGCTGAAATCGGCATACAACCACCTCCTTCTGAAAAAAGAGATTATATCAAACCTCGTTCGATTTCAAGCTCAAAAACTTAGATATGTAATGATCTGCAATTTGAAGCCTCCCGCCGAAGGGCGGGGCTTCCCGGCAGGGTATTAGCATCGATATTGTGCCCCCTAACCCCGCCTATCCCCTTTCGGGGGGATGGGGCACGTTCCGGCCAAGGTTTTTGGAGGGGAGACCACTCCAATCCCACTCTTTCATTTGACTTTGCTCAACTCTTTCTCATCGATGTGGAAGCTGTGCTGGTCGGTTGGAAAATCCCCTTTCAACACTTCCTCCCTGTAGGATTCAACGGCTTTGAGGATCAGCTCGCTCAGGTTGACGTATTTTTTCGCAAATTTGGGGGTGAAGCGGTCAAAGAGTCCCAGCATATCATGGACAACCAATACCTGCCCGTCACAATGAACGCCTGCACCAATTCCAACGGTCGGGACCTTCAGGCGCTCTGTGATCTTTTTAGAAATGGGTGCTGGAATGGCTTCGAGGAGAACAGAGAAAGCTCCGGCCTCTTCAAGTGACAGGGCGTCATCAATGATCTTCTGTGCAGCCTGGGCATCCTTGCCCTGGACCTTAAATCCCCCAAGCATCGAAATGGTCTGGGGCGTTAGCCCGATATGCCCCATCACCGGGATGCCAGCCCTGACGATCGCCCTCACGATATCCTTGACACCGGCGCCTCCCTCCAATTTCACAGCATCGGCTTTCCCTTCTTTCATGAATCGGCCAGCATTGAGAATGGCGTCCCTTTCAGAAGTGTTATAGGACATAAAGGGCATATCGCCGATAATCAGGGCATATTTTGACCCACGAGTCACGGCTCGGGTGTGGTGAATCATTTCGTCCATGGTGACCGGAAGGGTATTCTCATAGCCCAATACGGTCATCCCCAGGGAGTCTCCCACCAGAATGATCTCAATCCCAGCCCGATCCTCGAGCAGGGCCATGGGATAGTCATAAGCCGTAAGCATGCTGATCTTCTTGCCCTCTTTCTTCATTGTCTGAATGTCCACCGGAGTGATTTTTTTTCGGTCCATCTTTTCCTCCCCTTCGGTGATGGTGATGGGTGACAGTGATTGGCATAAAACCATCACCATCACCATCACGTTCACCAGTTTTTTAGAAGCTTTTCTCGATGGCCTTCACCAAATCGGTCACTGCTTGATTAAAAGGGGCGGGGATCCCCAACGCTTGTGCTTCTCTCACCACAGCCCCATTGATCGCGTCGATTTCAGTTCTCCGTCTGTGGTCAAAATCCTGACCCATCGAAGAGCGGTTTTCCCTCGTTGCCCCTGCTGCCTTTCGAACTTTTTCGATCGGATCTTCTTCGATATGAACCCCTTTTCTCCTGGCGACCTGTGCCGCTTCAAACACCAGTCTCTCCATCAGCCTCGCGGTTTCAGGGTAATCCAGGAGTTGGCCATTCTTAAACCCGGTCAAAGCGGTCAAGGCATTGATCCCTGCGTTGACCACAAGTTTCCCCCACACCTGGTCATGGATATTGGGAGAGGCTTCCGTCTCGATTCCTGCCTTGCAAAACATCTGAGCAATTCGAGTGGCTCGATCGGTGATTCGATGATCTAGTTCCCCGACAAAAGTTTTCCCCCATCCAGCATGGCGAACATGGCCTGGTCGTAGGAGCGTCGCCCCATGGCCTGTGACGCCCAGCATAACCTTCTTTCGGTCAATCTTCTTACATATGGCCTCCTCATTGCCAAGGCCATTCTGAAGGGTAAGAAATGCCGTATCTTCCTTTTCAAGAACCAGGGAATCTGAGACCGCCCTTTCAGTATCATAGGTTTTGACAAAAAAAATGACCAGGTCAGCTTTTCCAACAGAGGTCACGTCAGGAGTTGCCTTCATTGGGATGATTTGCGACTTCCCTTTCTCTTCGAGAGCGAGACCGACTGAACAGATCGTTTCGACCTGTTCCTTTCTGTAGCCAACCAGCCAGAGTTCCTCTCCTGTACGGCTGAGGAGTCCGCCGAAGAGGCTTCCCATGGCTCCCGGACCGATCATCACCGTCTTCATGGTCTTGCCTCAAATCATCGTAGATGAAAGTTAACCGAGGACGACCGAAAAATCAAGCTCTTAAGCTCGCCGCAAAGTTCAAAACATTTGAATGACAAGAAGGAGAGTGAGACCCATCATCACGATTGAAGTCACCCAGGCGATGACATTGAAGATTGGGCCATTGGTATAATTCGTCATCAACTTCTTATCGTTGATGATAAGGAGCATGAAGATGAGGACAAAAGGCAGAACCATCCCATTAAGGACCTGAGAAAAGTACATGATCGGGATAAGGGGGAAATTGGGGTAAAGAATGATTCCCGCTCCCAAAAAGATGATGAGGGAATAGAACCCGTAGAACTGAGGGGCCTCCACAAATTTTTTGTCGATACCCGCCTCCCAACCCAATCCTTCGCAGATGAGATAAGTAGTGGAAAGGGGGAGAATCGATGCCGCAAAGAGAGAGGCATTGATCAGCCCGAAAGCGAAAAGGTAAGAGCAGTATTTACCAGCCAAAGGAGCGAGGGAGAGGGCTGCATCTTTGGCTGTCTCGATGCGGACACCGTGCTTAAAGAGGGTCTCCGCGCACACGAGAATGATAAAGAAAGCCACGATATGGACGGCAAACGCTCCCATGACTACGTCAAAACGGGCGAACTTATAATCCTCCGTTTTGATTCCCTTCTCGACGATCGAGGCCTGGAGGTAGAATTGCATCCAGGGGGCAATCGTGGTTCCCACCACGCCGATGAGCATCGTGATTTCTGAGGGCTGAAGACTCAACCGGGGATGCAGAAATTGATCGAAGACAACCTGCCAATTCGGCTTCACGATGATACCGGTGATAATGTAGGAGATATAAAACACACAGGCGACGAGAAACACCTTCTCCACGGACTTATAAGATCCTTTGACCACCATTAACCAGACCAGAAAAGCGCTGATCGGAACGGAGATAAACTTATTGACTCCAAAGACCTCCCATCCTGCTGCCACTCCTGCAAATTCGGAAAGGACGTTACCCATATTGGTAAAAAACACGCCGATGACCAGATAAAAGGTGATCTTTGCGCCGAATTTTTCACGAATCAGATCTGAGAGCCCCTTGCCCGTCACCACGCCCATGCGAGCGCACATCTCTTGGATCACGATCAGGGCGATCATGATCGGAATCAGGGACCAGATCAGCTTGAGTCCGAATTGTGCTCCCGCTAAGGAATAGGTGGTGATTCCCCCAGCATCGTTATCCACATTGGAAGTGATGATGCCGGGTCCCATCAGAATAAAGAAGAGACCGATCGTTCTCCACAGCGAGCGCCTCGATGTCGAAACCCATTTCATGTAATTTGACATGATGTTTTGATCACCCAACCCCTCGCCTGCGCCGTCGCCAAAGCAGCTACGGCGCATCAGCGACTTCGTCTCTTCCCTGAGGGGGGGAGGGAAGGGGTGCCTGTCTCAGGTGGCAATACCCAGGACACTGCGAAAGCTGATCACTCCTCTTAGATGGCCTTCTTCATCCACGACGGGCACGGCCCTGAAGCCATATTTTGCGAAGGCCTCTACGACCTCATTCTGATCCTCGTCCAGTTTCACACTCACCACTCTTGTGGGTTGAATTTCAGACAGCGTTTGATGGGGATGGGCGGTGAGAAGATCGCGAATGCTTACCACTCCGTGAAGGATTTCCTCTTCGTCCACGACGAAGATGTAGTCCATGATGTCCAGATTTGGAGCCTCCACCTTCAATCGTGCAATGGCCATTTCTATGGTCACTCCCGGGGGTAGGGCAAGGTAAGCAGTGGTCATCAAGCCGCCGGCCGTCTCCTCGGAATGGACGAGGAGTTCCCGCAGATCTTCGGCCTTCTCCTGTTCCATTCCTTCGAGAATTTCTTCAGCCGTCTCTTCGGGAAGATCGGCGAGAAGGTCAGCGGCATCGCTGGGAGACATCTCTTCAACGATATCGGAGGCCTTCTCCACTGAGATCGTCTCGATTAACGACTTCTGAATCTTCGGATCGATCTCCTCCAGGGCTTCCGCAGCGGTCTCCGCGTCGAGGGCATGGAAAATGGCGGATCGGTCACGACCACTGAGGTCCTCGATAATATCGGCCAAATCGGCAGGATGAAGATCGGAAAGTTTCTTCTGAGACACGCTGAGCTGGAGGGGACTTGAACCCGATGGGAGCTGAACGTATTTCCAGGAGATAAACTGATTGGGAAGGTCATAGGAGAAGAACCAGCGGAGCGCTTGATCCACCAACTTCTCCCATCCCACTCTCCTCATGAGTCCACGAAACCCCACATCCACGTGGACCAGTCTGAGACGGGAATCGACTCGAAGAAAGTGGAGGTCATTGACCCTCACCACCTTTGCCCCGAAGGTATCGACGATTTGTTTGTCCATCACCTCTTCCCGTAGAAGGATGATATCCCTTTCCGGAAGGGATGTCTTAAGATCCATGAGACCTTTCTCAGAAAGGGTAAGCATGGGCTCTATTTGAATGATCTTCTCCCAGGGAAGGTACATCTTTCTTCCTCTTGTTCGGGTCATCATCCCGATGATCATTGGATAGGGCTCTGCCCTCTCGGCCACCAAATCCGTTATTTTGCCGACCCCCTGACTGGAAGTGTTGTAAACCCTCCGGTTTAGAAATTCGCTGAAAAAGTAAAATTCTTTGAGACCTTGATCCATCCCTCGCTCCCGGAGGATTCAATCATGCTGCCGCATAAATTTTTAAACTTCTTTATAACGACTTCAAAGAGAGGTGTCAAACGCAAAAAGATTTGTACTCTACCCATCCTGCATCGTCCAGCTTTTAAGGGGCGGAGGGTAAACGCCTTGCCCTATGTGCGATGCAGGATTGTTTTTAGAGGAAGGGATCACATCGAGAGGATTCTCAATTCTCCATCGGTCATCTCCTGCAAAGCTGTTTTGATTAATTTTAGCAGATCAACGTCCAAATCCTTTGGAGAATGGATCGGCAGGAAGAGGCATTTGAGTTTGGCCAGCCCGCTACTCTCCATAAATTGCTGAAACTTCTTTTCCACTTTATAAGGATCGACCTTTCTCAAATGAGCCAAAGCCCCGCGGACCTCCTCCTGGCTGTATCGCTCTATGATATCGTGTTCTCGCAATTGGATTTGGGATTGAAGATGGTCGAGGGAGAGAGAATCCCCGCTGAACAGAAAGAGAGTGAGGGTTCGACCTCCAGCCAGATCACGCCTCTCCTCCCCGATTCCTTCGGGGGTGGGTTCGTAATCCATTTCCGTTAACATCCTCAGATTTTTTATAAGGGTGACCTGGTTCTCCGGGGAGCGAAACCATTGGGGCGGCTCGGCCGGATGGTCCACCGTGGGGGCACGCTCTTTCAGCCTCTTTATGGCTTCTATCTGGACGATCGTATACTCGAATTTTGAATAACAATTTTTTACGATGAATCCGAATTCCATGATCTCTTTGTCGCGCAGGGCGTCCCGGCGATAGTACTGCCGATATTTCCCTTGAAGGAGTTGTTCGATGGCCTTAATCTCTGTCAGCCGATTTCGAATCTCCTTATACATTTCCCGGATATCGATGGTAATTCCCGCGGGAACATGCTTCTCGGGGCTGACTATCCGACACATCTCCTGAAAGTCCTCAATCGATTTCTTCAAGTAATGATGGTTGTTTTGGATGGTCTTCTCTAAACTTTTAACATACCTTTGAACCCGGTCTTGTTCCATCGTTTATCGTCTGACGTTCATCGTCGTAGCGAAACGGGTCCTGAACCTAATAGGGTACAGGGCGGGCATCTCAGCCCTGACCTTTTGCCGGATGATTTTCAAAAGAGCCTAAACGTTTTCGAACGGGGTCATCGGCCGGTGGCATCGCCAATTTTTCCAGCTCCTTGAGGGTCACCCATCGAAGGTCATGACATCCGATGGGTTTGAGGGAGCCTTTCTCAACCCGACAACGATAGACCAGGAGAAGGATCGGATATTCCGGATAGGAATAGAAGACCGCATCAAAAATCATCCCCACCTCCACGTCAACATCCAATTCCTCCATTAACTCTCTTCGCAAAGCCTCCCTCGGCTCCTCTCCCTCCTTCACCTTCCCTCCTGGAAATTCCCAAAGAAGTCCATGAGGCGAATCCTTCTTTCTCTGGGTGACGAGAATTTTCCCTTGTTCGATGATCAATGCGGCAGTGACGACCATGGTCTTCATCTCACCCCTCGATGCGATTCCGGCCCCGTTTCTTCGCCCGGTAGAGGGCATGATCTGCCTCACGGATCAAATCCGTGAGGCTGGAGATAGAAGAGGAAAAGGTGGCTACCCCCACGCTGACGGTTAAATGTTTATTCGGTTGTGCGCTGTCACTCGGAAAACGAGTGTCGGCCACATTTCTTCTCACCCTCTCCGCAATCTCTTGAGCCTTTTCTCTTCCTGCATTGATTAAGATGGCAGAAAATTCCTCTCCGCCATAGCGGGCGACGATATCGGTCTGTCGGACACCCCGCTGGATAAGAATCGAAATGGCCTTCAACACCTGATCTCCGGCCAAATGGCCGTTTGTGTCGTTGTAATTTTTAAAATAGTCTATGTCGATCATGAGAAGGGAGAGAGGGGCAGGGTAGCGTTTTTGGCGTTCCACTTCCAGGGTCAGTTGTTCGACAAAAAAACGGTGGTTATAAATGCCGGTCAGGTCGTCCGTGTAAGACAGACGCAACGCCTCCTCTCTCATCGCTTCGATCTCCTTCAATTTCTCCTTATAGAGGTCCCTGATCACCTGAAGTTCTCGGGCGTACAGATCTCTTTCTCGAATCTTTTCCGTGAACTCTTTCTTCCTCCTTTCAAACTCCTCTTCGATCTCTATCCTCTCCCTCAGGTCTCTGAGCATCACGAAAAAGGCATCTTTCTTGTGGACCCCGAAGACCTCGACAGGAATCCGTTCTCCTAATCGACTGATCGTCCGCGCCCTGAATCTCACCTCTCGCCCTTGTCCCATCTCCTCAAACCCTTCTCGGATCCTGATCAAGTCCTCGAGAGGGACCACATCCATAAAGACCCTCTGCTGAAGTTCTTCCGGAGGATATCCCAATAGCTCCATCCCTTTCGGGTTGACCATTAGAAAATCTCCGTTTTGGCTAAGGATGAAAAATGGCTCCGGGATGGCTTCGAGGATGGATCTCTGAAGATGAATTTCTCTCTCCAGTGCCTCGACCTTTGTCCGGATCTCCCTAAGAGAAAGAGAATTCATAAACAAACACTCATTTCAAATTTCAGTCCCGCCAAAAGCGGGATGACAATCCGCCATCTACGATCTGCAATCTGCAGTTTTATGATAGGGTCAGTATAGCAAATTCATTCCTGAGATACAAAGGAGATTACATCATTTCCTGGATTTCTCTTTCGATTTTCTTCAATGCCTTTGGATCGTAAGGAATGATGTTTCTCAACGAAGGGTCCAACGGGTTTTCAGGATTGAAGTTCTGGAGGATGAATCTTTGGCCCGCCCTCAGATGATTCCCAAGGGTCCGGATATCTTCTTCTCTGTGGAGTCCCGGAACAACAGTCATTCGAAATTCATATTCCACCTTTCGCCTCTTCAGGATTTCGATCGATTCCAAAATGGGTCTCAGGTTGACGGGAAGACCGGTAGAGCGCGAATAAGAAAATGGCGCCAAGGGCGCTTTCACATCCATGGAGACAAAATCAATCTCTCCTCCCTCAATCAAATTTTCTAACATCGGAGGGTTTGACCCATTGGTATCCAGCTTAACCGAAAATCCGTGTCGTTTTATTTCTCGGACCAAGAGGGGAAGATCTGTATGGAAAGTAGGCTCTCCACCCGTGAGGCAAACCCCGTCGATCCAATTCCTCAAAGAATGGAGACGGGCGAGAATATCTTCGAGTGGAAAGGTAGCATACTGCTCGGGATGGAAAACAAGGGGGTGGTTGTGGCAATAAGGACAGCGGAAATTACAACCCGGAAGAAAAATCACCGAGCAGAGTTTTCCCCGCCAATCCAAGAAGGAGGTCTCTAAGAATCCTTTGATCTCGATCATTTTCTCAAATCATACAGGTGAAAGTGAATGCCATTAACCCCTGTATAAATGCTGCTTCACTTCCTGAAGGGTTGGGATAACCCCTCTCCAGCTAATCACCTCCCTCTCCTCCTCGTCCTCGATGACAATGGAAGGGGTAGAGCGGATGCTGTAAAAGGAAGCCTCGGCCAGGCCGTCGATCGTGTCCAAATCGTAATTCAAAACGGGCACCCCTTCCTTTTTCAGCTCCTTTCCAATCTCTTTGACAGCGGGGCATTTCGGGCATTTCGCTTTCGTAAAAATTTTTATGAATCCCATTTCCTCCTCCTTCCCCTTTATCTCAAAATTTCACAGGCGGTTGAAAAAGAGCAACAGTCGGTCATTGATAACTTATCCTGCTTCCACTGCCGTCCCCTTTTCCTCTTCTTTTAAGAAGGTTTGGTTACGATACCGGTCCCTGAGTTCTCCAAGCTTCCCTTTATTCCAGCTGGAAAGTTTAGTGAAATAACCGGTGATTCGTGTAATGCCCTCCACGTCCTCGGCCCCGCAATAAGTACAAGATGAATGAAGGCCCCGGCTCGTCCGATGGCAGTGATTACAGGCGGTAAACTCGGGAGAAAAAGCAATCTGGTCATTTTGGGTCAATTGAAAAGTTTTGATCACGAAATTGGCGAGGGATGACTTCGAAGGTCTTGCCTCACCCAGCCAGATATGAGTCAATGCGCCCGCCTCGATCAACGGATGGAAGAGGCCTTCCTGCCTGACACGCTCGACGGGATTTAACACGGCAGAATTGTTCAAGTAGGTCGAATTCGTGTAATAGACCTCTCCTCTTGAGATATCGCCTTTTACAATATGTCCGGATCTGGGAGAGTGAAATTTAAGGTCTAATTTAGCAAATCGGTAGGCTGTGGATTCTGCGGGCGTCTGTTCCAGAACAAAACGCATTCCGTAGCGCTGGCTGAACTTGTCCACCAATAATTTCATATGGGCAATCACCTTGAGGCCGAATTTAAAAGCCTGCTTGGATTGGTGCATTTCCTGCCCGGTATGAATTTGGACCAGCTCATTAAGCCCCACCATACCCACCAGGAAACTGGCACGGTGCATCCTCAAATAGGGAGATCCATCCCGTTCCATGGCCAGCAGCGCCAGGGGTCCCTTTTCCCCCAAGGAGAGAAGTTTTTCAATGAAGAGTTTCTTCTCCAGATGGGCCTTTACCGCCATCTCGACAAACTCTGAAATTTTAGAAAAGAGTTTGGAGTCTTCCCCTTTCGCCAAGTAAGCGATTCTTGGAAGATTAAGCGTTACGTTCTGGAGGGCACAGTATCGCATCTTCCAGGGCTGTTTGGCATCTTCGAGGTCCGTTTGGTCCAATTTAAAGCTGAGACGACAGCATTCGGAGATTTTGGCTGTCTCCCCACGATCGAAGACGAAATAGGTATTCCCCTTTTCAGAAGCGACATCACAGATGTGGTTAAGAAAATCCGTATGACCGGGGGTTTGAAAGAACTTCTCTGTAATGTGAACCAGTGGTTTCGGGAAGAAAAAGGGCCTTCCGGATCCATCGCCTTCTTGATAGACGTCAAAGAGCGCCTTAGCAAAACGTTGGGACTCTTTCAAGTAACCGCTGTAGGTTTTTCCTGTAAATTCCCCACCCGGTCCGATGGCAGGGACATTTTCAAAATGCTTGGGGATCTCCCAATAAAGATTGAGGTCAGTGAAGATGGCCTGTCCGCCTCTGGCCACGGCTTGTTGGGAAAACTCGAAGATCATCATCTGAGCCAATTGCTCCAGCTCTTGATCTGACATCCCCACCAGATAGGGTGCGAAAAAGAGATTGATAGAATCCCAGCCAATCGCCCCGGCAAAATGACTCTGAAGGGCTGCGGCAAATTTCACCATGTGGGCGAGTAACACTTCAGGATGTTTGGCAGGCTTGGCCATCGCGATCGAATTGGGAAGGCTCAGGCCGAAGCGCTTGATGTATTCGAGGGATTGACCGCTGCAATAGGGCCGATCGATAAAACCCAGATCGTGGAGATGAAGATCCCCTCGCATGTGGGCGTCGGCAATTTCCTGAGAGAAGACGGTGAGCAGGGCATATTCCTTTTTAATTCTCTCGGCAAGTGTGAGATTGGTGGCTTCGGGCCCGTGAGGGACATTGGCATTTTCTTTGTTGGGATGGAGAATGAGCTGATCGACATCATAGAGAGGCATTCCCAAGCGGGTGTGCATCTTGCGGGCCTGCTCGAGTCCTCTTTCAACCAGCTTGGTATCGACGAGCTCACGGATGAGAGGGGAAGTGATCATTTTGATCCTGGAGGTGGCAATGAACTCCTCTACCTCCCGGGCGATCTCCTTCGCCGTATCGAAATCCACGTAGGTCTCACGCATGAGGGCGTCAACAATTCTCTGCCGATCCCAGCCCAACATCGCTTCATCCGAGGTGCGGACGAAAAGAGCCATATCTGTGGTCTCCGCTTCTTCTCTAAAATCCTGACGATCCCCTTTCATCTCGATTACGGCTGCCATTTTATCTCACCTTTTATCTTATGGTAGATAGGTAGATAGACTTTTGGAAGGGCTATATTTAGTGTGTCCTAAGATGTTTACAACAATATATTGTTATTTGTCAAGAAAAAACTCGGCTTGTGAAAAAAAATATTTGCCTCGGTTTTTTTCATGGTTTTGGCTCCGAACTCGGAATTCCTGACCCCTTACTATTTTTTTCTTTATTGTTATTGGAGGAAGGGGTCTTTTGGAATGGTCTCAGAGGCGTTCCGAGGAGGCGCTTGATGATCCCCCAAGTGCTCTCTTCCACAATTTTGAAGGGGATGGCCTCAATCTTTGGATCATCGAGATTTCCTCTCACTTGATAGAAATAAGAGATGAAACCCTTGTCCTCGCCCGTGAGAATGTAGCCAGCGATGGGAACACTGCTTAATATCGTATCAATCGTCACCAGAGGATGAACGCCTATCCTCACATCAATTAAGTTCTTCCCCAGGTCGATCTTCCCAAGAAGAGTGATTCTCATGGCGTCACTATCCACCAGAAAATCGTCTGTCGTAGCCACCCCGTCCTTCACATGAAAATTCCCCAGGATCTGATGATAAGGAAGCCCTTTCGTTGCTAAATCCGGGAGCCTTCCCTTGAACAACTGGGAAACATTCAGGATAGAGAAAATTTTGGAGAGGATGTTAAAACGTTCGATGACACCATTCTGAACCTCAAACCTTAACCCACCGCTGAGGGATTCCTTCATTTTTTGGAAGTTCTCCCCTTCGCCCTTTAACTCCGCTTTATCGACGTGAATTCTTCCGGTGACGATTACCCTGTCCTCCTCCCCTTTTTGGAAAAGGGTTCGGATAAAAGCCTTCGCTTCCATATTGGAGAAACGGGGCTTGATCTCGATGCTTATTCCTTTTTCCGCCGGCTTTATCCATCCCTCGCCCCAGAAGTCCCCTCCATCTGATTTGAATTGAAAGGGACGGATGAACAATGTCCCATCGCTCGTCTTCATCTCCCCTTTCAGGTCTTGATAATGGAGGCTACGATATTTGCCCCTGTCGACCTGCACCGTGCCGTCAATCGACCAATTTGAAAGCCAATCTCTTATCTTTTCAAAAGAAGCTGGGGAGGAGCCCTCTTTTTTCGGAAAGAGCGGATCGAGGTCCAGTTGTGGAGAAAAAATCTGAAAGGAGAGCCGCCTGCCTTCCGCCAGGCCCGAGCCTTTTCCGCCCATCCGGTAAGACGCCGGGAAGGAAGACGAACCCCGGGACAGGGTGCCGGAAAGGGTGACCGGAGAATCTCCCACCCTTCCCTTTAACTCGTCGAATCGGACCTGCTCGGGGGTTATAAAAAAGAATCCCTCGATACGGGAGAGAGAAACGGGAATCTCCCGGTGTTGAAAGTTAACCCCCTTCAATCGGATCTCACCTTCCTTTAAGGCGCTGACCCATTTTTCCATCTTTCCCAGCCATTTCAGACGAACCTCCGCCCCTCCGTTGAGTTCTTGAATCCCTTCCACCCGGGATCGAATCTGATCTGGAAAGAGTGGTGACTTGATGAGCGAAAACAATTCTTTTAGTTCAATCGAGCCCCATGTAGAGAGGTTCAGATCTCCCTCCCTCATAAATCCGTCCAAAGTCAACAAGGAGCTACCCGATTGAATCTTTGCCTTTGAAAAACTCATCCCCAGGTTAGAAAATGAGACTCCTCCCTCCTTAAAAACGACAGGGATAGGATTTCCCTTTTGCAGGAGGGACGCCTCCCTTGGGAAAAACTCCCCTTCATAAGAGAAGCCGGAAATTCCCGGAAGCGTCTTGCCCTTGAATAAGACTTGGATTGTTCCTGAGAGGGGTTCGAAATCTCTCGTTTTCGATTGGACTTCTTCAGGAAACAAGGGAGTTTGAAGGATGACGAAAAGATTCTTGAGATCCATTCTCCCCTTGGCCCTGATCTCGAGGGCATGATCCTTCTCTCGGTGTTTCCAAAGGCCGGCCATCCGTAGAGAAGAATTTCCAAACTCCACCTGCGCCTCTGACCATTGGAGATCATCGTGGGAAAGGTCTATTCGTCCCTCTTCGATTCGAATTGGGAATGGGAGCTGTTGATGAGTGAATCGGGTTTTTGAAAGGTGGTAGACCCCACGGTGCTCAAAACGGATGGGAGGCTTCAAGAGTCCTTTGGCGGAGAGGGAATATCGTGCCTCTCCCGAAAGGATGCGGACGGATGAAAAGGCTCGGCTGAATTCTTCCGGAATCCCTTCGATCTTTGCGAAAGAGGGGAGATCCGTCAAATCGAAATTACCCTGGCACTCGATTTGAAGGGTTGGGATGTGCAGAAGCTCATAGAAAGTGGCGTTGGCCCTTTCCAGGCTGGAATGAAAGATTCTTCCTTCGACCTCTTTTAGATAAAGATGGCCTTTTTGAAAAAGGAGGCGGCCTTTAAGATTTTCAAGGGGCGGAAAGTCCCAGGGAAGCTTCATCTGGGCCCCACTGAGCTTCGCCTCAACGGAGAGGACATGGGCATTCGCAAGCTGATCGCAGTGATCAATCTCTGGCATCTTCCCCGAAAGCTTGACGGAGACAGCTTGAAAAGACCCCTTTCCTTCAGACCGGAAAAGACGGTCCGAGACGTCTGGAGTGATGATCCGGAAAGGGATGAATTTCTTTCCCTCTGCGATATCGAAAGGGCTGCTGGATGCTTCGGCCTCCATTCCCATCTGTTTCGACCCGATATCATAAATCCTCCCCTTGGCCTTGATCCAGAACTCCGGCAATTCAATAAAGAACCGGGGAATCTTAAGATCTTTTGTATCATATTCAGCCTCGAAGTTGAGGTTCACCCATTTTGGCTTCAGAATGAACGAAAACACCTGGGGATAGTCAAAGAGGACATCTTTCATCGTGATTTCTGCGGAGGTCTTGAAGGGTCCGTGGAATTCTCCTTGGAAATGAGCACTCAGGTTGAGGATTCCTGAAATGGTTTCCATAGGAAGCATTGTTTTGAGATAAGGCCAGAAATGAAACGTTTCAATCCCTTTAATCTTCGCCTCCGCCTCTACCCTTCCTTTTGAAAAATCCATATCTTCAGGAATATTTTGGATTGTTCCGTTGATGGAAAACTGGCCTTCTTTCTTGGAATGAATGATCTTCCCATCGATTCGAAACGGAAAGGCTTTGCGGTAGGCGACCTTTGAGAGTTTCAAATTGAAAGACCGCATCTCTGTTTTCAAGGGTGAATTGCCCAGGCTCTCATCTGAGAAAAAGATCACACCGTCTCGGAGGGTTAAAGAAACTCCGACAAGAAAGGCGAGGGTCTCCAGGATCTTCTCTTGTGTTTCCTTCCGTTTTGCACCGGCCAAAGGACTGTCGGAGAAGACATTGAGTTGACCAGTTCTATCCCTGATGACATGGAGCGTGGGCCGATCCACGACAATTCGTTTCCATTTAATTTCTCTTTTGAGAAGAGGGAGAATCCTCAGTTTTAGAATCAGCCTCCTGGACTGAAGGAGATCGAAAGCCAGGGAGCGATCCCTGACTCGGAAGTCTTCGAAGGCAATTCCCACTCCTCCCCACAAATTTATTCTTGCCTTCCCGATCGAAACGTCTCTGTCCAGAGCTGTTGTCAAGGATTTCTGAAGGATATCCCGGTAAATAGTAGGGTCGAGGAAATAATTGGCGGATAAAAGAGTGAGGGTTCCGACGAGAATGATCGGAATCACTATCCAGAGAAGTAACCACTTTCTGCGACGACTCATTTTTTCCTTTAGCTATCTTCCGTATTATCGTATTGTTTCCAAAAAAATCCGAAATTCGAATATCGGGCGAACCATTTGAAATTCCCCAGCATACTTTAAAATTCTATGACGTTTTAATCGCATGGGCCAACGTGAGGACATCTACCCTTTCTGCTCCCCCTTTCAGCAACACCTTTGAGCATTCGTTCACCGTAGCTCCAGTAGTGTAAACGTCATCGATCAAAAGAACCGACAGCCCGGATAGCTCTTCCTTCCCGATAACATGAAAAGTCCCCCTCAACCCCTTCTCCCTTTCTGCACGGCCGAGATTCACTTGAGGAATGGTGGATTTCTTCTTTTGAAGGATCGTTTTACGGTAAGGAATTCCTGTCCGACGGCTTAAGTCTTTTACGAGGAGGAGGGCTTGATTGAACCCTCTTTCTCTTAATCGCCGGGTGTGCAGCGGGACAGGGATCAGAAGGTCGAGAGAACCGGGTTCCCAATAACGATTCAACCCTTCTGCCATCCAACTTGCAAAAAAAGGAGTGAGGTAAGTCTTTCCCTCATATTTCCAACGATGGATGGCCTCCTGAAGAGAGCCTTCGAAAGCTCCCAAAGCCCTGGCTATTGTAAAATATTTTCTGTGGGTCACACAAGCACCACAAGGATGGGTTTCGACCTCTCGAGAGATAAAGGGAATTCCACAAATTGAACAAAAAGGAGGTTCGATCCAGCGGATCTGGGAAAGACAATTCGAGCAAAACCCTTGCTTACCTTCTTCTGAGAATCTCTCGCAGCAGGGGCATTGCGGGGGGAGAAAAAACTGGAAGACCGTTGATCGAAATCTCATGATTCGTCCCAGTTTACACTGGTCTGCCGGCCGGCGGGCCTAGACAGAACAGACGTATCGGTTGAGTGGAATACGGAAAATTACGAAGGGAGGTGAGCCCTTTCAGGAAAAAGATGGAGAAGGCAAGGACATCGCTTTCTCGGCTTCCTTGATCGTGTAGGTGCTCCACTGATGACATTGGGGACAGTAAGCAATCCACTCTTTCGATTCTCTTTCGCAGGTGGTGCAGAAGAACGAAAGGTGGGAAGTCCCGCTCAACTCGAAAGTCCTCTCAAATTCTTGGGCTGCACGACCAAAGTCTTTTTTGTGGAGGTAGATTTCAGCGAGTAGCCTGTGAAGGGCCGGGAAATCCTTCACCCTTAAACTAATTTCGTTGATCCCCTCAAGAGCTTCCTCCAACATTTCCAGTCTCAAACAGAGCTTGGCATAAAAGAAGGCGAGCACCCAATTTTCGGGATGGTGCTCAAGTACTCTTTGGTAGATGCGGAGGAGAGTGCTCGGATCCTCCCGGCCAAGATAAAGCTCTTCCAAGCGAAGGATGAAGACGATGGACTTGAATCGGGTGAAACTCTTCCCCCAGACCTTCCCGGCAGAGGCCCATCTTCCCATTCGGAGGTAAATATCGCCCAGCAGTACAAATCCGGGATGGAAAGTCTTTCTTTCACGAACGATCTCCTTCACCTCTTTCAAGGCGTTCTCTAGATTCTGTTCCCCCCCGCGGCTCAAAAGATCTCTGGCACGCTCGTATTTCAACCCCAGATAGAAAAGGTTCTCCTCCTCCTCCGCCTGTTTCCCCTTTGTAAATTTGAGAATGGATCTTTGGATTCGGATCGCCTCCTCCCACCTTCTGCTATCCAAATAGATCTGCCTCAGGCTTTTTAGCCCACTGAGGTTGGTCTCATCCAGACCGATGGCGCGGTTCAGAACCCGAATGGCCTCGTCGAATCGCTTCATGCGCTGGTACACGCCTGCCTGACGGAGGAGGATATCTATGTTCCGCATATCGATCAGCTCTGCCCTTCCCAACCAATGAAGGGCATCCTGATCATGGCCCTCCTGGAGGGCGATCTCCGAAAGCCGGAGATAGAGATCGATCTGCATGGGGTCTCTTTTTAACACCTCGATGAAGTGGGTTTTGGCTTTGGCCAGATCCCCCCGAAGAAAAACATCCATCCCCTTGTTCAATTCCTCCTTGAGGGATTCCCCCTTTCTTCTTTGGCGGGATTTCAGATAGTCCTCGATGGCCCGCTTGGCATCCCGGGCCAAGGTGCCGACGAAGACCAGCATCGCACCCAATACAAAGGAGGAGATCATGAGGATGGAGAGTTCCGTTTCAAAAGTCTTGCTAAAAAAATGGAATTCTACGTTCAAGGGGTTCTGGTACGAAAGCCAGAGAAAGAAAACCATCACAACAAATAGGAAGCTCAATAAAAGTTTAACTAACATCGTCTATAACTTTGCCTTTTCCAGTTTGGTTAAGCATGGGACGCAATATTTTGCCACCGGCCGAACCTCAAGTCGTTTCATACTTATAGGACCGCCGCATTCCTCGCAGATCCCGTAGGTCCCGTTCTCAATACGATCCAGCGACTCATCTACCTCTTGGAGCCTTTGTCGCTCGTTCTCATTTAAGCTGAGCAGGACTTGTTTGTTATAAATATTGGCCGCCTCATCCCCGATGTCCTGAGTACCATCTTGACCCATTTCCTGCGAAGATTCAACGATCTGTTTGACCTTACCGACGATCTGCTCCCGTTCCTTGAGAAGAATTTTTTTGAACCTCCCGATCGTCTTTTTGTCGAGTTTATCCAGCCCCTTGTTTTGATCCGTCTGCGCTCTAACTTGGGGCCTCGCTTTGGATTTTACCTTGGGTTTAACCTTTCCTTTAGCCAATGCTTCCTCCTCTTTGGGGATCAATTCGGGGGGCATCGATCCAAAGCCCTTCCAAATCGTAAAATTTTCTCACGGGTTCGAGAAAGACATGAACCACCACGTCCACATAGTCTATCAAAATCCATTTTCCCCCGGTCATTCCCTCCTGACCAAGAGGTCGAATCCCTTTCTTCTTGAGGGCCTCTTCAATTCCCTGCGCAATGGCTTGAACCTGGCGATCAGATTTGCCGCTGCAGAATAGAAAATAGTCGGTAAAAGAGGTTGTCCCTTTCAACTCAAGAAGAACCGGGTCCAAGGCCTTCTTTTCAAGCGCTGCCTTCAGACAGAGCAAAGACTTTGTTTTCGAGTCGGTGGTCATATCCTCCTGAAAGATGAATTTGGATGTAGCATTATACCAGAAAAAATTCAGTTGACAAATAAAAAATGATGAAAAGATACATTTTTTTGGTCACAGGTTCCTTTGATAAAGCCCGTGTTCTTGAATATAAGCCTCCACCTCGGCCGGGATCAGATACCTGACAGAACCCCCTTTTTCGATCAATTCCCTGACCTTTGTAGAGGAGATGTCGAGAAACGAGATTTCTTTAAAATAGAGGAGGTGCCCCGAGAGATGGATCCAGGCATTCTCTCCGGAGTCATATCGGAAGCTTGGGATCAGGGCCCTTGGGAGGGGTGAGGACGAGCTGTTTTTTTGAGATCCCGGCCGGGTCATTACGATAAGGTCGCAAAGAGAAAAGAGATTTTGGAATTCCTTCCACGTCTCAATCTCCACAAAGGCATCGCTCCCCAGGATGAAGAAAAGGGCATCCTGGCGTCTCTCTCGGAAAAATCGGATGGTATCGACGGAGTAAGATTTTCCAGGCCTTGAAAGTTCAACGTCACTGGTGGAGAAATGGGGATTGTTTGAGGTGGCCAACCTCACCATCTCCAGCCGGTGCTTCGCCTCGATGACTCTTTCCGTCACCTTATGGGGCGGGACAGAGGAAGGAATGAAGATAACCTCCTCGAGCTTGAACGCCTCCCAAATTTCTTCCGCCCCCCTGAGGTGACCCAGATGGATGGGATTGAAGGTCCCGCCGAACAGCCCAACCCTTCTACTCGTGGACTCCTTTTTGATTTATCGACCCTCCCTTATATTGAATCCAAAATTAGGAATGTCAAATGCCAAAGTTCAAATGCCGAAGGAAATCCAAAGCTCAAATGACAAACAAAAACAAAGGAAGAATGGAATGATGGAACATTGGAATACTGGATTAATCAAAACAATTCTTGGATTCTCTCGGGTTATTCCATCATTCCAGTATTCCAATATTCCAGAATTATCCTTTCAAATCTTAGTCATTTTGACATTCCTTTGACATTTGAATTTTGAAATTTGGATTTTTATTTTCGTATCTGTCCTTCTCCGTAAACGATAAACTTTGTTGTGGTCAATTCCTCCAACCCCATGGGGCCAAAGGCGTGAAGTTTCGAGGTACTGATCCCGATCTCTGCGCCCAGACCCAGCTCGAACCCGTCATTGAATCTTGTGGAGGCATTGACCAGGACACACGAGGAGTTGACTTCTCTCAGAAACCTCTGTGCATTCCGATAATCTGAGGTGATGATCGCTTCTGTGTGAGACGAGCCATACCTCGCAATGTGTTCGATCGCTTCTTCGATTCCCTTCACCACCTTGATGGAGAGAATGAGGTCTAAATATTCTTGAGACCAATCTTCCTCCCGGGCCTCCTTGATGTGGGAGAGGACTTTCTTCGTCCGAGAACACCCCCTGAGCTCCACACCTTCTTTCTGAAAGACTTTTGCCACTTTTGGAAGGAATCGGCTTGCCACCTTTTCATGAACGAGCAGGGTTTCCATCGCATTGCACACGCCTGGTCTTTGGACTTTTGCATTGAGGCAGACTCGGCTGGCCATCTCCAGATCGGCGGTCTCATCCACAAAGATATGGCAGACTCCTTTATAATGTTTGATGACGGGAATCTTTGAATGTTTTGTGACAAACCGGATGAGCTCTTCCCCTCCCCTGGGGATGATCAGATCAATGGTCCCCTCCAGCTGAAGCATCTCCCGGATAGCCTCTCTCTCCGTGTGAGGAAAAATCTGGATCGCTTCCTGGGGGAGTCCCATCCCGACGAGGACCTTTCGAAGAATTTGTCCGATGGCTTGATTCGAGTGGAAGGCTTCTGACCCTCCCCTCAGAATCACACTGTTGCCCGACTTGAGGCATAAGCCTGAGGCATCCGCCGTGACAGTGGGCCTTGATTCATAAATGATTCCAATCACACCCAGGGGAATCCTCATCCTTCCAACCATCAAGCCATTTGGCCTCTTCCGCATTTTAGTGACCTCGCCCACCGGATCGGGAAGACGAGCCACCTCTCGGAGCCCTTCTGCCATTCCCCGGATGACCAAGGGAGTCAGCCTTAAACGGTCGATCAATGAGGAAGAAAGATGGGCCTTCTCACCCGCGGCAAGATCCCTTCGGTTTTCTTCCATCAGCCGTTCCTGATTCTGCTCCAGATCCTCCGCCATCTCGAGCAAAGCCATGTTCTTTGTGGCGGTAGAAAGCTGGGCCAGCTGACGAGAGGCCTCCTGAGCCTTTCTGGCCATCTTTCTTACCTCTGCCCTAAAGTCCCTTTTCTTTTTCATAATACGACCAAGTCGTCCCGATGAATCACTTCATCACAATATTTATAGCCCAGGGTTGATTCGATCCGGTCGCTTCGAAGGCCTTTGATTTTTTCAAGCTCTGTGGCGCTGTAGTTGACCAACCCCCTGGCGAACTCTTTTCCGCGGGGTCCCAAGCAGGTGACCAGATCCCCCCGATCGAAACTCCCCCTGATTTTGACCACACCGGATGGAAGCAGGCTTTTTCCTCTCTGGACAATGGCCTTCTTCGCCCCGTCGTCCACGACGACGTCGCCCTTTGGTTTTGGGTTAAAAGCAATCCAATGTTTCCGGCTGCTCAATGCCTCCCCTTTCGGAAGGATCAACGTTCCGATCTCCTTCCCCCTTAAGATCTGATGAAGGATGCCTTCCTTGGTCCCCCGTGCCACCACGGTGGGAATTCCGAAGCGGGATGCCTTTCTGGCGGCTTGGATCTTACTGATCATGCCTCCCACGCTCGTCTCGCTTTTCGTCTCCCCGACAATCCCATCCATTTCCGCATCAATCTCCTCCACCAGAGAAATACATCGAGCATGCGGGTTCACCCTGGGGTCGGAATCACAAAGACCGTCGATGTCTGTCAGGATGATGAGAAGATCCGCTCCGATCAGGTTGGTGATCAGGGCAGAGAGGTTATCATTATCACCAAATTTGATCTCGTCCACCACCACGGTATCATTCTCATTGATGACAGGGATGATTCCAAGTTCGAGAAGGGTTAGCAGGGTATTGCGGGCATTGAGGAACCTCCGCCGGTGGCTCAAATCATCGCGCGTCAGAAGAACTTGGGCGACCATCTGCTGATAGCGTGAGAAGTAGCTCTCATAGATATTCATTAACCGGGTCTGGCCCACGGCTGCTGTGGCCTGTTTCTGTGTGATGTCCTGGGGGCGGGTCTTGTAGCCCAATTTTTCCATTCCTGCGGCGATGGCACCGGAGGAGACCAAGACGATCTCATAACCCTGGCGCTTCAGATCCGAAATCTCTTTGGTCAAACGGGAAAAAACCTCGTAATGGAGCCCCTTCTCCACGGAGGCTAAAATACTGGAGCCCACCTTCACGACGATTCGTCTCCCTTTTCCCAGTATCTCTTTACGAATACCCTTGTTATCCATGACCCTGATTTGAAATGGTTTCGATTGTCTGGGACAACTCCTCCAGCAGTTCTTCCACGCCCTCTCCTGTTTGGCCGGAGATCAAATAAAGTCGATGCCCCATCTTCTCAAATTGATTCTCGATATCCGCCGCCCTTTCCCGCACCGACGGAAGGTCTATTTTATTGAGGGCAAGGAATTGCTTTTTTTTCTGAAGCGAGGGGTCGTAGGCCTTCAGTTCACAGTTGAGAGCCTGAAAGTCGTTGACCGCATCGCGAGAAGGTCCTTCCGAGACGTCCAAGAGATGGACGAGAAGGCGTGTCCGTTCTATATGCCGAAGAAAGGACAGTCCCAGCCCGACCCCTTTCGAGGCGCCTTCGATTAATCCTGGAATATCCGCCGCGACAAACGGCCGGTGATCTTCCCGGTTTACCACCCCCAGGCTGGGAACAAGCGTGGTGAAGGGGTAGTCTGCGATCTTGGGTCTGGCAGATGAGATTCTGGAGAGGAGAGTTGATTTTCCCACATTGGGATAGCCGATCAGCCCCACGTCGGCGAGAAGCTTCAGTTCGAGGCGTAACCAACGCTCCTGTCCTTTTTCACCCTTGTCGGCACGGCGGGGCGCACGCAGCGTGGGCGTGGCAAATCGGGCATTTCCCCGACCGCCGCGACCTCCCTCTGCCGCCACAAATCGTTGGCCATCAAACAGAAAGTCTTGCAGGACTTCTTCCGTCTGATCATCTCGGATGAGGGTTCCGACCGGAACTCGAATGATGAGATCCTCTCCGCTCTTTCCGGTTTGATCTTTTCCTTTGCCGTGACTTCCTTTTTGGGCGCGAAATTGTTTGGGGTAGGTTAGATCGAGAAGGGTGACAAGTTGAGCGTCGGTCTGAAGGATCACGTCTCCGCCTTTTCCTCCATCACCTCCGTTCGGACCTCCTCTGGGGATAAACCGTTCTCTCCGAAAACTGACACAACCATTCCCACCATCGCCCGCTTTCACATGGATTCTTGCTTCATCCACAAATTTCATTTTCTTACAGGCCAAATGGAGGGCCCCTTAACCACATTGGTTTCAGGACTGAAGATTCTGGGCGTAGACACTCACCTGTTTTCTATCTCTTCCTTTCTTCTCATATTTGACGATCCCGTCAATTCTGGCAAAGAGGGTGTAATCCTTTCCCAACCCTACATTTTCTCCAGGATGAATCCGGGTCCCTTTTTGACGGACCAAGATGCTTCCCGCCTGGACCGATTGCCCACTAAATCGTTTGACGCCCAATCGCTGTCCTGCACTGTCTCTGCCGTTCCGAGAACTTCCTCCTGCTTTCTTGTGTGCCATCACTCTCTCCTTAATCCCTAACTTAAGCTGATATCATTTACTCTTAGGTAGGTATACGTTTGGCGATGTCCCTTGAATCGCCGATAATTCTTTCTCCTTTTCATCTTATAGGTCAGAACCTTTTTCCCTTTAGTTTCCTGGATAATTTCCCCTTTGATGACGACATTGGTTAGATGGGGAGTTCCAATCTGCAACTCTCCTTCTTTGGAGACCATCAGGACATCTTTCAATTCCACCTGATCTCCTGCTTTTCCTTCCAATTTTTCTACCCGGATGAGGTCTCCTTTGGAGACCCGATATTCCCTCCCGCCGGTTTTCACCACTGCATACATCAGACGCCTCCGGAATAAAATAATTATCGAATACTAATTGATTTTTGACCTATTGTCAAATTTCGATGATGTTAAATTGCTCCTGGTGGAATCCGGTCTTGGCCTTAACGACAACTTTTTTCCTCAGTTTTTTCTCCAATTCCTCCACGCCCGCCCTCTCCTCTTCGTAAAGAAGGTCGGCGATCTCTGGATTGGCTTCGACCATGATGTTATGGCCTCCCAATTCCGTAGAAGTTCTTTCGATCTCTCGGAAGATTTCGTAGCAGACCGTCGTTTTCGATTTGATCAGCCCTGCTCCCTCACAATTGGGACAGGGCTCGCCCAGGATCCGGGAGATATTTTCCCGGGTTCGCTTCCGGGTCATCTCCACCAAGCCCAATTCTGAGATCTTAAAGATATTCGTCTTCTGACGGTCTTTCTTCAGAGCTTCTTCGAAAGCCTGATAAACCTTTTCCCTGTCTCCCTCTCTTTCCATATCGATAAAGTCAATGATGATGATCCCTCCGATATTCCGCAATCTCAACTGGTAGGCGATCTCTTTCGCTGCCTCCAGGTTGGTCTTAAGAATGGTATCTGCTAAATTTCTCTTTCCCACATATCTTCCTGTATTCACATCAATGGGCACCAAGGCTTCGCTCATATCGATGACGATATACCCTCCGGATTTGAGCCAAACCTTACTGCCCAGGATTTTATCGATCTCCATCTCAATTCCGTAAGCATCGAAGATCGGCTCTTTCTTCTCGTAGAGGGTCATCTCATATCTTTGTTTCGGCATATAGGTGTTAATGAAGGAGAGAATATGATCATATTCTTCTTTGGAGTCGATGATGATTCGGTTGACCTGGGGGGAGAGGATGTCCCGGATGACGCGGAGGACCATGGTCAGATCACTGTGGATCAGAGAGGGGGCCGGCGAATTCTCTTTTTTCTTCTGGATATTGTTCCAGACATGTAGGAGGAATTCCATATCGGTTCGAATTTCATCCGCCGCCGCCCCTTCGCTGGCCGTCCTTACAATGAAGCCGCCGCCGGGAGATTTTATTGATTGGACGATCTCTCTCAGTCTCTTCCGTTCCTTTTCATCCTTAATCCTTCTCGAAACCCCGATATGATCGACCAGAGGCATGTAGACAAGATACCTGCCGGGCAATGTGGTGTGGGAGGTGATTCGCGTCCCCTTCGTGCCGAGGGGCTCTTTGGAGACCTGAACCAATATCTCCTGGCCTTCGGAGAGGAGGTCCTGAATCTGTGAGGAAGGGCTGCTGAGAAAGGCGGGCATCTCTTCCCCCTGAAAGCCCATCTCCTCATAATCTTCGATCCCCCCATGGACATCCGCGACATAGAGGAAAGCAGCTTTTTCCAGCCCGATATCCACAAATGCGGCCTGCATCCCCGGCAGGACCTTTACCACTTTCCCCTTATAGATGTTCCCCATGATCCCCCGGTCCTTGGTGCGCTCGATGTAAAGCTCGGCAAGGACCCGGTCCTCCAAGAGGGCAACTCTCGTTTCGTATTTCGTCACGTTAATGATTAACTCGTTCGCCATAACCCGCTCCCGCCAATTTCAAATTTCAGATTTTAGATTTCAGATTTTTTCAATCTGCAATCGGCGATCTACCATCTTTTACCCGGAACTCATTCCATCTTAACAACCTTCAATTGGGTGAGAGGTTCTCCTTTCAAACCCAATACGGCCCCTACAATTTCAGTAGGTTTTGCCGTTCTTCCGGCCGTCTTTCGAAGTATCAGTTCCACCCCCCATCGAGGCTCTTCCCCTGACCTCTCCTTGATTTCCATCTTTTCAATCAGTTCCCGGATGTCGACACTTCTCTTCTTTCCATCTCTCTCCTGATGAATGAAGAACTCCTTCCTATCCAAAGTCTCCTTGATCTTTAACATCGCTTCTTCTCTTGGAAGGAGATCATCCAAAGGTATCCAATAGATCGACGGATGGGGTAAGGAGGAGAGATGAAAAAAGAGCGGAACCTCCTCCGCTTCCATGATTTTAATTCCTGGTGGCAGAGTTTGATTCAGTTTCTCCGCGACCTCAGGAGGAGTGATTTTTCCCTCGCACTCCATATCCACCATCTCCGACAAACTTTCCATTCCTACCGGAAGGGCTGTGGCGAAGATGATCCTGGGCATCGGGTGGAATCCCTCAGAAAAGCAGAGAGAAAGGCCTGCCCTCCTGGATGCGCGATAGAAAAGATGCGCCAGTTCTAAATGGCTCAGGAATCGCATCTCTCCCGCCTTTCTGAATTTTAATCGAAACTTTTTCTTCATCGGTCTCTTTTGGATATCTTTCCCTCCCACTTTCCCAGGACCGCTTGCCTCCATCGGTTTGCTTTCTCTTACGATGATGGTTTTCCCGTTGCAAATCCCGCATCGGTGGCAATTCTCTGCCACGCAAGGAGGGCTGGTTTTCTCTTCGAGACCTTTCCGGTATTCCTCCCAAAGAAATTGATCATCCACCCCTGTTTCGATTAAAGACCACGGAAGAGGATCCTCAAATTTTCTCTTTCGGGTGTGGAAATCCATTTTCAGTCCTGTTCTCTGAAAGGCTTCTTTCCACCAGGGATAACGGAATTGATCACTCCAGCCATCGAAACGGCATCCCAGGCGGTAGGCCTCCACTAAGACCTGGGAAAGATTTCGATCGCCCGTAGAAAAAATCCCCTCTAAAAAACTGAGAGAGGGATCTTGCCACTTAAAGCGCAGATGGTTCTTCTTTACCCCATCCCTCATAAATTGAAGTTTTTCCTTCATCTCCTCCAGAGGGATCTGGGCCTCCCATTGGAAAGGGGTGTGGGGCTTGGGTACGAAAGTGGAAACACTGACGTTGATCGTGGGATGGATTTTCTGTCTCTCTCCTAAGGAAGTAATCTTCCTGGTCAACTCAAAGATCCCCCGTAAATCCTCTTCCTTCTCTGTCGGAAGCCCCATCATGAAATAGAGTTTGATATTCTTCCATCCTTTTAAGAAGAGCTCCGAGAGACCTTGGAAAAAGACCTCTTCATCCAACTCCTTATTGATCACGCTTCGAAGTCGTTCTGTTCCAGCCTCGGGTGCGACCGTAAACCCGGTCTTTCGAACCCGCTTCACCTCCTCTGCCAGATGTCCCACCACGCTCTCAATCCTTAGTGAGGGAAAAGAGACAGCGACCTTCTCAGATTCAAGCTGATCCATGAGGTCGGAGAGAAGAGGCCCGATAGAAGAGTAGTCTCCCGCGCTAAGAGAGAGCAAGGAGAACTCTTCGTAACCTGTTTGCTTGAGGGAGGCGTCGAGAATCTCATGAATGCTCTTTGGACTTCTCTCACGGTAAGGCCGGTGGATGAACCCGGCCTCACAGAAGCGGCATCCTCTCTTACAACCCCTCGCGATCTCAATATTGAGACGGTCGTGAACCACCTTCATGTAAGGGACGATTGGGCAGGTGGGAAAGGGAGTTTGGCTGAGGTCGGAGACAACTCTTTTACGTATCTTTTGCCCCTCCGTGTGTACACTGGGGACGTAGACTCCTTCCAGCTGAGAGAGGGATTTTAAAAAATCTTCTCTCTTTGCCCCGTCTTCTTTCGATTGAAGCGCGAGATCACAGATCTCCGGGACCACTTCTTCCCCGTCTCCAACGACCAGTGCATCAAAAAAAGCGGCGAAGGGCGCTGGGTTGAAGGTTAAGGGACCTCCGGCGATGAGGATAGGGAACCGGTAATCTCTGTCTGTTGAGAAGAGAGGAATGTTGGAAAGGTCGAGCATATTGAGAACGTTGGTAAGGCAGAGTTCATACTGGAGAGAGAAACCGACGATATCAAATTGATTGAGGGGAATGGAGGATTCGAGGGACGAAAGGGGAATCTTTCTCTTCCTCAGGACATTTTCCATGTCTACCCAGGGAGCAAAAGCCCTTTCGCAGGCAACCTTTTTTCGGGTATTTAAAATGTGATAAAGAATCTGAATTCCCAGATGAGACATTCCGACTTCATAGACATCCGGAAAGGCAAGACAGAATTTTAATTTGACCTCGGCAGGATCTTTTCTGATCGAATGGATCTCCCGACCCAGATACCTGACCGGTTTAGAAACGATGGAAAGAAACTCTTTCAATTAGTCACCATCCGTTCAAATTGCTCCGTCCGTTAGGGATCGCAGTCCAAGTCCGTAAGGGGGTACCCTCCTTGTCTAAAGGGGGCAGTGAAATTATTAATACAAGCACATTTTGTTCCATTACAACCTTGTGGGGTGTGAGTTCGGGGGACGCACCCTACCGGAGCAGGAAAACTATTTATTGAGTTTGTATTAATTTCTTAAATGTTAGGAAATGAATCTGCGATAAAAAATTAAGGAGCAACCCCTCTTATCGCGTTATCCGTTTATCTTATTAAAAATACTATAATTTTTTCCACCTGTCAATTTTGGTCGTCGAGTTCAATGGAGGATCTGGAACCCCAAGAGGATACCGGAATTTATCATTGACAGCGAGAAATCAGCTTGCTAAATTTTTAAAATCATCCTTCTCCACAAAAAATGGCATAACCAAGCCCAAATGAATCTGGCAAATCAATTCTTTTTATCTGCGATCCAGCTTCTCCCCAAACCTCTGGTGAAGCGGTTTGCCATGCGCTACATCGCCGGCGAAAAACTCGACGATGCCATCCGCGTTGTAAGAGCCTTCAACTCGAAACATATGATGGGAACGATGGATGTTCTCGGCGAAAATGTCTCGACGCGCGAAGGATCTCTGGCGGCCGTCAGAGAGTGCGAAGAAGTTCTTCATTCGATCAACAAAATGTGTCTGGACGCAAATCTCTCTATTAAACTCACTCAATTCGGGCTGAAGATCGATCAGGAATTCTGCCGTACAAACGTAAAGCGTTTGCTCGATATCGCCACCGGGTACGCCAATTTTGTCCGGATTGACATGGAAGATTCATCCACGACGAGCAAAGCATTGGAGTTATACGGAAGGCTAAGGTCCGAAGGGTTTGAAAATACGGGGGTGGTCATCCAGGCAAACATGCGGCGAAGTGAGGAGGACGTCCGGAAACTGATTTCCATGAAGGCAAATATCAGGCTTTGTAAAGGAGCTTATGTTGAACCCGATACCATCGCCTTCAGAGGCAAAGAGGAAATCCGTCTTAATTATCTAAAGCTCCTTAAGATGCTTCTCGACGGAAAGTGCTATGTCGGCATCGCGACCCATGACGATTTTCTGATAGACAGTGCTTATCAAACCATTCAAGAGATGAATCTCCAAAAATATGACTACGAGTTTCAGATGCTTTATGGTGTGAAGAGTAAGCTTCGCGACAAAATCGTTGCGGATGGGCACAGGCTGCGCGTTTATGTTCCTTTCGGGCAATACTGGTATGCCTACTCGATTCGGCGATTTAAAGAAAATCCTCAGATGGCCTGGTATGTTTTTCAAGCCATTTTTTCCGGGAGCTAATGCGAAGGCAACGAATACGACCGCCACCCCTATCCTCCTCCCAGTGAGACTGTGTCGTAATCGCAGTCTTCATGGAAGAGACAGTCAGGTTTCCAAGCTTTGGAATGCGGTCTTTTAGGAATGGCCAATCGGCGCTTATGGAAAATGAGGTCATCTCAAGGATATGGAGCGTCTGAATTTCATATGTAAAAGGTTGCCGCTCCAAAGCTTTTCCACCCGACTGTCTCTTCCCTCTTGTCTTGAACCGAGCTTTGTAATTGTGACACAGTCTCAGCGAGGAGAGGCGGGGTGAGGGGGGATTTGACAGGCCCTTAAAGGGTGTGGTATGAAATAATTAAGTAAGATTGATCCGCGTTCAGGTGGCTTGAAGCCAAGAAGGGAACCCCGTGAGAACCGGGGACGGCCACGCCGCTGTAATCGGGTACGAAACTTGCCGGATCCACTACCCTTGGATCCCGCGTTTCGCGGGACTCAGGGTGGGAAGGGGCAAGAAGTAGGATGATCCGAAAGCCAGAAAACCTGCCTGGGTGCGCTTCACAATAAGTCTTCGATGGAGGACTGTGAAGGGTGAGGTGGAAAAAACCCAGTCCTTCGTACCAAGGCTGGGTTTTTTTATTGGAATTAGGGATATGACTGGAAATGCGACTCTGAAGATTGCTGCCTCCATCTCATTGGGTATCCATCTCCTATTTCTCGCGATTGCCTCAAATTTATTCCAACACCCTAAGTCTTTTCGAACGGACACACATTATGTCAAGGTGATCCTTCACCGCTTGGCGAGTGATGAGAAACCCGATGTCAAGATTGTTCCTCCTGTTCCGCTAAGGGTTGGAAATCAAGTTCGGGCGGAACGCGCAATAGACCGTAAGGAGTTAAACCTGGTCCCTCTTTCCTCTCACACTACGGCAGCCAAAACGATTTCTTTTGAAGGACCGAAGCCCATTTCAAAGAATAAGGAGGAAGAGGAAATATCTGACGCGCCGACTAACATCGTGACGGCTCCGGGAACGGTCTTGGATGAATACTCGAACCTTGAGACCGAGGGGAATAGTGTTTTTTCGAAAGAGACCGCTTCAAACGGAGGGAATGGCTCCGTCTCCTTTCCCGCTTTCCGTTCAGGAGAATTCGATGGGGCTACTTTCTCATACAACAGCCCCGGAGATGGGAAGGGATCAGGATCCGGGACCGGGCATGCCGGCGGCTCTGGAAAAGGTTCTGGAAAGGGAGGAGGAATTTTTGGAAAAATGTTTTCCTCCCGCGGACGGGGAAACGGGGCTTGGCCCAGATACACCGAGAACCCGAAACCTGCCTATCCTGAGGAAGCCAGGGAGAAAGGACACCAGGGAGAAGTCGTATTGAGAGTGGAAGTCCTTATCAACGGGCAGGTAGGGCAGATTGAGATAAAAAAGTCGTCCGGCTATGAGTTGCTCGACCACTCAGCCCTCACCACAGTGAAGCAGTGGAGGTTCATTCCCGCAAAAAAGGGTGAGGCTTCCATCCCTCTTTGGGTAAACATTCCCATCAAGTTTCAACTCCAATGAAAGATCATTTCATTAAATCACTCTTCTTGTTGTTCCTGGTCGTCATCAGTGGGACATCGACATCCTTTTCGGCTACCCAAACGTTTATGGATGAAGTCGGAAGAGAAGTGACTTTTCCTTTTCCTCCGAAGAGAATCGTTTCCCTGGCTCCCAATGTCACCGAAATCCTCTTCGGCCTGGGCCTCGACGAGGAGATTGTGGGCGTGTCGATTCACTGCAACTTTCCTGAAAAGGCCAAGAGCAAAGTTCGAGTTGGAAGTTATATCAGTCTCGATTTCGAAAAGATCGCCTCCCTCAACCCTGATCTGATCATCGCCACGGGAGCTGGAAATACCCGGGACATGGTAGACCGCTTAGGGAAATTGGGGTTTCAGACTTATGTGGTCTATCCGAAGAACTTTAAGGACATCCTCCTGAGCATCGCCCATATCGGCCAGGTCGTGAATCGGGGGAAAAAAGCGAAGGCGATCATCGAAGGAATGAGAAGGAGGAGTGAGAGAGTGATTGAGCTCACCCAGGACCTTCCACGGCCTAAAGTTCTTGTGCAGATCGGAGATGTCCCCATTGTGACGGTGGGGAAAGGGAGTTTTGCAGATGACCTGGTCCGGCTTGCAGGGGGTGAAAACATTGCGGGGAAAGAGAAGGAGGTATATCCTCGGTTGGGAATGGAGGAGATCTTAAAGAGATCTCCGGAGGTGATCGTCATCAGTTCCATGGATCCCAAAGGGGATTATCAGAAGATCCTTCAGGAATGGACTCGCTGGAAGACCATCCCAGCCGTTAAGAATGGCCGCATTTACCTGATCGACTCGGACTTGCTCGATCGGCCATCCCCGCGCATCATTGATGGACTGGAGGAGCTTGCAAGAGTTCTTCATCCCGAAAGATTCAAAAAAACAATGCAAAATTAGCATTGAAAAATTATCAATGATCATTATTAATAAGAGGAGCGTATTATAGTTTACATTAGACCCCGGTAGGTCATTGCGAGGAGTGATAGCGACGAAGCAATCTCAAAACGAGATTGCCACGCCGTTTGGGCTTGCCATCACAGCTTTTTGTGATTCCGGACGTTAACTATTTCATGCTCTTGATAGTAAGTGCTGATTTCTTGTTTTTCAATGGGATTTGAATGAAGATGATAACATTCAAAAAAGTCATGACTATCTGCATCCTCCTCAGCCTCATCCTCATCGTTATCATCCTGGTTTCGATCACGATGGGAAGTGTAAGAGTTCCACCCCTTCGTTCCATCCGTATTCTTTTCCAGTCCATTCTGGGTCTCAAGGGAGCCGGGAATGAGACAGAGCGGACCATCATTCTCTCCCTCAGACTTCCCCGGGCTATTCTGGCAGGCTTTGTGGGAGCAGGCCTTTCTGTTTCAGGGGCTACGTTCCAGGCCCTCCTGAGAAATCCTCTGGCCGATCCATATATTCTCGGAGTTTCCAGCGGTGCGGCCGTCGGCACGATCATCGCCATTCTATTGGGACTCGGCATATCTTCCTTCGGCCTTCCTCTGGTTTCCTTCTTGGGAGCGCTCCTGTCTATCCTCGTTGTCTTCTATTGCGGAAGACAGGAAGGAAGGATTCATCCGAATACGCTTTTGCTGGCAGGGGTCATCGTCGGGTCCTTTCTCTCAGCTCTCATCATGTTTTTCATCTCTGTCTCCCAGAAAGAGGAGCTCCGTACAATCATCTTCTGGTTGATGGGAGACTTTAGTTTCTCTAACGCTCGGGCGATTCTAATTATCTTTCCTTATATTCTGTTTGGGGTCTTTCTTCTTTATCTCCGCGCTCGTCATCTGAACCTCCTCCTTTCCGGCGAGGAGAGTGCTGTCCAGTTGGGAGTAGACGTGGAGAGGTTGAAACTGGTTTCCTACGTCTCTGCCTCTTTGATCACCGCGGCATCCGTCTCCGTATGCGGTCTGATTGGCTTCGTGGGCCTGATCATCCCGCATTCTGCCCGGCTGATCTTCGGCCCTGACCACCGCCTCCTCATCCCAGCTTCAGCCTTGATAGGCGCCTCGTTTCTCATCGCCTCCGATACCTTTGCCAGAACCCTGCTCGCTCCTGTGGAATTGCCTGTGGGCGTGATCACGGCGGCCTTTGGAGGGCCTTTTTTCATCTATCTTTTAAGGACGAGAAAGGTGATCAGAACGTTATGATCGAAGTCAATTCCATCTCCTTTCGGTATCATGAAGAGTGGGTGCTCCAGGAAGTCTCTTTCCGCGTGGAGAAGGGAGAGTTCGTTGGAGTGATCGGGCCCAACGGATCAGGGAAGACCACACTCCTGAAGATCCTTTATCGTCTTCTTGCACCCCAGAAGGGAGAGATTCTCTTCGAGCTCGTTTCCATGAAGAAGATGGACCGAAGGGATATTGCTAAGAGGATCGCTGTGGTCGCCCAAGAGACTCAGCTTCTCTTTCCTTTCAGCGTCGTCGAAACGGTCCTGATGGGAAGGTCTCCCTATCTCGGGCATTTAATGTTCGAAAGCGAAAAGGATCTGGAGATTGCAAGAAAAGCGATGGAGTGGACGAAGGTCCTTCCGTTTTCCGACAGACTTGTAGAGGAACTCTCCGGCGGAGAAAGGAAGAGGGTCTTCATCGCCAGGGCTCTGGCTCAGGAACCGGAGGTTATTCTTCTGGATGAACCCACCGCCAACCTGGACATCCAGCACCAGATTGATTTTCTCGATCTCATCCTTACTCTCAATCGAGAGAGAGGGTTAACGATTGTCATGGCCTCTCATGACATGAACATTGCCTCTGAATTTTGCGACCGGCTGATTCTTCTTCAGGGAGGGAGGATTTTTCAAACGGGAACTCCCGAGGAAGTCATCACCAAGGAGAATATCGAAAGCGTATATGGTTGCGAAGTGTGGATCGACCAACATCCTGTCTCAGGAATGCCGCGGATCAGCCTATTGAAAAAAGGGGGGGTTGAAAGATGAAGCTTTGGGAAGAAGTTGAGACCGCACAGACCAAAATTCAAAAGATAATCCTCCGGACTCCGATGATCTATTCAGATACCTTCTCAAAGCTGACCGGCAGAGAGGTCTTTCTCAAACTGGAAAATCTCCAGAAGACGGGCTCGTTCAAAATCAGAGGGGCTTACTATAAATTGTCCCAGCTTACTCCTTCGATGAAAAAAAGGGGAGTGGTGGCTGCCTCCGCAGGAAACCATGCCCAGGGAGTTGCACTGGCTTCATCCCTCTTAGGGATTCATTCGACCATTGTCATGCCTGAGGGAGTTTCTCTTGCCAAACAGATGGCCACTCAAGCGTATGGCGGAGAGGTTATCCTCTTTGGCGAAAATACCGATGAGGCCCTGGACTACGCGAAGAAGTTGGCAAAGGAAGGGAAATCCTTTATCCATCCTTTTGACGATGAACAGGTGATCGCCGGCCAGGGGACGATCGGGCTCGAAATTCTTGAGGAAGTCCCTGGAGTGGAGGCCATCGTCGTCCCAACGGGAGGCGGGGGGCTGATCTCGGGCATCGCCGCCGTTGTAAAAAAGAGGAGGCCTGACGTGAAGATGATCGGCGTTCAGTCTATTCATGCCCCTTCGGCCTTTTATTCCTTGAAGAGAAGAAAGATTGTGAAGGTGGAGGTGAAACCGACATTAGCCGATGGTATTGCCCTCCAAAGGGTAGGAGAGGTCACCTTTCCCCTGATCCAGAGAGGAGTGGATGAGATTGTCACGGTGGAGGAGGATGAGATCGCCTCAGCGATCCTCTTGTTGATGGAGAGAAAACGTATCGTGGCAGAAGGTGCAGGAGCCACCCCACTGGCTGCACTCCTGTCGAAGAGATTGAAGACCGGGTTGAAAAAGATCGTCTTGCTCATCAGCGGAGGAAACATTGATTTTCACCTTCTTGATCGAATCATCGAGAAAGGCCTTGCCCAAACAGGAAGGCTCGTCCGCATGAGTATCCTTTTAAGAGATGTTCCGGGAGCACTGGCAAATCTGGCCACTCTGGTCGCCCAACACCGGGCCAACATCCTTCATATCATCCACGAGCGGGCAGCCAAGGATATTCCCATTGGATTCTCAAAAGTGATATTGGTCTTAGAAACTCGCGGCCCGGGCCACATCCGGGAGATCAAGAAAGGGTTTAAAGAGAAGGGATATTCTCTCCAGATGTTGAGTTAGCTTAATCTTTCTCCTGTTTACAAATTTTCTATTTAAGTGTAGGATGGTCTGTAGATTGGGAAGAGAGGAGTGACGCATGCCTGAGGGAGAGCATACCTTAGCGGTCTTCATCGATTTCGAGAACTTGGCCCTGGGTTTCAAAGGCAAGAGGGACAGACGATTTGAGATCCGGAAGGTCTTGGAGCGCCTGGTTGAGAAAGGGAAGCTCATCGTGAAAAAGGCCTATGCGGACTGGGCCGATTATGCAGAGTATAAAAAGCCGCTTCACGAGGCGGCCATCGAACTGATCGAAATTCCAAAACGTGCGATGACCGGAAAGAACTCCGCAGACATCCGGCTCTGTGTGGATGCCCTCGATCTCTGTTATTCCAAAGAGCACATCGACACCTTTGTTATTGTTTCAGGCGACAGCGACTTCTCGCCCCTCGTCTCAAAGCTGAAGGAGAATGGTAAGCGGGTGATCGGACTTGGGATAAAAGACTCGAGTTCCAACCTCTTAGTCGATAACTGCGATGAGTTTATTTACTATGAGGACTTGGAACGACCGTTGGGCATTCCTCCCAAGATCGAACAGGATCTCCCCGAGAAGAAAAAAGAGGCTTTTCAACTTCTGGTGGACTCCGTGGTAGCCCTCGTCCGCGAGAATAAGGAAGTGCTCTGGTCCTCGATGGTGAAAGAGACGATGAAGCGAAAGAAGCCCTCTTTCAACGAGTCCTATCATGGGTACCGCACCTTCAGTGACCTCCTGGAAGATGCTGAAAAGGAAGGCATCATTCAGCTAAGAACCGATACCCGGAGCGGGACCTATGTCATCATCGGATTCGGGAAGGAGCAGAAAAAGGAGGCCGCCGAAGAATTAAAGGAGTCAAAAGAACAGAAGGAACGGAAAACCCCAAAGCCTCGCTGGCGTTCACGCCCAAGGAAGCCAAAACCCAAAACACCTTCACCACCGCCTGAACCTCCGGATGTTCCCAATGCTTCTGAAACAGAGCCGATCGGTTAACCCCCCTTGTCTCCCCTTTAGAAAAGGGAGGGGCCGCCGTCTAAAGTCAGACTATGGAGCCGGAGGGCTAGAGGGATTTCGATTTCTCATTCTTATCCTCGCCTTTCTTATCCTGAGCCCTCTTCCAAAGACTTCATTTGCTCAAAAGGACGTCGGCGTACCGGTGAGAGAGGCTGCCTGTTGGGGAACTTTTGTCGGCCCGGGGAAGACGGGAATGCTCGATACCATCTACCTCTCCTTCAGTCAATACGATGCCTCTCTTTTTCTTCTCGCTGTCAATCCCGATACGGGCCGTGTTCGACAATTCAACGGCCCCCTGTCTTCCGAAATGGGTTCCTGGGGATTTACTGTGGATCATGAGAACAGGATCTATCTCGGCAGTTACTATAATGCTCACCTCCTGCGCTTCGATCCAAAAACCGAAAAATGGGAGGATCTTGGACAACCTGCCGGAACGTCTGAGTCTTTCATCTGTAAAATCACAACGGCAGGAGATGGAAAGATCTGGGGAGGGACTTACCCTTCGGCAAGGCTTTTCTCTTACGATCCGAAAACTGGGGTGAGCGAGGACGTTGGTCGGATGGACCCGGATCAGTTCTACTGTTATCCCACAGCAGGGGAGGATGGATTAATTTACTGCGCCATCCAGTTCGAGAAGATGGACATTGTTGTCTTCGATCCAGAGAAAAGAACCAAGACTTCCTTGATCCCGCGGGAAAGCCGAAAACCAGGTCGTATGAATTTAGTAAAGGGGAAAGATGGAAAGATTTATGTCAAACTCTCCACATCCGATCAATGGTTTCAAATCGAAGGAGAAGGGCTGATCGAGATATCCAAGTCTCAAATTCCTTTTCCTCAAAGTGGCCTTCCGGATGGACGAACGTTTAGTCTCATCGACGCAAACCTCCTCCGAATTGAGAATCCTGTGACCAAAGAGAGGAAGGAGATTCCTCTCCAGGTTGAAGCCGCAGGTGCCTACATCTTCGTCGTCGGCACAGGACCCGATGGCAAAATTTACGGAAGCAGTATGCTTCCCCTTCGGCTCTTCGTCTATGATCCCCGCAGTGAATCCCTTACCAATCTTGGCAAGGCCTCCATTGCCACTGGAGAGGTTTACTCTATGGGAGCCCTCGACGGCAAACTTTATCTCTGCTCCTACCCCGAGGCCAGGCTGTCTGTCTACGACCCGAGCAAGCCGTTAAGATTTGGCGACAACGAGGACGCCAATCCGAGAGACTTAGGGCCCATGGGAGGAGAACTCTATCGACCGAGAGCGATGGTGACCGGACCTCATGGGAATGTGTATATCGGAGGTTACCCTGATTATGGGCTCCTGGGTGGTGCCATGAGTGTCTACGATCCGAAGAAAAATGAAAAAAGAGTCTATCGCCACGTCGTCCAGAATCAAAGCATCGCCTCCCTTGCCTATATTGACAAATCAGATCTCATCGCGGCGGGAAGCTCTGTAAGGGGCGGAACTGGAACACGGGCTGTTGAAAAAGAGGCGAAGCTTATTCTTTGGGATCCAAAAGAGGAAAAAAAGGTTCTTGAGATCGTCCCTGTTCCCAAAGTTAAGACAATCCTTTCCCTCGCTGTAGCTGTAGATGGAATGCTTTACGGAATCACAGATAATGAAAAGGTCTTCGTCTTTGATCCGGAGAGAAGGGAGGTCAAAAAGATTCTTGATCTCGGATTCAAAGAACCAGGGGAGGTCTCCCTTCAGCTTGGGCCGGACTTAAAGCTTTATGGGTTGGCGAAAGAAGCCATCTTTTCCATCGATCCGAGAAACGATCAGGTATCCCTTGTCGCGAAACCCACTGTCCCAATTCATTCAGGGATGGCGATGCTCGGCCGAAAAATCTATTTTGGGTCAGGTGCCAATCTCTGGGAATTTGAGATCCCCCTCGAGCCCAGTAAACCAGTCGAGTAAAGGTGTTCTCATCCTCTCTCCGTCTTTGGTTTGATCATAGCCCCGTCGAAATAGGAAGTTCGCTCTATCCCAGCACCAAGAGGACCACGGGTTTACCGTGGGTGAATTGGTCCTCTGGTACGGGATGTTCGCCCCGAAGGGGCTTTGAGGGGTACCACGGGCCTGCCCGTGGGGCTCCATTTTTGAAAAAGGATTTTTCTGCTCTGTTTACATTGAATTTCTAAGATCTAAATATTATAGTGAACGTGTCGAATAATGAACATTCAAGTATACGCCTGACCGTAGGATGACCATGGGTAGCTATGATCTTTGCCTGACATGGAACTGGGAATACGATGCTGACTTCGTTAAGCTGCTCGGTCTGGCATGCCGCTCACGGGGGTTATCCTTGCTGCAGATTACCCCCGGAAATCTTGTGGAGATGGTCCAATCCCTTGAAAACGAAGAAGTTGTCTTCAGGACCTTCTTAGACCGAGCGGCCGATGCAGATCCACGCTTTATTCCGGTTATTCAATGGGCCTGCGGTCATGCGGTTCATCATATCAACACTCACGAATTAGCATGCCGGGCGTGGGATAAGGTCGCTATGCATCAAGCCATCAGCATGGGGTTGGACACACCTTTTACCCTTATCCTTCCGTCCTATGATGAACAACCTTTGCTCCCGGAGATTGACCTCGCTTCAGTGGGTCAGAGTTTCATCATCAAACCCGCATACGGAGGGGGCGGAGACGGGGTGATCATCGAAGCTACTTCGTTGAATCAGGTGGTTGTTGCCAGGCAGGAGTTCCCCTCTCAGAGGTATTTGCTCCAGGCCCATGTCACCCCGGCTCGGCTGGGTTCCCGGATGGCGTGGTTCCGGGTCGTTTACTGTGCCGGAAAGGCGTATCCATGTTGGTGGGACAACGGCACGCATATTTATGCTCCTGTGATTTCTGACGAAGAGACTTGCTATCACCTCGGGGCGCTGCGTCGCATCACTTCTTCCATTGCCCGTATGTGTGGGCTGGAATTGTTTTCCACCGAAATCACCTTCACCCCTGAAGGTCGTTTTGTCATTGTAGATTATGTTAATGATCCGATTGATTTACGTCTTCAATCCAAAGCGTTTGATGGTGTCCCTGATGATATTGTCAGGGATATTGCGGAATGTCTGGCCGAGCTCGTCCTGAGTCATTCCTCTCCTTCACAAAGCCAAAGCTTCATCCGATCGATTACTCCTTCCATCACAGGAAGCGCTCTGAAACTCGCCGGGACAGAATAAAATGAAGCTCCCCGCCCACAGGGCGGGGCCAAGGGGCACCCGCTGGTCAGGGACTCCGTTAATTAGAAGCAGCCAGGACTTCGGCCGTGTCCCCTTCAATTAGAAGCGGGAACCTCCGCGCCCAAAGCTACTACCACGGTCCCCTCCTTGATGAGACGCGGAAAAACCTCTGCTCCCCGTGTGGGATGAGCCGAACTGGCGGCCCCCTCCCTGCGGAGATGGACTTATGGATCTTTCGATGCCCCGTGAAGGTGGGCTGAATGACCGATTTTCACCCGTGGAGGGTCTTTGAAAGTTCATCCCATTTTGTCTGTTCATCCTGCGGTCGCCAGCAGGTGATTTTCTCTGATCACCATTTCGACCGTTGAAACCTGAAGGCCTACTTCCGCTGCTATAAACTTGCCTTTCAGTAGTGTGTCCGGACCTCGAATAGGTGGAATTTCTATCGCTAAGTCCTCTGCCCGTTATCGGCATTGAGGGACGGCTCAAAGCCACTCGATCACGGCTGCGCTCGAAGATCGACCGAGCACCATTTCTGGCCTCCGTAGAATTAAATCCTGTCCCCCGAGGGGTATCTTTGCCTCCAAAAATGCTTCCGGCTTGTCTCCTTGCTGGATCCATGGCAAAGATCCTTCCCGTCCTGTGATCCCTGATGTGATTGGTAATGACACACGCATGCCTATGCATAAAGGTCACTCTATGGAAATCACGAAGAACAAAGAACCCCGGAAAGAAAAACCCGGAGCACCAGAATGGGCTGGGGACCCAGGCGTACATGTAATAATAATCCGGGGGAGGGGCATAGTAGGTCACCACAGGAGGTCCTTCGGTATCGTAGTAATTATTGATCACAGACGGTTCAGCGTACTGAGAAGCTGTTGGAGATGTACTTTCAGCGTATCCATCCGGTACTTCAGCAATTATAGGTAATTGAAGCTCCACCGCAGTTGTCCGGAATGCCTTTAAAGCCTCATCCTTCTTCATCCCCAATTTGCCAGAATCCCCTGCCGTACCGACAGCATTTTGGAGCTCTCCGACGATGTCAGGGGTCACGGGATAATCGGCAATCCATCCGTTTTTGGGTGCAATACCGGCCGAAGCCAATGTGCTCTCAGCTTCTGCCTCGTTTTTGGCCCGCCCTATTTTAAGTGCCTCAGCGAGTTTGATCGCAAAGTCTCCCTCACGGATCAAGGTCTGGGCAATGGGGGGTGGCTGAGTTGTCGTCTCCCCAGACTGTGCGCCGACTGCGATGTTTCCAGGAGGGGCTTGGGAAGGGGCTGAGCGTCCTGTTTTCGGCATGCTCACTTCCTTAGCCTTATTGCGATAATCAGGAGGGATTTTGCCATAGTCATCTGTAAAGTTCACCACGCCTCTCTCGTCAGCCCATTTGTAAACGGTCGCCGATGCGGAAGAAGCGAAAATAAGCATGAATGAAATAACAAGAAGTTTCTTCATCTTCTTCCCTCCATTTTAGCTAAGAAATGAGCGTTGACGCCCAAGAAGCGCTTTTTCTCTTCGCAAAATTCCTGATAACATGCTGTTTTTTCATACTTTTCCATGAGACCCGATCCATTTCATTGCAATCCATTGGCCCGCTAAACTCTCCGGTTATCATTTTAGACGTGTTATTAAAGTATTTTATTCAAAATTCTTCAAATCGATCGCTGCTCCTATTTTCTACAAGGGCTGGAAGCCTGGATGATTTTCCTAAATCCCTTCAGTCTTTCCTCTTGTTCTCTGAGCAGAAGATGAGATTCTTCAATGGAGATCGGTTTGAATCGCACTTGATCCCCAGGCTTCAGCTGGGCGACCATGGGTAAATCTGCTGAGATGATTGTGGCAATCTTTGTGTAACCTCCAGTGACCAACTCCGTTAAGATGATAATGGGTTTCCCGTCACCGGGAACCTGAATCGCCCCTGAAATCAAGCCCTCTGAAATGATCGACTCATCCACATCGGATCGCCTCTCGATCTCGGGACCTTCTAATCGAACCCCCATTCGGTCGCATTGAGGAGTGACTTGATAGGGTGAGGAATAGAATGTTTGGGATCCTTTTTCCGTAAAGTGATGATTCTGAGGCCCCTCGACTACCCTGAGAGGTGTCTCTTTCTCTGGAGAGGGAATCCAATCCCTTGGAAACTGAAGCCCCAATTTATCAAGGGGAGCCGGGGCATCGGGGGTATACAGAATATCTCCTCGTCTCAACTTCCTGCCTTCCAACCCACCAAAATTCCCCGAAAGATATGTCGAGCGGCTCCCCATGATTTTGGGAACAGCCAATCCACCACCCACTGCCAAGTAAGCACGGCACCCGGCTAGGACCTTCCTAAAGGCGATGACGTCGCCTTCAACCAGAAGATGGGTTCTCCACATTTCCAGGGGTTCCCCGTTTAACGCAGGAGAGAAATCTCCACCCGTGATGGCAATGACAGCCTCCCTCAGAGCCTTTATTTTCAAACCCATGAGCGTGATCTCGAGTCCAGCCTCCTCTTCTCTGTTGCCGGCCAGCAGGTTGCCAACCCTGAAGGAAAAGGTGTCCAGGGCTCCGGAGGGAGGGACTCCAAACTGACTGAAACCGTAGCGACCCAGGTCCTGAATCGTGGTCAGAATGCCGGGCTCCAGGATTTCAAAGGTCTCAAGTTTTCCCAACTCTTAAACTCCTTCTCGCTGACGGGATAGAATTGGACAAAGTCTCCCATTTGAAGCAGAGCTGGAGGATCTTTCTCGGGATCGAACAGTTCCACCGGGGTTCGGCCAAGAACCTGCCAGCCTCCCGGGCTTCTTATGGAGTAGATCCCTGTCTGTCTCTGTGCAATGGCCACCGAGCCTTTAGGAACCGAAAGCCTCGGCGTTTTGAGTCGCGGGGTCTCCAATGCCTGGGGAAGTTCTCCCATGTAAGGAAATCCGGGCATAAAACCGATCATATAGATCAGGTAAGGTTTGCTGCAATGGAGTTGGATCACTTCCTCAGGAGAGATCCGATGATATTTCGCCACCTCCTCCAGATCAGGACCATAGGCATCACCATAGACAACTGGGATGCGCGTCAGTTTGGGCTCTGGAAGAGGGGTCTGTTGAAGCCCTTCCTCTACCCGGTTTAATCTTTTTTTTAGGCCCTGGATAGGGAGAATGGCTGGATTGTAAACAATAAGTAACGACCGGTAGGTAGGAACGGTTTCAGCGATCCCTTCCATGCCCTCAGCCTGGACGGCCAGGGCCATCCTTCTCACCTTCTCACTGATCTCGCGACTGATTTCATCCCCGAATTCAAGGAGGAATCCGCGATCGCCCATCAGATAAGAAATCGTTTTAGAGTAAAGGCCCATAATTTCTTTGAACAAGGATTCGAGGATTCGAGGGGTCAAGGGTTCGGGGTCAAACTCAAATTGTCACTTGACCCCTTGACCCCTAGACCCCTTTATTGTTCATCAGACGAACCCTTTCATCGGTGTGACCACCACGCCGGCGTCCTTCAATTCCTGTCGAATCCTCTTCACCATCTTGACAGCGGCAGGATTGTCCCCGTGGACACAGAGCGTATCTGCCTTGAGCTCGATTTCTGTCCCGTCCATGGCGGCCACCCTTCCTTCCAGAGCCATCTTCAGCGCCCTTTTTGCGACGATCTCATGATCATGGATCACCGCCCCTTTCTCTCTTCGAGAGACTAAAGAGCCATCCTTGTGGTAGGCTCGATCTGGAAAGGCCTCCAAGGCGATGCGGATGCCCTGACGTTTTCCAATCTCCAGAAGAGACTCTCTTTTTGAAGAGGCCAGGGCAACCAAAATGATTTCCCGATCCACCTTCGCCACGACCTCTGCGATGGCTTCCCATATTTTTGGATTTGCCGCAGCCATATTGTAAAGACTTCCATGGGGCTTGACATGCTGAAGTCTCAGCCCTTGCGATTGGACGAAAGCCTGAAGCGCCCCTGTTTGATAGACAACATAATCCTGAATCTCCTCAAGGGTGGCATCGATATTTCTCCGTCCAAACCCCATGAGGTCGAGAAATCCAGGATGGGCTCCTACCCCTACGCCGTATTGCTTTGCCAGGGCGACTGTCTTTCGCATCACCCCGGGGTCCCCGGCGTGGAATCCACAGGCGATGTTGGCTGAGGTGATGTGGGGGATCACCTCTTCGTCCAGTCCCAGTTTGTAGACGCCAAAACTTTCCCCGACATCAGAGTTCACGTCTATCCGGATCTTTTTCGTCATATTCCCCTCTCCCATGGCTCTAAGTTGTGATCTCCATAAGAAAACTCTTGACAAATATTAATTTAAAAGAGATAAATAAATCAATATTATAATGAGTTAGGGGAGGTGACAAAAATATGTCATGCGGCATGAAGCATCCCAAGGCGAAGAAGGCGACTAAAAAGGCCAAGCCTAAGAAGAAATAAGGGGAGGGATATCCAAGGAAGGAAACAAATCTTTATTTTTTTCTTGACATAGAAACGGATTTTTGTTATCCGTTTTCTCTATAGTCTATTTTGCCTTACGATTTTCCTGAACGATGATGAAAGGAGGTGAAGGGTAATGAGGAAATGGGTGAGCATCTTTTTGGCACTGGCGATTTTAGCAGTTTTTTCTTTTGGGTGTGCGGGGATCTCGAAGGACGCAAAGGTGAAGTGTCCAAAATGCGGCGCCGTCTTCACAGTGGATGAAGGCTTAGCCGAGATTCAGAAGAAAGGCTACTAATCCTACACCGTTAAAGAAGATTAACTATCCTCTGGAGGAAAGAGAAAGAAATAAAAAGGGAAGAGGTCTGCTCTTCCCTTTTTATTTCGCTGATGGCCTTTTTCTTTCGCATCCTGATTTTAAATTTGAAACTCAACCGAAGGTTTTTCGCGGGTAAGGATGGCCGACAAGAGGGTTCCTCCTAAGTATCGAGGAATCAACCGGGAGAGCTCGAGGATGATTTCATGGGCCCGCTCTCTTCCCACTTCACCCAGTACATCAACGGGGATGAAGATATTTTTTGTTTTCTCCGTCGCTTTGTCTTTCTCACACTGACGCCATACCCAATTTCGGGTCAGCACCTCTCGATCATCACGATAGACCAGTTCTCCTTTTGGCACTGTCACGGTCTCTGCGCCCCCCATTGAAGTAAAGGGCTCCCATCCTTCCGCAAACCGGAGATGAATATTTCCCTCGATGGTATCCAGATCATGGCCTCCCATGGGGACCAGAAATCTTAAGGAGAGGCTGTTATAGAGGTCGACAAGAGGGTTAATCTTCGGAAACGGATCTCCTTTCAAAATCCTCCTTGCCATGGATTCAATAGAACTTTGAAATTTACTTCCTGAAATACCTAATCTTGAGAAAGCCGTTCTCCATGGTTTGATCCTCGGATGGTCCTGGGCTTTGTCACCGATGAAATGTGTCTTCATCTCTTTGACAGCCTGGGTAAGAAGGTCGTCAATCTCTTTGGAAGGGCGGGTGTTGTCCACATCCTTAGCCACCACCATCCCGATGGTGAGATCAGGCAGGATATCGAATAATTCCTTCTGAATAGAGAAAAACATTTCTTCCTCATTTCGCTGCTCGAGGCTCGTAAGAGAGCAGCAAGGTCTTATCCCCCCTAACACTCTGCCAATCAGATTCTTCGAGAAGGAAGGCAGATCCTGGTTGGGGAATCTGAAGTTTTTGACCAGAGACCCGGAGGAAAATTTTTAGTGGCCAAGGCAATGGTGCCCTTGAGGTCGATACACCAAAGCAAAGTAAAAGCCCCTCCTCATTCAAATAGGGACACATCCCATTCTTAGATTGCCAGCCTGCTGTTGATTCATCATGAACACTAAATTAATTCCCGCCTAAGTCTAATCGCCGTGTCTTCCCCTGCCTCGGTCCCGGTCTCTGTCTCGGCCTCTGCCTTCATCGTGCTCCCACTTCTCTCCATGCCATTCCTTTCCACCATGCTTTTCCCAATATTTATCCCTCTCCCAAGTCTTCCAGTTTTTTCTAAGTTCTCCGTAAGGGATCTGCCGGTGTCCGGGAGGCACGCGGCGATAATCCGGTGGCAGATTTAATAAAACAGAAGGCACTCTTTGGGGAGCAATATAAACCCACTTCCCATTATAGGTTCCGGATCGGTACCAGTGTCCCCGATAGGGGCGGTACCAGTAACCATGGTAGAAAAGGATGTCTACATCAACTTGCGGGGCAACGTAGACATATGTCCTAGGTATTACGAACATGGGCGGTAGTGCGGGAATCGCAAGAGGTGGTGGCGGAGGCAAACCAATCCCGACATTGACATTGACCTCAGCACTCACTCCGTTTGGGAAGGCCATTCCAATCAGAAGCATAATTCCAACAACCGACAATGCAACTAAACTTCCCTTTTTCATAAGAAACCTCCTTTGCTACGTTAGGCTGCTCTTTGTCCGAAATTATTCACCTTTTTTAAATATAACCACTGAGCAAATTTAATGCCAGCATGGGATTGTTTGAGTAGTTGATTAATAAAATAGATTTTTAAAGTAAAGTTTCAGGAAAGCTCATAATGTGACAATTTTTGAGTATTGCTTTGACATTGGGTTCAATTTTCTCGTTCTCCGCGTGCCTCAATTCATTCGCATTGACAATGGTGAATATTGGTTTGAGCATCAAAACTGTTTGTGTTAATTTGAAATTTTTGAGACTGAAGTCATATCTCATTTTTCAACTATTAACCTGCTATTAATCTTAACTGGGAAGCAAAGAAGGAAGAAGTTCGGGATACTTTTCTCTCAGGTGCGGGGTGCCGGACTTTTGTTCATGCTTAGAAGGACCATCCCAAAGAAAATCGGCACGACGGAGAGCAACTGAAACAGCGTCGGAATATTGTGCAGGATGAGCCAGGCGAATAGCAACGTCAGGGGAGGCTCAATGCTGGCTAATGCGTTTGACTTTGTCACGCTGATCCTGTGGATCCCCTCCACCCATAAGATTTTTGAGAATCCTAACAACAAAAGGCCATTGATCAAGATGAAGACAGCGGAACTCTTAAAA
>JBAVGF010000254.1:0-18313 GCA_049684675.1 Thermodesulfobacteriota bacterium | reverse complement strand
GGGAACGGTTGAGAATCGATTTGAAGGGGACAGGATTTCTCAAGCGCTTGAGGAAGCTGGAATTCAATTTTTCGTCAAGTCCTTTCTCGATACGGCTTATAATGGCCTTTATATCCCCCAGAAAGGATGGGGGGTGGTCATGGTTTCCGAGAAGAATAGGGAAGAGGCAGAAAGGCTCATTTCCGAAATAAAGAAAACTTTTGCAAAGGAGGAAAATGATGAAACTGGACAGTCTGGATGAGATTCTGAGGTTTGCCATTCGGAAAGAGGCGGATGCAGCAGCTTTTTATAAAATGGCGGCAGACCGTTCTAACCCCGGCGTCAAAAAGACCTTTGAAGAGTTGGCCAAAATGGAGGAAGGGCACAAGAAAAAACTGGAAGGATTTGATCTCAAGAAGATCGGTCAGATGAAATTGGAGAAAATTAAAGGGTTGGGAATGAGTGAGTTGATGGAGGATGTGCCTTTTAGCTCAGATATGAGCTATCCGGATCTTCTTCGAATGGCGATCAAGAACGAAGAGAAATCCCAGCGTCTTTATCTTACCACGGAAAAGATGGTGACAGAGCCGAATTTGAAAAAATTGCTTTCGATCCTCGCCCAAGAAGAATCGACTCATAAAGAGAAACTGGAGAAGATTTACGATGAGGAAATTTTGACGGAGTTCTAAGTCCTCCACCCTATACGAGACGGGGGAGAGCCCCGGGCCTCATACGGTTTTAGGGGGAAAATAAAAGAAAGGTGAGGTGACATGATACCCGGATTGATCGGAAAATCTGAGATGATTGTCAGGGATGAAGATCTGGTCAGCCGACTGGGAGATGTTCCCGTAGAGGTTCTCTCCACTCCAAGGCTCATTCAACTTTTGGAGACGGCTGCCATCGAGGCGATTCATGATTTTATTCCCCCGGATCAAGTAAGCCTTGGGACAGAGTTGAAGATCAAGCACCTATCCGCAACACCCCTCGGCATGAAGGTGACTGCCAATGCTATTCTTCGAGGAATAGAAAAGAACCGGCTTTTTTTCCTGGTAGACGCCTATGACGAGAAGGAGAAGGTGGCAGAAGGAGAACACGAGAGGGTCCTCGTGTCCAGGGAACGGTTTCTCCAGAAGGTGAAAGAGAAGAGGGCGGGATGATCCCAATTTCATTAGACTGGGATACTCGAAAAAGATCGCTCTTGCTTAAATGGAATGGGTTTATTTCCTCGGGATGGCGGAATGGAGAGATTTCGATGAGAATTCTCAGGCTGCCCATTCCCTTCCCTTTGAAGAAGAAAAAGATCCAGTTTCCCGTTAAACTCCCTATACGGTGGATTTATTTGAAAGGAATGTTCTCCTTTCTCAGAGGATGGAAACTTAAGAAGGTGGAGGGGACTCTTTCTTTTCCGGACCCGATGGTCAACGGGGTACTTTACGGGTGGATGAGTGCATTTCAAACACAGAAAGCAGGCGGAAGGATCCACTTGACTGTAAATTTCTTAGGCGAGAATTGGTGCGGAGGTCAAGCCACCCTTTCTCTCAAAGCATTGTTCCATCATATTAGAAGTTGGATCTTTCCCTTAATCCGTGAGATGAGGGGAAGGAAGCCGCGAAAAGGAGGTGTATCATGACGGAAGCCACTGATTTGATCAAGACTCTTTTGGAAGGGTTCAAAAGCGTAGCGAAGACCGAGACCATCGTTGGGGAGGGAATTAAGGCTGGAGAATTTACCGTCCTGCCTGTCTCCAAGATTTCTTTGGGCATTGGTGCAGGCGCGGGATCAGAACAAATCAAGACCTCTGGCGGAAGCGGAGGGGCAGGAGGAGGAGGAATCTGTGTGGAGCCCATCGCCTTCTTAGTGATCAAAGATGGAGAGGTGTCTATCCTCAACCTGAGGAGAGGTCCGGCAATGATAGAGTCTTTCTTCGGCAAGATTCCTGACATGGTGGAAAAGGCAGTTAATATCGTCAAAGGAAAGAAAAAGGCGGAGTGAACTGCCATGGCAGACGGAACTGGGGATGAAGAAGCGTTTTGAAATCCTGGATCACACGGCCGACGTCGGCCTTATCGTTTATGGCGAAAATCTCAGGGTTCTTTTCGAGAACGCTGGTGAAGCCTTTTTCCATATCATCACTGATTTGAGAAAGGTGAGACGTCGGGTTGAGAAACAGATCGATATCAAAGGAGAGAGTCTGGATCGCCTGATGGTGGACTGGTTGAGCGAACTTCTCTATCTTCATGATGTAGCGAGTCTTCTCTTTAAAGGGTTTAAGGTTGAGCGTGTCGGAGAGGATGGGCTGAGTGCAATCGTTAAAGGGGAGCCGTTTCAGGAGGGAGTGCATGTGATTAAGACACAGGTAAAAGCCGTGACCTACCATCGGATAGAGGTTCGGCGGAATAATGGGCACTGGAGAGCCCAGATCATCCTTGATCTCTGACCACTCAAATCACGCGAATAGAACCCCATCGACCGTAATGGAATTTTTCTACGTGAAGAGGTGTTAGAAATGCCTGAGGACGGGAAAATTAAGATTCAGAAGATTGATGATTATCGGTGGAGGATTCCTCGTGAAGGAAAGATGAAGACCGATGGGATCATCTATGCGGACGAGCGGCTGTTCAACGATATTCGGAAGGACCAGAGTCTGGTTCAAGTGGCCAACGTCGCATGGCTTCCGGGGATTGTGGGCCATTCTCTGGCCATGCCGGATATCCATTGGGGTTATGGCTTTCCCATTGGGGGCGTGGCAGGCTTCGATATGGATGAAGGAATCGTCTCCCCTGGAGGAGTGGGTTACGATATCAACTGAGGGGTCCGATTGATGCGCTCAGGTTTGAGCCGCACGGACATCCAGGGAAGAATAAAAGAATTAGTGGAGGTTCTCTTCGTCAACATCCCTTCGGGTGTAGGCTCCCACCGGAAAGACCTCAAACTGAGTCGAGAAGAGGAACGGCGAGTTTTAAAAAAGGGAGCCAAGTGGGCCGTAGAAAATGGGTTCGGTTCAGGAGAAGATCTTGACCACATTGAGGAGCATGGGTGCATCGAGGGAGGCGATCCTGACCGCGTCTCCGAAAAGGCGACAGAAAGAGGCAGACCCCAGTTGGGGACATTGGGCTCCGGAAATCATTTCGTTGAGGTCGGGTATGTAGCTGAGGTTTTTGATGAAACCATCGCTCAAGCGTTGGGCCTCTGGAAGGATCAGGTTACTGTGATCGTCCATACCGGCTCAAGAGGTTTGGGTCACCAGGTTTGTGATGATTACATCCGAGTAATGCTGGACGCCGCCAGGAAATATCAAATTGAACTGCCAGACCCCCAACTCTGTTGTGCCCCTGTTTCTTCGCCGGAAGGGAAGCGGTATCTCGAGGCAATGGCCTGTGCAGCCAATTTCGCTTTCACCAATCGGCAGATGATCACCCATTGGGTAAGAGAGACCTTTGAACAAGTTCTTAAAAAGAGTCCGAGAGATTTGAAATTGGATTTGATCTACGACGTCTGCCACAATATTGCAAAGATTGAAACGCATACAGTGAATGGAAAGAAAAAGAACCTCTGCATCCACAGGAAAGGGGCAACGAGAGCCTTTCCTCCAAACCATCCGGATATTCCATCGGATTACCAATCCACTGGCCAGCCCGTCCTCATCCCGGGGGATATGGGCAGATGTTCCTATGTTTTAGTCGGAACAGAAAGAGCCATGGAAGAAACCTTTGGGAGCACCTGTCACGGAGCAGGCCGGGTCATGAGCCGGCATCAAGCTGTCAAAGCGGCAAAGGGGAGGGCGATTGTAAGGGAATTGGCAGATAAAGGCATCATCGTAAAAGGTGCAAGTCAAGGAACCATCGTGGAAGAGATCCCCGAAGCCTATAAAGATGTCAATGATGTCGTGAATGTGGTCCATCATGCCGGCATCAGCCGGAAAGTGGCAAAGCTCGTCCCAATGGGAGTGATCAAAGGATAGGGTTTAAGGGGAAAGGGTCCAAGGGGTCAAGTGAAGGTCAAAAAATAGAGACTTGAAACCTCGAACCCTCGAACCCTCGAATCCTTGAATCCTGGGACCCTCAGGTAATTTCATGAGAATTCTTGCCATTGATATTGGTGCAGGCACTCAAGATATCCTCCTTTTCGATCCGCGACAAAAGACCGAAAATTGTATCAGCCTCGTTCTCCCTACGCCGTCCAAATTTTTTGCAGAAAAGCTAAAGACGATCGAAGGCCATATCTATATCCATGGCGATACGATCGGAGGAGGATCCCTTGGCAGGGCCATCCTTCACCACCTTCAAAAGGGATATCGTGTGGCGATGGAAGAGTCTGCTGCCTATTCCATTCGCAATGATTTGGATGAGGTCAAAGCAATGGGCATCGAAGTAGGGAAAAAGCCGGAGATCGGTCATTTTGAACACCTTGAAATCCGAGAGGTTGATCTCCTCCTGTTTCGAGAATTTCTTTCAAATTTCGGAGAAGACCTTAGAGTGGATGTTATTGCGGTTGCCGTTCAGGATCATGGCGTTTCCCCCAAAGGAATCTCAGACCGAGCCTTCCGTTTTGAGAATATGGAGAGGATGCTTCGAAAAGATAACCGACCCGAGACGTTTCATTTTTTAGAGGACTCGATTCCGGACTATTACCTCCGGATGAAGTCAGCCGTAGCCGCAGTCAAGAGATTTTCATCGGTTCGAGTGCTGGTCATGGATACAGCCTTTTCAGCCATTTTAGGTTGCCTCGAAGAGACCAGCGGCCCCTCTCTGATCGTCAATGTGGGAAACGGCCATACGATTGCTGCTTTGATCGTTGAGAAAAAGGTCGTAGGACTCTATGAGCACCATACGCATGAACTGACTCCCGAAAAAATGGAGCATGATCTGCGCCTCTTTGTCCGAGGAGAACTGGATGGGAAAAAAGTCTTTAAGGAAAACGGCCACGGTGCCGTCACTCTGAAGCCTCTCCCCGGAGTGTTTCCCGTGATCGTCACCGGTCCCAACCGCGATCTTTTCAGAAAGACATCATTCAAATTCATCTATGCTGCCCCGGCCGGAAATACGATGATGACAGGACCGATGGGGTTGGTCAGGGCAGCTCAATATAGATTTGGGCAGGTAGCAGATAGCAGATAGAACCTGCTTACCCTATCCCTCTCCCCTGGGGGGACTGTGTCGCAATGGGCAAAAGGTGAAAACGGAACAGGCAAACGGATTCCAAAGCTTTAGAACGCGGAGCATTTTTGGAGAGGATGGGCAAGTGTCCATGGTGCTTGAAGCGCAATGTTTTCAGGTATTGGGGTTTTTGGAGTTGACCGTTTAGAGGTTTCCGCTCTAAAGCTTTTTCACCCGTCTGCCTGCTCCTTTTTTCAGAACTTCAGCCACTTTTCCCTATTAGAACACAGTCTCTGGGGGGAGGAGAGAAGGGTGAGAGGGGGCATTGGGAATTGGATTTTGCAATTTGAAGAGATTTAGAAATGCCAGGAGGTCAGATGGAAACAATTTATTATTCTTCTTTTGATTCGCCTTTTTTAAGAAAGGTTTTTGTCGCCTCTACGGAGAATGGGGTTTGCATGGTAGATTTTCTCAAGCCGGAGAAGACCTTTTTGAAGGAATTAAGAAAAGGGTTTTCCGGAAAGATCGTCAGGGATGATCGAAAGAATAGGAATGCCCTGAATCAACTCAGAGGCTATTTGAACGGTGAACTGCGACGCTTCGATTGCAAGGTAGATTTCAGAGGGACCCCGTTCCAGAAAAAGGTATGGTCAGCCCTGGCGAAAATTCCCTATGGCCAGACACGGTCCTACAGGGAGATTGCGCAAGCCATTGGTCATCCGAAAGCCTTTCGGGCCGTAGGGAACGCTAATGGCCAAAATTCCATTCCATTGATCGTTCCCTGCCACAGAGTGATTGAGAATAATGGTGGATTAGGCGGATTCGGACATGGGGTGATGGTGAAGAAACAGTTGTTAGATTTCGAAAAGGCCCATGGATAACCTAGCCTGGCCTCTCGATTCTTCCCGGATCACTTTTTCAGCTTCTTTTTCTTTGCCATCTCGAAGAATAGCACGAGATCCCTTTCGCCGAACCACATCCGATACGGTGTCTCTTCGGACTCTAAAATAAAAGTACCGTCTTTGACGGTCTTCAGTTCGTATAACTGCCCGGTGAATCTATGCTTCAATCTGTCTCCTTCCGCAATTCTCATCGAACCTTACACCCCTTTTACCTTCTCGAAAAATGATCCCAACTGCTCTCTGGGAAACCATATGCGTACGAGTCCTTTCTCATCCTCCAGCAATACCACTTTTTCATTTTCAATTTTTTTTATCCTAAACAGATCCTGGGTTGATATATTCTTCAGTCTTTCTCCCTCCGAGATTGTCATCATGCCTCTCTCCCTTTCTTCCATTTCCTGTAATAATCATGCAGCCTTGACGGGCAGTCAGAGATGAAGAACTTCGTCAAAAACAGCAATATTGATGCCAAGGATTTCATCTTTCTAAGCCTTTGATATTAAAGATTTTTATAAATAAGTAATTTTTTGGTGAAGCCAAAAAGCGCGACTTTTTGCCGTAAATGGGCGTTACGTGTCATCTGATTCGTACTCTAAAGTAAGGTAGGAGGTTAATAATTCACTCCCATCCTTCCCTCCCTCTTATGGGGAGGAAAGGATGGGGAAAGGGGAAAGGAGGAGGGAATGAACTGAAGTTGCATATCCAAGAAATATCAAGAAATATGCCAAGTCGCGAGTTGAATTCCTTGTTGTCCTTAAAGTTAAATAGAGTTAAATATGAGAAAATCGCGCAAATTTTTGCAGAATTATCGCTTTGCTGAGGGGGGAATTGTAGTGAGCATTTTTGTATGAAACATGACAGATTTGTAATCGGCAGGGTTGAAACATCAATACAAAGTTCCTTGTTACCCGGACCACCTCTACCAGGATGAAGAACGAAATAAAGATAAAGATAGTAGGAAGATAACGGAGGGTTTTGGCTGAAGTGGGAACGATTAAGATTGAAATGATAGAAATTATCTTCTTAGCTTGCCAATTTGTTTGGTGAATTTTGGAAAACGGCGATTGACAAGCAAAAAGAACTTATTGATTTTTATTTGGAAAGTAATATTGTTTCGGAGAAATCTAAGAGTCCCAATTTTAGGAGGAAGGTTTGAGGAGAAGAGGGGGTGATTCTTGGCTCAGGTACAATATTTGAGCGAAAAGCTGACTCCCCGTTATGAATTTCGGAAAACTGATTTTGGCAACAAATCGTAAGAGCCCTTAGGTTTTCGTTAATTCTGAAGCTTCAGAATTTGGGAATACTTGGCATTAATATTGCTGAAATGGTTCATACTGACGGTTTGGCTCATGGTTAGATTACTCTTTCCAAGAAAGGCTCGTTTTGACCACGATGAAACAAGACTTAGAAGAAATCAGCGTTTTTTTGGGGAAGAATTGCCTATTTGAAGGGAAAATGACCTTTGAAGGGGTATTTCGTCTCGATGGAAAAGTGGAGGGGGAAATCTTTCGTAGCGGGACACTCATTATAAGCGAGACGGCAGCCATCAAGGGAAAAGTGGAAGTGGACGCCCTCATTCTCAATGGCATGGTGGAGGGGGAAGTAAATGCCAGGGAACGAGTGGAAATCCATTCAAGAGGGAAACTATACGGAACTGTTTTTACTCCTACCCTTGTTATCCAGGATGGTGGGGTTCTTGAGGGAAATTGCAAAATGGGGGCGAAACCCGAAAACGAGAGTAATCCGGAAGGCACGGGAAAACCTTTTTCCGAAAATTCCGACTCTTAACTCGCTCTGACAAATCCTCCAGTAAGATTCTTGCCCTAACCGGATGTATTTCGATATATTTTCGGTCATGCAATAAGATGTGCAGCGCTCTCACAAGGGTAGGGCCAGTTGATGGAATATCATTTTTTGCTTAGCGGTGCCTTCGGTATCACCTTCCTGACGGGAGTGTAACGAATTCTCAATTAATCTCGTTCAGAGTGCATCCACGACTCACGTGAGCGAAATCCACCTCTTGGAAATCACCACAAATCCTCGTTAATTGAATTTCCTCCTTCTCGCTCGATAGATTTATATAAAAAACGGACAATTTTTGACATATTAAATAGATTTTCGGGTCAAGCCATAATCCTCATAATGTTAAATGTTTTAACGGGTTATAGATTCTGAGGAAGGCTGGCACTATACTTGCTGCTCAAATAGTAAGTAAGAAGGAAAAGAAACCAGTAAAACTAAAAGGATAAGAATCTATGCGTCGGGGACGAAAACCATCCAAAGAGTTAAGCTACAGAGATAAAAAAATAATAAATAGACTCAACTCCAGTTTTGACACGATGTCGCTGTTAGCCAAGAAGTACAGGATTTCCAAACAGCGGGTTCACCAAATTTTAATAAGAGCCAAAGATCTCGGCTATGTCATCAATAGACCCAGATTGTTAGCGAGGCATCATGAGATACGTCAATGTGAGGTCTGCAGCAGAATTTTACAGGTTCCCGAAAAGGATAGTTTGATCACAAAAAGGCAGTTATCTCAAATCCTGAACATTGACTACCGGATCTGTGGCTGGCATCTGAATCAGCTGAAAGTATCAGGTTTTGTCTCTAAGAAGTTTGCAACAATGAGAAGCGATAGATTGGCCAAGGCTCTCCAATGTTACCTATACAGTTCTCTCTCCCCGAGCGCCGTGGGCAGAAAATTTGGATACAAGAACTTTTATTCACTCCTAAGTTATCAAAAAAAGCGAGGAATAGACGTGGAGAGAACGCTGAATTTCCCCATCGTCACGACATTAAAACAAGGGGATCAGATTACCGAGTCCCCGTCTGTGAGCCAAACTCAGTCCTGATTTGAGTCGAATAGGGAGAATTGTTATGGCTCCTGCCGAATCCTGTATATTCGATCAAGATTCCAGATGCCTTCTTAAAGGTGGCTGCTGCGATCTTAACTGTAACCCTGCCCAAGATGAAAACGGTGCTCAGTGTCATGATGAGATTGATACGTTGATTGAATGGCGGGCAGAAAAAGCACCGGAGGGAGAGGGAAGCTCGGGAGCCCATTAATCAGGCATTGTCAGAACGCCCGCCCCCTGGATTTTCCCATGTCTTAACAGGATGAGAGCGCGATTGGCCTCCTCCAACTTAAATTCCTGTACTTCGGGAATAATTGGGATTTCAGCGGCCAAAGGTAAGAATTCCCGGGCATCCCTTCGAGTAATATTGGCGACACTCTTTATCTCCTTTTCATCCCAAAGGAGTCGAGCATAGTCCAGAGGTGGAATTGGATTTCTCTTCCGAATGACCGCTAACACTAACCTCCCGCCTTTTTCTAAGGCCTTCAGGGCATGAGGTACTGTTTCTCCAACCGGAGTAAAATCAATGGCACAATGGAGTTTCCTTGGAGGTTCATCTTCTGGTCCTCCTGCCCAGGAGGCTCCCAATTTTTTTGCCAGTTTTCGATGGTCCTCACCTCTTGTAAAGACAAATACTTCGCAACCCCAATATTTGGCCGCCTGGATGACGATATGCGCAGAGGCCCCAAATCCGAAAAGCCCCAGGGTTTGGCCTTTTTTAATGTCCGAGAGGATCAAATCTCGGTACCCAATAGCGCCCGCACATAAAAGGGGGGCTGCCTCAGCATCAGAAAATCTTTTTGGGATTGAATAGGCGAATTCTTCCGAAACAACGGTGTACTGAGCGTAACCGCCGTCGGTATGGCATCCGGTACCCTGGAACTCCGAACATAGATTTTCATGTCCTTCTTTGCAAAAATGGCACTTTCCACAGGCTGAATTGATCCAGGCAATTCCTACGCGGTCTCCTAAATTAAATTTTGTCACCCCTGATCCTAATTCCTTTACTCTTCCTACAATCTGGTGTCCCAAGACGATTGGAAGTCTTGGCGGAAGTCTTCCCTCGATTTCATCCAGTTCGGTATGGCAAATTCCGCACGCCGAAATTTTTACCAGAATTTCTTTAAGACCGGGAACAGGATCTGATAGATCCATCATCTTCAGGGGTTCTTTTTCAATCGGTGAAATTTTCTTAAGAACCATGGCCTTCATCTCTTAATCCTCCGTCCCTGTTCTCCTATTAGCATACCAAACCCTAATGGATTGGGGAATACAAAAATTGGATTACGTAGAAAATACCTCCTCTCCCCTGGTGGGAGAGGATTGAGGTGAGGGGGATATGAGTTCAATTGTTCACCCCCGCCCTCACCCTCCCCCATCAAGGGGGAGGGGACTTAGTCATATTTTCAGGGTTTGCGCCTGCCTGCCGGTAGGCAGGGGTGACGAGCCCGTCATATAAAATCCATTTGAAAAGCGGGAAAGGATAGAACGGGAACGGTAGATGAACGAAAGGCGGGTTTTATAAATTCTGCAGCGGCCCGGCAGGGCGGGGTTTGAACCCCGCCCTCGATGAATTGATTTACTTAATAAGGTCTGTAATACCCTTCGACCCAGACCCTTCTCTCTTCGGTGTATCCCGGGACTTGGCGATTCTCATAATGTCCTGCGATCCAATGCCCCCAACGATCATATTGACCCGGGATCCACACTCTTTCCCAGCCGCCCGGGACCCACTCACGAGTCAATTCCCAGTGGCCAGGAACATATTCCTGTCGCGGTGGATAGTAGTGACGCTCCGGTGCTGGAGAGATAAAGACCGGAGGCGGAGGCAGAGCGGCCAACAGTCCTCCTAAGGCGAGTGCTTTCAATATGGTGTCCCTAGAACCTGCCTCAGCAGAGGGTATGATGAAAACAGAGATTAAGGCCAAAACCAAAATCATCACTGCCAGTTTCTTCCACATAAAAGATCCCTCCTTTCGGTTTATCTATCGTTCCTTCGCTTTTATAGACGGTTAAAATCGAGGATTTATTCAAATCTGGATATTGAAATGTCGGTACACTGGAATGGCGGGTTTGAAGAATGGTACAGGGTTTCAATCAGAAATTCGCATGGACGGCATATATGATGACACCATCGCGGACCCTCGGGCCCCCGATAAAGACCGTTCTCCCGGGGGAAAGTTTGACTTGGGTATTGAGGATATCCTTCCCCTCACGGCCGACTCTTATTCTTAACTCGGCAACACCCCGATGCAGTCCCACTAAGGTGGACTCTATGATTATCCTCCCTTCGTGTGCTGAGATTGAAACGGGCCGGTTAAGAGAAAGAGTTAGGGTTTCATCCCTGAGGAGGAGGTAAGAGGTGAAGCTGAAAAGAGAACCCAGGTCCGTGTGTACATCCCTCAAGGACGGATCAACACTCGATCCAACACTTGAAGCCCGGATCACCCTCATTCGGGCGTGAACCTGCGCCGATGCTGTCGAAAGAGAAAAGAAAGCAAAAACGAAAAAGACCGCAAGGAGCAGAACTATCTTCCTCATGTGGGGGCGTGTTCCTCCTCCGGTCCCTCTAAGAGCCATATCACGGTCACCCTCGGTTCTTCCAACTGGTAGACCATCACATTATCGGTCTCACTCTCGACGTATTCTACAACAGACGCGTCTGGATAGGAAGGAGTTTTTCTTAAAATAATTTGGGCTGTGATGAATAGAAGGATTACGACGGTCGCCGCCGCAGGAATCCAAACCCTCCTTCGAAAGAGAGGGGAGACATCAAGCCAGGAACGAAGGGATTGCCACGGGGTCAACTTTTTCTGCAAACGAATTTCCTTCTCGATTTTCTGCCACACCCAGGGAAAATCCTCCTTCTCGACAGCCTCTTCAACAGGAGCTTTTATAAAGGCCTTGAGATCCTCCATCAACTTCAACTCATGCCGGCAGCTTGAACAATCCTGAAGATGAGCTTCTACAAGGATTCTTTCCTTGTCGGTAACTTCCCCGTCAAAATATTTTTCCAAGAATTTTGATACCGAAGAACATGAATTTTTCATCCACTTCTCCCTCTTTCTCTCAACCCTCGCCAAGGCTTCATTAGGTTTTGCCCCTTTATGAACCTTTGGAGGGACCTCGACTTTGGCCGTGGAGATCTACGTAATCCTTCAACAACTCTTGAATCCTCTTTCTGCCATAATGTAGACGGGACATCACCGTCCCGATAGAACATCCCATCGCTTCTGCCATCTCCTGGTAGGAAAGACCTTCTACATCCCTGAAAATGACGGCCGCCTTCTGCTCAGCAGGGAGTTTACCCATCGCCGACTTCACCCTCTCTTCCAATTCCTTTTGGAGGAGTATCCTTTCGGGCCCCTTTTCAATGTTGTCGGAAGGTTCGAAACTTCCCTCCTCATCAAGGCTTGATATGAATTGTTTACCCGCCTTTCTTGCGTGGTCAATGGCTGTGTTCATCACCATGCGATAAAGATAGGTATAGAATTGGGACCTCCCCTTAAAATTCTTGATAGAGCGAAACAGTTTAATAAAGACTTCTTGAACGATATCAAGGGCCTCCTCCCTTTGCCTCACCACGCCGTAGGCGATTCGGTAGACCTTCTTATGATATTTATCGAAAATCTCCTTCAAAGCTTCTTGATCTCCTTGTTGACATCTGGAGATCATTGCAGTTTCTTCATGATTCACTATCTTTTACCTTTTAGACGACAAGTAAGCCAAAATATTCAAATATTAAGATTATATTCATTGTAACCTAATTGTCCATCACTATTATTATTTTCATTGAAAGACGTCTATTTTCAGGGTAATAATAGGTATCCTTTTCCAAGGAGTCCACGGGACTTCCTTAAGAAGAGGAAGGGTTTCGGATGATTTTGATATTAACACGCGGTTTAACCCGCTTCCGTTTTGGGGGAGTCGGTCATTGGGTGCAATTAAGAGAATTGGGTTACTGATTATCGGCTGGTTCTTCATAGTTTTGGGGGTTCTCGGCCTATTTCTCCCCGTTCTGCAGGGCATTCTGTTTATCCTGATTGGCCTGGCCATCCTTTCTTCTCGAAGCGAAATAATAAAGCGGTTTTTGAAATATCTTGAGGAACGTTACCCTCACCACCATGAGCGGGTGGAGATCTGGAGAGAGAAAATCAGGCGCCTATTCGGAAAAAATGGACCTCAGGAAAAGTGCTAAATCCCAAAGTTCGCCCATCGCGTTAGACTGGCTGCTTACGCTCCATAGCTTCAGCGACGTGGCGCTTTGGACGACTATATAAGAAGTCAAATCCTATCCGGTTGAAAGCTCTAACTACAGCATCTCCCTCTTCAGGAAAGCTTGATAACTCATTATTGGTTCACAGAAGCATCGTGATTAGGGATACCTTGAACGATCATGAAATGAGTGATATTCGTCTCATTCGATGCCATTCGTTCTATTCGTTTTTCTTACGTAGATTTTAATTGACAAAGAGAATAAAATTGGTTAACCCCGTGAATGGGGAGTAAGGGAGAGTGTTGGATGTCGATTGAAGATATTATCGAGTCCTGGAAGCGGTCTCGCGCCATCTCACCCTGTATCACCGATCTTCGAGTTTTTAAGAAGAGGGAAGGGCAATATCGCCCTTATCCGGAGTTCATCCACCCTGTCATCAGGAGAGCACTGGAAACGGAAGGGATCGAGCAGCTCTATTCCCATCAGGTTGAAGCGATCCAGGCAGTTCATGACGGGAAGGATATCGTCGTCGTTAGCCCGACCGCATCCGGGAAGACGCTTTGTTATAATCTTCCGGTGTTAAACACAAAGCTGGAAGCGCCTTCTTCAAAGGCTTTTTATCTCTTCCCCACGAAGGCCCTTTCCCAAGACCAGATGTTTGAGCTCCAGAGCTTCATCCAGCGTATCGGAAAGCCGGTTACCACGTTTACCTATGACGGAGACACGCCCCAGGATGCCCGGCAGGCCATCCGCAGCCAGGGAGACGTGGTCATCACAAATCCTGACATGCTTCACACAGGTATCCTCCCTCACCACACGAAATGGATGAACTTCTTTCAGAATCTAAAATTTGTAGTGATCGACGAGCTCCACACCTACCGAGGAGTCTTCGGGGCTCATATGACCAACGTCCTGAGGCGGCTGGATCGCATCTGCCGTTTTTACGGATCTCGACCTCAATTCATCTGCTGCTCCGCGACGATCGCCAATCCCAAAGAATTAGCCGAAAAACTTCTCGAAAGGGATGTCTTCCTGGTTGATCAAAACGGTGCCCCGTCGGCGGAGAAGATTTTCCTCTTTTACAACCCGCCTATCGTCAATAAGGAATTGGGGATTCGTGGCAGCCATATTCATGCCGCCAGGCGGTTGGCCTCACCTTTTATCGAGCAAGGGATTCAGACCATTCTCTTCGCTACGAGTCGGCTCTCCGTAGAAGTGCTGACAAAATATCTAAAAGATCGCTTTGAGAAGAAGCTAAAGGATAAAGGAAAGGTGAGAGGGTATCGAGGAGGCTATCTCCCCAAGATGCGCAGGGAGATTGAAAAGGGGTTGAGGGAGAAAGAAGTCAAAGCGGTCGTCTCCACCAATGCCCTTGAGCTTGGAATTGACATTGGAGACCTTGAAGTCTGCTTGATCGCAGGCTATCCCGGCACCATTGCCAGCACCTACCAGCAGGCAGGACGAGTGGGAAGGCGATCAGAAAAGTCATTGGCCGTTCTCATCGCCAAGAGCCAGCCTCTGGATCAATTCATCATCGAGAATCCAGACTATTTCTTCGGACAATCACCTGAGCATGGATTGATCAACCCGGATAACCTCCTCATCCTGCTCAGCCATATTCAGTGCGCTGCGTTTGAACTCTCCTTCAGGGATGGAGAACGCTTCGGACGGGAAGATTTGAATGAGTTGCTGAAGTACCTGGAGGAAAAGGGAACGCTTCATCATGTGGGTCAAAATTGGCATTGGACGCAAGACGCCTATCCTGCGGAAAAGGTCAGTCTCCGGTCCGCCTCCGAAGAGAATTTTGTGGTGATTGATGCCACGAAGAAGAAAGAAGAGGTGATTGCGGAGGTCGACTTCACTGGTGCCCATACGACTCTTTATGAAGGAGCCGTCTATCTCTGCGAATCAGAGCTCTATACGGTGGAGAAGCTCGATTACCCCAATCGTAGGGCCTATGTCAAGAAGACCGAAGGGGACTACTATACGGATGCCATTGACTACACCGATGTCTCCATCCTGGAGGGATTTGAGAGAAAACAGGGAGAGAGCACGGTCTTTGAACATGGTGAGGTAAAGATAGCCACCCGCGTCGTGGGATATAAAAAGATTAAATTCTATACCCTGGAGAATTTAGGTTACGGAAAGATTGAGCTTCCGGATCTTCAGTTTCATACCACTTCCTATTGGATCACTTTTAGGAAAGGTTTGTTGGATCGGCTTCCTTATTCTCGTCTGGACGTTATTGATGGCGTGTTAGGACTCGGCTATGCCCTTCATTCCATGGCAGCCCTTCATCTGATGTGCGACCCCCACGACCTCAACCGCTGTGTCGGAGATCGGGGGGCAAAGTGGTTCCTGAGACTTTCGAGGGATTCAAAAGGGATTTATTCCTCCTTCAACACTCCGAATGAAATTCCTCTGGAGAGGATGGACCTCTTTGAACCTACTCTCTTTCTGTATGATAGCTATCCGGGAGGAATGGGCTTCAGTCCTCAGCTCTTCGACGATACACGGATGCTTCTTGAGAAGACGATGAAGCTCATCTCCAAGTGCGAGTGCCATTCCGGCTGTCCGTCCTGTGTAGGACCTACAAAGGATGTTGGCGAAAAATCAAAAGAAGTGGCGTTGGCGTTGCTTAAAGAAATATTAAAGTAAGGGTTCAAGGATTCGAGGGTTCAGGGGTTCTCGTGAAATTCGCTTGGCCACTTGAATCCCTGCCTGCCGGCAGGCAGGCTTGACCCCTTGAACCCTTGGGTTGGCGATGGACCTTAAAGAACGGTTAAACAGGCTTACTTCGATTTCTAAACTCACCCCCACCCCTCCCTCCCCCTTGGAGGGGGAGGGAGAGAGAGGGGGCGACCTGAGGCAGAGGCTGGATCGGCTTCTCGAACCGAAAAAGACCTATCGGAAAAGAGCGATCGTTCCTATCGAACAACTGGTAAAGGGAGAAGTTATTTCGACTCCTGAGGGCGAGACCTTTCTGACACGAGAGCACTTCCCTCCTCACCATCGATACGGAGAGATGGCCTTGGCAGATATACTCAGCATCCCTACTTATCCCGCCCATCTTCTTTCGAGAGATGAACGGCTTAAGGAATTGGATTTCCGAAAGGCTCTGTTTCTCGATACGGAGACGACCGGTCTGAGCGGAGGGACTGGAACCTTTGCCTTCATGGTGGGATTGGGGTTCTTCCAGGAGGATGAATTCCTTGTTCACCAATTCTTCATGAGAGACTATTCTGAGGAGAGGGCATCACTCTCTATGCTCAAAAATGTCATTGATTCTTTTCAATTCTTGGTCACCTTCAATGGACGGCACTATGATATCCCGCTCCTCGAGACCCGATTCATTCTCTCACGTATAGTCTCAAAGATAAGGGAGATGCCCAATTTTGATCTCCTCTACCCCTCCAGAAGGATTTGGAAGGGGGCCTACGAAAACTGCCGGCTGGTCACCCTCGAATCCCGGCTTTTGGGAATAGAAAGAACGGATGACATTCCGTCGGAATGGATTCCCTATCTCTATTTCGATTATATCCAGACCGGGGATGCCACGAAGATTCATCAAGTTTTTTACCATAACCAGATGGATATCCTCTCCATGGTCGCACTGGCCGGGAGGATCCACCTCGTCTATCATGATCCCCAGGCAGCCCGGCCCGGAAAAGGGATCGAACACTTTGCCTTAGGGAGACTCTTCTGGGAGCATGGTCAACGGGAAAAGGCTATTCCGTGCTTTGAAATTGCCTTGAAGCGTTGTGATGATAACCTGTCCTGGGAAGTAATGAAGTGGCTCTCCAGAGCTTTCAAGAAGACAGGGGAGGCCGAAAAGGCCCGATCTCTCTGGGAAGAGATGATGGGCTGGCCTTATAAAAGGGATGCCTTTCCTTATATTGAATTGGCGAAATATCATGAGCATCGACTCAAAGATTGGAATAAGGCAATGGCCTATGTCGATGAGGCATTGGAACTTATCCCATCCCATCAACAAGGGGAGATCGAACTTCTCCAACACAGGAGACAGAGATTGGAGCAAAAGAAGAGCTTAAATGCGGCTCGATGAAAAGTTGGCTATTGACAGCCGCCTCACAAATTTCTATATTAGGATTAATTTATTCTGAGGGAAAGGAGGGAGAGGGGATGCCCAGCTACGACTATCGATGCCCGAATTGTAAGAAGAAATTTACTGCCATCCTCAGCATCGGAGAGCACGATGCTGGGAAGGTGAAGTGCCCAAAATGTGGCGGGAAAAAACTGGAACAACTCATTACCGGTTTTCAGGTAAAAACCTCCAGAAAGAGTTGACGTATTAAGGGCCAATTTTCAAATGTCAAGGTTTAAATGACAACATTATGGTCTGTCATTCCCGCGGAGGCGGGAATCCAGACTCCGTTCCAGCGAAGGCAGGGAACCGTTAAGAACCTGGATTCCTGCTTTCGCAGGAATGACTAAAATGCTATTTGAGCTTTGACATTTGACATTTCTTTTTTACCTTTCTTCCACCTCTATACCAAAATGTTCGAGCGTCCTCTGAACCAACAAATTCCACAGGCGATAGTTGTCTTCGGCGGGGAAAAGTTCGAGAAACCCCTTCGAGAACCGTACGTTCACATCATGAGCGATTTTATCAACCGACCAACCAGTGTTAATCTTTTCTAAGGCAAAGGCCTTAAAATCCTCAATACATTGACGGCCCATCTGGAGATGTTTCGTCGCAAATTCCTGCCCTATCGCGGTTCCATAGTGGCCCCGGCAGAGGATTTTAGGATCGATTGCCTTCATCTTATCGAGTGATTCTTCAGCCTCATCCAGTCGGTACCAATAATTGGGCCGGAAAAAATTGGGTGGAATGTAAAAACCCGCCCCGTCCGAACAGAAAAGGACCCCTTCGTCCTCAAAAAATGCACCAACGCAATCCGGAGAGTGGCCGGGAATCTCAAGAAATTTCATCTTCATTCCCTTGCCAAAATCGAGGACCGATCCTTCATGAACAGTGACATCCAGCGGGAAAGATGGGGGAGGTTGAAGGTTTGGAGCCTCTGAAATCACTCCTTGCTCCTTGAGAGCGAGTGTTATCTTGCGGTCGGCGTCAAAGATCTTAGCGACGATCCTTTCGCTCGTAAAAACCGCTCGGTTTAGGTCGGAAGTCACAATTTTCATCCAGGGATATCTTCCCTTGAGAGTAGGAAAGACCATCATGTGATCAAAATGGGAGTGGAGAATGATGAGGTGGGAGATGGCTTCGGGTGGAACATCCAATTG
>JBAVGF010000253.1:0-7348 GCA_049684675.1 Thermodesulfobacteriota bacterium | reverse complement strand
GAAGTGAGAAGCCAATAATCAATATGCGGCCCATGTTGGGGGGCAAGGGAACGGGGAGGGTTGTTTCCTCCTGGGTTGGATTAAATCCAGGTACAGAAACTCCTCCAGGGTATTTTACTTCTTTCGGAACTACGACTACCTTTATGGAATTCGCTGGCGCAGTCGATGAGCGACTGGGGTTAAGAACCTCGATATGAATTTCCAGCATTCTAAGCGGGGATGGAATGGATTGAAATTCCCTGACCCCAAAGGTTATCTCTCCCAACCTGATATCCGGACTTTTTACCTCAGATAAAACTACCCCTATTGGCTGAATTAGTAAAAATAAGAATACGGCAGATGAGTAACTCATGGTTTTTCTTGTCAATTTGGCCATTTATCCTCCTTAAAACCTGATAACAAAATGCGTTTGTATTAATCTATCATATCTCTGTTGGAATGAGAAGGCTTTTAAGAATAAAGTTAAGAATAAAGAAAATTGTATAGACTTTATGGGCATATTATAATACTTTTCTACAGGAAAGTTGGTATGAGGCCCATTGTCGCTATTGTCGGAAGACCTAACGTTGGAAAATCTACCCTGTTTAATCGGATCGCCGGGGGGAAGAAAGCGATCGTTTGGGATGACCCCGGGGTGACAAGGGATCGGAATTATGCGGATGTGGAGTGGGAAGAGACCTCCTTCACTTTGATCGACACAGGGGGTTTCGAGCCTGTTTCAAAGGATCATCTCTTCATCCAGATGCGTGAGCAGTGCCAGTTGGCCATGGAGGAAGCCGATGTGATCCTCTTCACGATGGATGGGAAGGAAGGTTTTACTCCTTCGGATAAAGAAATCGCTAATATCCTTAGAAGATTGAATAAACCCGTGTTTTATATCGTCAATAAGATTGATGGCCCAAAGCATGAGGAGAGGATCATTGAATTTTATGCTTTGGGCGTGGAAACAATTTATTCAATTTCGGCAGAACATGGATACGGTGTGAAGGGATTGATGGACGAGGTGATTGAGGCTATTCCGAGGTCAACCGAGAAAATATGGGACGAAGAGGTAACAAAAGTGGCTGTGGTGGGACGGCCCAATGTCGGGAAATCTTCATTGGTTAACCGCTTATTGGGATATAAGAGGGTACTTGTGGATGAGGCGCCCGGAACAACCCGGGATGCGATTGATACCCTTTTAGAGAGGGACGGGAGGAGATACGTGCTGATTGATACAGCGGGTATCCGGAGGAAGAGCCGGATCAGCCTGCGGCTTGAAAAATATAGTATCGTGGAAGCACTTCGAACTATTGATCGATCCGATGTCGCCCTATTATTGCTGGATTCCAGAGAAGGAGTGACCGATCAGGATGCGCGCATCGGCGGGTTCATCCACGAGAAGGGCAAGGGATGCATTCTTGCCGTGAACAAATGGGACCTCATTGAAAAGGATTCTCAAACCATGGTTCAGTATGAAAGGGACGTGCGAGAAAGTCTGAAGTATCTCCCTTACGCCCCCATTATTTTCATTTCCGCCCTGACAGGTCAAAGGGTGGGCAAAGTCCTCGATGTGGTAGATCATGTATCAGATGAGACCAAAAAGCGGATCCCTACCTCTCCGTTGAATAAATACTTTGGAAACTGGGTTGAAAAATTTCCTCCTCCACTTTACAAAGGGCGACGCGTGAAGTTGAACTACATTACTCAGGTCTCCACGGCTCCTCCGACCTTTGTGATCTATACTAATAAACCAGAGGGCATTCATTTTTCTTATGAACGTTATTTACTTAACCGAATGAGGGAAACCTTCAGCTTCGAAGGGGTTCCAGTTCGTCTTTTGTTTAGAAAGAAAGGGAAGGAAAAGTGAGATGGGAAACCGAAGGAAGAAATATTTGATAGCGATCGGGATCATCATTATTATTTCGGCAGGAGGATTTCTTCTCTATCGGTGGATCGGCAACGGATCGAACCAAAAATTTCGTTTGGTGAAGGTCGAGAGGGGAGTGGTCGACTTGATTGTGACGGCCACCGGGCAGATCAATCCAATGATCAATGTTTTAGTGGGGAGCCAAGTCTCAGGCACGATCAAAGCTCTTTATGCTGATTTTAATTCCCAGGTAAAAGAAGGGCAAGTGATCGCCCAGATCGATCCTGCGATCTTTCAGGCTCAGGTCGATCAGGCAAAGGCCAATGTGTTGAACAACCAGGCCAGTCTCTTGAATGCACAGGCCAATCTTGTGAAGGCTGAAGTGGCTGTCCTGGATGCAAAGAGAAATCTTGATCGAAACCTGCCGCTTGTGGAAAAGAAGGTCATTGCTCAGGCCACCATGGATACGGCCCAGGCAAATTATGATACCGCTGTAGCTCAGAAAGAGGTGGCCAAAGCCCAAGTGGATTCTTCCAAGGCTCAGGTGGAGCAAGCGAAGGCTGCTTTGAACCTGACGGATACCAACCTGAGGTATGCGACCATTCGGTCTCCGGTCAATGGCACGGTCATTTCGAGGAACGTCGATGTCGGTCAAACCGTAGCAGCCAGCCTCCAGGCGCCTACCCTTTTTACCATCGCCAAAGACCTGACCAAGATGCAGGTTGATACGAATGTGAGCGAGGCGGATGTAGGACGTATTACGGTGGGACAGGATGCAACCTTCACCGTTGATGCTTACGCCGGAAGAACTTTTCGCGGAAAAGTTTCGGAGGTTCGCAATGCTCCTATCATCGTTCAGAATGTGGTGACTTACGATGTTGTGATTCAGGTGGATAATAGAGACTTAAAGCTGAAGCCGGGCATGACCGCCAACGTCTCCGTTATGATTGCCAATAGAGAAGGGGTTTTGAAAATACCCAACGCTGCTCTCCGGTTTCGGCCACAATCTGCAAAGCAGGGGGGCCCTCCTGAAAAAGGGAACGAAAGGTCTGCATCGGCGGGTCGCCTCTTGATCGAGCGATTGACAAGCGAACTCAACCTGACACCGGATCAGCAGTCGAAACTTGAAATGGTTTTGAGGTCATCGAGACAGGAATTCCAGGAGATCAGCCAAAAGATGAAGCCGGAGGAGGCCAGGGACCGGATCCAAGGTCTCATCCGACAGAAAATCAGTGGCATTCTCACAGAGGAACAGAAACTGAAGTTGAAGGAAGTATCTTATTCTTCTCAGCCGGACCCGGGGAAACCAGGGAAGGTATGGATTCTGTCTCCGGAGGGGAAGCCGACTCCAGTCTCTCTCGTCCTTGGGATTACCGACGGCACCTTCAGTGAGGTGATATCTGGAGATCTCAGGGAAGGCGGAGAGGTGATTGTTGAAGAGGTCTCGGGCAAGAAAACTCAGAGCCAAGCCGGCACTCCGCCTGTCATGCGCGGAATAGGCAGATAAGAACCATGGGGAAAATGTCAAATTTCAAAGTTCGAATATCAAATTAAGTCGAAAATCAAAATGCGAAAAATTTAAGATTTTTGACTTTAACATTTGGATTTGAAAAATGGATTCATTGATTCAGGTTCAAGATTTGGTGAAGGTTTATAGCTTGGGCGAGGTGGAAGTTCAAGCCCTTCGAGGCGTCTCCCTTTCAATCGAACGTGGCGAATTTGCGGCCATCATGGGGGCCTCAGGGTCCGGGAAGTCAACCTTCATGAATATCTTAGGCTTCTTGGATCAACCCACGAGCGGGAAATACCTTTTAGAGGGCATCAATGGTGAAAACCTTTCCAGAGATAAGCTGGCGGAGATCCGAAATGGCAAGATCGGCTTTGTGTTTCAGGGGTTTAATCTTTTATCCAGGACTTCAGCCGTAGAGAATGTCGAACTCCCTCTGACTTACGGAGGAACTCAAACTTCCAAAAGGAAGGAAATGGCACAAAAAGCTCTTTCTGAAGTGGGCTTAAGGGGAAGAGAACATCATCACCCCAGCCAGCTTTCTGGAGGTGAACAGCAACGGGTAGCCATTGCCAGGGCCTTAGTCAACCAGCCCTCCATCCTCTTAGCCGATGAACCTACGGGCAATCTTGATTCCAAGACAAGCGAGGAGATCATGAGTATCTTTCAGCGTCTCAACGGAGAGTTGGGAATTACGATTATCATGATCACCCACGAGCCGGACATTGCCTCCTTTGCTAAGAGGACTATTCTCTTCAGGGATGGAAAGATCGTGGACGATCACAAGAATTCGGCTCCTACCATTGCCGGTAGGAGGGTAGGGGTAAAATGACACGTCTTCTCGCAAGTCTCCGGATTGCCCTGAGGGCGCTTACGGTCAATAAGATGCGCTCAGCCCTGACCATGCTGGGAATCATTATCGGTGTGGGCGCGGTGATTGCTATGATTGCTGTGGGGACTGGAGCGAAGAAGCGGATTGCCGATCAGATTGCCAGTATGGGATCGAACCTCATCATTGTCCTCTCGGGGAGTTCAACCAGCGGCGGACTTCGATTCGGATCGGGGACCGTCCCAACATTAACGGTGGACGATGCCAAAGCGATCCTGAATGAGATTCCGTCGGTCAAGTATGTCGCGCCTATCCTCGGCGGGGGTGCACAGGTAGTCTTTGGGAACCAGAACTGGTCCACCATCATTAATGGAACAACGCCTGAGGAATTGGAAATCAGGGAGCGGTCTCTCGCTGCGGGTCGCTCATTCACGCAGCAGGATGTGGACGGGGCAACAAAGGTTTGCCTTCTGGGGAAGACGATTGTGGATAATCTTTTTGGAGGAATCGATCCGATCGGACAAATCATTCGTATTAAGATGGTCCCTTTCACCGTGGTCGGAGTACTTGCTCCGAAGGGACAATCGACCCAGGGGCAGGATCAAGATGATACGATCATCGTCCCTCTGACGACGGCTCAAAAAAAGCTCTTTGGAATGCAATTCCCCGGAATGGTGAGATTGATTATGGTGCAGGCAACTGCGCCAGAGGCGATGAAGGATGTAGAGGATCAGATTAACGACCTTCTTCGGCAGAGGCATCATATCCAGCCAAAGCAGGACAATGACTTTTCGGTGAGGAATCTCACAGAGATTATGTCGACTCAGGAACAATCAGCGAATGTTATGTCTCTACTCCTTGGCGCTATCGCCTCCATCTCTCTGATCGTTGGCGGGATTGGAATTATGAACATCATGCTCGTTTCGGTGACGGAGAGGACGAGGGAGATTGGCATTCGAATGGCTGTCGGTGCAAAGGGACGGGATATCCTCCTTCAATTTCTCATCGAGTCCTTGGTGCTCAGCCTGATTGGGGGAACATTGGGGATCGGGATTGGAGTAGCGGGAACCCTTATCTTATCCAGTTTTACCCAATGGCCGACACTTTTCTCAATTAAGGCGATCCTTTTTGCGTTTCTTTTCTCTAGCCTTGTGGGAATATTTTTTGGATTCTATCCGGCACGGAAAGCCTCTCTTCTCAACCCGATCGAAGCCCTGAGGTATGAATAACATCTTTATATCGGATTTCGGAATGCGGATTTCGGAATTTAAACACCAAAATCTAAGATGTTTTCTTTTTTACTCCGCAATCCGCAATCTGCAATCCGCGGCTGTTGGTAATCTTGGACTTTAAAAAATGACGCCAATTGATTTTTTAATTTTTATTGGGGTCGGATGTGTGATAGGGTTCCTTGCGGGTTTTTTCGGTGTGGGCGGTGGAATATTGATGGTGCCAATACTTGTTTTCAGCTATGGACGATCTGGTATCTCTTCGTCTGTGTTGACCCATATCGCCATTGGCACGAGCCTCTTTGTGATCATTTTTGCCTCCCTTGGGAGTGCTTATCAGCATGGCAAACAAAGGAACGTTGATTGGCATTCGGTCTTCGTACTTGGATTTTCGAGTGCCTTGACAGCTCTGGCCACCACGAAATTGGCCGCGTGGTTAAGCGGGAGGCATCTGCGAATTTTTTTTGGCGTCATCGTCATGGTGGCCGCCATCAGAATGTTGACGGAAAGCAAAGCGCAGGCTCAGAAGAAACTCGAATTTTTGTCAAAACCCGGCATTCCCGGGCTGGTTGGGGTGGGGCTTGCGGCCGGCATTGTGGCGGCTTTAGCCGGGGTAGGAGGTGGGGTTGTGACCATCCCGATGATGTATTATTTCCTAAATATGCCTTTGAAATTAGCCATTGGGACCTCAAGCGCTACGATTGTGATAACAGCTTTGTTCTCAGTCGCTGGCTATGTTTTAAACGGGATAGGTCGTGCCGGTCTGCCTGAATGGAGCTTCGGATTTGTGGATCTTCAACGCGGCGCCGCGCTTGCCGTCGGCACAATCCTGATGGCGAGAGTGGGAGCCTATGTCTCTTTCAAAACTCACCCCTTGCGGCTAAAAAAAATATTTGCCGTCTTCGTTATCCTCGTTTCTATTTATATGCTGATGAAGTGAACCCCGTTAGAAATTCCAGCGGGGCATTAGACCCATCGGGAATTATTTAGAGTGTAAACCTCACTGCAGAGAAGCAGGGCATCGTTTCCAACGGGGTGAACGGAGTTTACCACGCCATTATTCACCTATCACCTGAACAAGAATATTTCTCTCCCTTCTTCGGTTATCGAAGTCGATGAAAACGATTTGTTGCCACGTTCCCAAGGCCAATCTTCCCTTGACCATTGGGATGCTGAGGGAAGGTTTCATCAGAGCTGCCCTCACATGAGAAAAGCCATTGCCATCGCCCCATCGTCTATCATGTTCGTAGGGGATATCGGATGGGGCGATCTTCTCTATCGCCCTTTGTAAATCCCTGAGTACGCCCGATTCGTATTCGATCGTTGTCACAGCACCTGTCGATCCGGGACAGAATACAGTGACCAATCCATTTTCAATTTTTGAGCGGCCGATTACCGTGTCAACGCGATCCGTGATGTCAATGATGTCGCTAAAGCCTTTTGTGTTTAGTGAAATTGTTTCTGAGAAGATCAATGAGTCCTCACTATTTTTGGATCCTCTGGAGGACCTTCTTCCAGCTCTCTGTTTGAAGGAAGCTGCCGGAAACATTCTCCAAGAGTCTTAAGAATACCGAATAGGGCATGGCAAAGGTGAGAGTGTCCTTTTCAACCATGGGTCTTGCAGAGACATCAAACAATCCCAGGATAGCATGGGGCTGTTCCTTTCCCGCTTCCTTCAATGGATGGGTGAGAATCATTCCACACCCGGAACCAAAGGGTGCGTAAACAGCATCCGTGCGCTCCAGGGCATAGTTCGTCAACGTGAAGAGCCCCGAAAGCAAGTCGGGTGAGGCAAAAAAGACAACCACCTCCGGTTTTACAGCGCCTTGGAGAAATTGCTCGATGGGCTTGAAGACACAATAGGTGGCCGGTGCTCGTCTGGGGATCATCTTGGTGAAATATTCCCTGGCCCTTTCCGGTGTCTTGATATATCG
>JBAVGF010000252.1:0-9121 GCA_049684675.1 Thermodesulfobacteriota bacterium | reverse complement strand
TGAATGGCTTTTTCTACAAAGGCCTCTGCGTTTCCTCCCGGGACCTCTGGAAAGATATAAAAAGCACCTTCTGGCTTTTGGACATTAAACTTTCCTTTTAGCCCGTTGTAGATCAAATCTCTTTTCTTTTTGTATCCTGCAATATAACTCTCCACACTGAAGTCCAAGGCCTTGGTCGCTGCTTTCTGACCAAAGGAGTTGACGCTGGAGAATGTATATTGCTGAAGGGTAATCATCTGTTGGAGGATCTCCTTAGGGCCAGCCGCATAACCAAGTCTCCATCCGGTCATTCCCCACCCCTTTGAGAATCCGCCAAGGGTTAAAGTGTTCTCATAGAATTGTCCGAGACAGGGGCAGGAAGGGGCATCGAAAACAAAGTTATCGTATATGTCATCAGATAGAATTAAAAGATTTCTTTCCCGGGCAATCCTTGCCACCCTCATCAGGTCTTCCTTCGGATAGATGGCTCCCGTTGGGTTATTCGGACTGTTGATGATAAAAAACTTCGTCCTCTTCGATAATTTCTTGATGATTTCTTCCTCCCTCAGTCGGAAGTCAGGATAGGTATCGACGAAGACAGGAACACCTCCCATCAGAAGAACCTGATACTCATACATCACAAAAAATGGATCGGGGATGATGACCTCATCACCCGGGTTGATAAGGGCAAGGCTCGCAAGGAGAAGGCCACCGGTCACGCCAGCTGTGACCATAACCTCCTCGAAATGTATCCCTTTCTTCTTTAAATGGGCGGCGATCTTCTCCCTCAACTCAGGGATACCCTGCGTGGGAGTATATTTGTTGAACCCCTTTTTGATCCATGCAATCCCTTCCTCTTTAAGAGGTTCCGGGATATCAAAATCGGGTTCGCCGATGCTCAGGTTGATAGGATCTTTCATCTGACGCGCCAGATCAAAGATTCGCCTCACCCCGGATGGCTTAATATTTCTTGATCGATCAGAGATCAGCATCCCGTCACTCTCCCTTTTCTTTTTCCCTCTTTGCCTTTTCGATAAGTTCGAGAATCGTATCGAGCCTTGTCTTGGTCGGAGGTGCTAGGGCACGTTGAATCTGATCCACTGAATAATGTTCACCTAAGAATCTTGATATCTCTATTCTGAACTCCCAGCAGACCATAATTCTCCGACATGGCAGGTCTTCATTGACCATTCGGCAATATCGAAAGGGGATCTCCCCGCCTAACTGAGGGCAGTAGATGATTAATGCATCATGTTCTTCAATAACAGTCATTTTAAATGGCCTTTGCGGAATTTATCACAAGCCCGCTGAATAAAAAATCCTACGGACCCATGCAGGCCCGTAGGATCCCACTTCTACTTGACGGGTTTACCTTTTCTTAACATCGGTGCCTTCGGCAGTCCCTCAATAGATTTAAGAGACTTCTTCATCTCATCCTCTGGTAATGGATAGTCAACAAGCCTTCCACTGAAATAGGAGTCGTATCCACCGAGGTCCATGAGACCGTGGCCACTCCAATTTAGAAGGATGACTTTCTCCTTCTTCTCTTCTTTAGCCTTCTTCGCCTCCTCAATAACAACGGAAATGGCATGACTGGTCTCAGGAGCAGGGATGAAACCTTCGGTTCTCGCCCAGAGGACGGCATTGGCATAACACTCCAGTTGATTATAAGCCCGAGGCTCCAGCAATCCCTCAATAATCAATTGGCTCACCAACGGGGCCAAGCCGTGATATCTCAGTCCCCCTGCATGGATAGGAGCTGGGATGAAGGCGTGTCCAAGGCTATGCATCGCAAGGAGCGGGGTTGTGGCGGCTGTGTCGCCGAAATCATAGACAAAGGGAGCCTTTGTCATCGTTGGGCAGGAAGTTGGCTCTGCTGGAATGATCGTGATCTTGGCCCCGTTTATTTTGTCCAGGACAAAGGGGAAGGCAAGGCCGGAAAAGTTGCTTCCTCCACCCACGCATCCGGTCACAATATCAACTTTTTTCTCCCCAAATTTTTCCAGCTGTTTCTTGGCTTCAAGGCCGATGATCGTTTGATGCATCATCACATGGTTCAGGACGCTTCCCAGGGAGTATCGAGTGTCCTTGGTGGTCACAGCGTCTTCAATGGCTTCGCTGATGGCGATCCCGAGGCTTCCGGGAGAATCTGGGTGTTCCTCCAAAATCTTTCTTCCTGCATTGGTGTCTTTGCTCGGACTGGGGATACAGTTGGCTCCCCAGGTGTTCATCATCAAACGGCGATAAGGTTTTTGATCATAACTGATCCTCACCATGTAGACCTTGCACTCCAACCCAAAGAGACAGCAAGCAAAGCTGAGTGCACTTCCCCATTGGCCAGCACCGGTCTCTGTCGCAATCCGTTTAATTCCAAAAACTTTGTTGTAATAGGCCTGAGGAATCGCCGTATTCGGTTTGTGACTTCCCGGAGGGCTCACCCCTTCATCCTTGTAATAAATCCTGGCGGGCGTTCCCAGGGCTTTTTCTAATGCATAAGCTCGATGGAGGGGGGTAGGCCTCCAGATGAGGAGTTTCTCCATCACTTCTTGAGGAATATCGATCCATCGTTGTGTGCTGACCTCCTGTTCAATCAAATTCATTGGGAAGACAGGGGCGAGATCTTGAGGACCGATCGGCTGTCCCGTGCCGGGATTGAGGGGTGGCTGGAGGGGTGTGGGTAAATCTGCCTGAATATTATACCACTGTTTGGGAATCTCATCTTCTCTGAGAAAAACTTTGTACTCCTTCATAATCTCCTCCTTCTTAGTCTGAAAAGATTCGCTGTAGGATCACAATGTTTTGTCATCACCTGCCTTTCTCCCGCCATTGATTAGAATTCGGGTCAACGCTTCACTTCGCGAGATTAAAGTTCCAAATAACAATAATTAGTGGGATTGTCAAGAAATAAAAAAATAGTACCCCGGAGTCTCCAGGGTGCTTTTTTTATGTAATTTCAGAAATTTACATCATTTTTTCTCAAACTCATCCCATGGATAGTCAATGAGCTCCAAAAGCACACCGTTCACATTTTTCGGATGGACAAAAGCGAATTTGCAGTTTCGGAATGGTCTCAATCCACCGATAAAAGGATAACCTTTCGCCTTCAGCTCATTCACGGCTGTTTCAGTACTATCTACATTCAACCCGATGATCATGATGCCTTCCCCCCTTTTCTCAATAAACTTGGCCACATCACCATCCGGTGTCGTGGATTCCATCAATTCAAATCCCACCTCGCCCAGCCAATACCGCGCTACCCTGATTTTTTCGGCCTCATCCACATAAGGATCATCAGGTCCTTTTCCCAAAATAGGCTCCCAGACTTTTCGTGCTGCCTCAAGGTCTTTTACTGCAATACAGATGTGATCAATCTTATTTACTTTCATCAGGCACCTCTTATCGTCCCTGCCTACCGCAGGCAGACATAGGATGGAGTTTTCAGGTATGATCTTAATCAAATCCTTCGTATGCTCCCCAAGCCTCCTTTTGGCTAAAAGGCTTTATTTTGATGTTTTTCATTTACATAGGCCAGAGCTTCGTCTATTGCTTTAGCCGCACTGTCCAGATCTTGTTCCGTGTGTCTGTAGCAAATATATCCATGATGGTGTGGGGTAAAGAAGATGCCTCTGCGGATAAGCTGAGTGTAAAAATCATCGCGTCTGGCTTTTTGGGTATTCGCTTCATCCCTCTTGAAGGTTATGAAAAACATGGGTGCAACACCGCTTAACTCGGCTCCTACGTCATACTTGTTAATGATGTCCTGGACTTTTTTCAGAAAACGGCCGCCTTTTTCCCATATTTTGTCAAGAACATTGTCACGTTCCAGAATTTCAATGGTTTTTAGAGCGGCAATATAACCGTCACTGTTTGGGAAGAAGGTAGAAGATATAAAAAGCTTCTGTGCTGCAGCCATCATCACTTCAGCTTTTCCGGTAACAACACTAATTGCATATCCGTTGGCCATTCCTTTTCCAAGGACCACCAGGTCAGGGGTGACCTTATAACGTTCTTGTGCGCCACCCATCGCGAGCCTGAACCCGGTACGGACTTCATCAAAGACCAAAACTGCGCCGTACTTGGTAGCGATTTCTCTTACGCCTTCAAGGAACCCGGGTTTGGGTTCTTCCATCCTTTGATGGAGGGCATGCCCAAAAGGAGTCATAATGATGGCAGCTGTCTGATCGCCATATCTTGCCATCAAGTCCTCGAGCTGATTGAGATTGTTGTAACGGAATTCATGTACATCCTCATAGAACTTTTCAGGAATGCCCCCTTTCATCTCAACGCACCAGTCATGCCAGCCGTGGTAGCCGCACCGCATAACCCTGATCCGGTTTGTGTATGCCCTCGCAATACGAATGCTCGCCGTCGTGGCATCGGAGCCGGTCTTTAAAAAAATGCTCATTTCTGAACAGGGAACGAGTTCGCTGAGTTTTTTCGCCAGCTGATTCTGATACCTCTGTGTGAGTGTGAAGCAGAAACCTTTGTCTCTTATTTGCTTAATAACAGCTTCATCAACTTCTTCTTCCCTATAGCCCAGGATAATTGGCCCATAGCCACAGAGGAAGTCGATATATTCATTTCCATCAACGTCGGTTAATCTGCTGCCCTTGCCGTATTCAAGAAAGATGGGATATTCTCCTTCGATAAAATCGCTGGGTCTTCTCGCACCCAGGACTCCGCCCGGAACAAATTTTTTTGCCTCTTCAAAAAGTTCCAGACTTCTCGCAATGTTTAGTTTTTCAACGTTTTTCATAGAGATTCTCCTTTTGGCCGGCATGTGCCCCGTCCCGCCAAAGCGGGACAGGCGGGCTCAGGGGGCACAATATGAAACGAAACTACCTTACCGGGAAGCCCCGGCCTGTGGCCGGGGAGCTTCACATGTCTGGTCCAGGCTAAAGTCCGAGCATAGACTTTATCGTTACCGTTTGATGTATTTTGGCGCCCCTTTCTCGAAATGCTGCAAGGAATTTTCCCGGATCGATGCAGCCTTCCGGGGCTACCACTCCCTTGACCGTAACGTCGCCGGCATCCAGCATTAGGGCTGCGATAGAGGCGGGAAGTCCTGTTCCGGGTGCCATCCTGCCCACTATGTCGGCAGTGTATGTTACCTGTTTTCCTTTTCTCTCCCCCTTTACGATCACTTTCAAGCCGGAAGCGAGGGGTCCCTTATCTCTATTATAGGGAATTGCACCCCAAAGCTGTAAAGTCAGATCATACGGTGCTACTTTAACCCCCTTGACCTCTACCGGCTCCTTGCTGAGAAAGCCTGTCTCTCTCTGATCTCTAATGAGCTGGTCTACCCATGACGGTATGAGCGCACCTTTGATGACCACCTTTCTTACCCCTTTTATATACCGTGGTAAGGTGAGCGGCTGGGGATGACCCACATAGCGAACCTGACAGGTGCCAAGGGGCTCAAGGAATTCAGCCGTCTCCTCGCCGGTGCCACCCTCTACATATTCCAGCTTACCATCCAAATACTGGGGGATCTTACCTAAAGTCATATGGAGGCTATGATCCCAGGCTGCACCCGCGAGCTCGGCGATACTTACTACCCAAAATAAGGCGATCTCGTCGACACGATCCAGTTGATTTGCGTACCACTTGACGATTACGTTGTTTGTTCCAGGATCCGATCCCATTCCTGTCAAAACGGTTATTCCTGCTTCTTTGGCAGCGTTATCAATATCAGAAGCAAAAAGGATGTCAGTCGCCTCATAATCATCGCAAATATCTATATAATTGACCTTGGCTTCAACAGCTGCCCTGGCTACTGCCACAGCCGTCTTGTAGAATGGCCCTGCGCAGTTGATCACAACGTCAGCATCCCTGATTACTCTGACCAAGCCGTTGTGATCGGTTACATCGATTCTACTGAGCGATACCTTTCCGCTGGCGCGCAGCTTATCTTGCACTCTACTTGGATCCGTATTGATATCACCTAAAATGACTTTCTTAATCTGCTCCTGCTTAATGAGGTCCCGGGCGACTCCCTGACCCATACCCCCCGTTCCGCCTAATACTAATGCCTGCATTCTCATTCCCTCCTTATAGATTATAATTTCTTTGGGTAAGAACCCCAGTGAGAAGATTCATGCCCCCGCCCCGTACTTTTCGACCGTATACAGTATACAGTCAGCGAGGGCAAGTCAAATATACGGAAAATAGAGCTGCATGTCAAGATGGAGCCCGGAGCTTCAGAGAACTATCCTCAATGAAGATGGATTTTCAACTCAGCGATGAGCCAAAGGATATGAGAAGGGCCCTACGGGATTTTGCAAAAGGAGAGGTCAAGGATTTTACCCAGGAATGGTATATCAGAGAAGAGTATCCCATGTCACTTATTCCGGGTTCTTTACGGCGATGCAGGTAGGGTCGAACATGCGGACTTTCACCCCGTTAGAAATAATGGCGCGCTGCTTTGCAGTGGGGTTAAGTTCTAGAATAATTCCGGCAGGGTTTAATGCCCCGCTGGAATTTCTAACGGGGTTCATTTGATAGACTTCCTCTCCTCCAACATGTGCAGCACCACTTCGGGTGTGACAGGAAGCTCCTTGGGCATAACGCCGACGGCATTCTGCACGGCATTGGCCACAGCTCCGGTCATGGCCACAGCGATGGACAAACCTCCCTCTTTGGCGCCAAACGGCCCAAAGGGATCGTTGGAGGTCACGACGATAGGGTCGATGTTGGGCACATCTGTGGAGAGCGGGAACCAGTAGTCGGCAAAGTTGGCATTAAGGTTCTGCCCTCTGCTGGTCCACAGATGTTTCTCCATGAGCACACCCTGCGGACCCGCCTCCATTGCGGAGCGTTGGATCTGTTGTTCAACAGCCAGAGGGTTGATGGGATAGCCGCAATCATGGGCCGCAACCATGTTGAGTAGCTTCACTTTGCCTGTTTCGGGATCTACCTCCACCTCGGCCACTGCCGTGCCAAAGGAAAATGCGGAGGCTACCTGCCCACGCGGGTTTTTGATCCAGTCCCGTTTGGGATCGGCGTCGGGCCAGCGGTCGCCACGCCCTAAGATCGCACGATTCTGCGCCAGAGCGGTCCTCGCCACTTTAGCGATATCAACAGATCTCTCCGATACTCCCTTGATGAAAATTCGGCCATCACGCGCTACCAGGTCATCCTTGTTGGCCTCCAGCATTTGGGCAGCGACCTCCAAGAGCTGTTCCTTGGCGTCGGCGGCCGCGGCTTTGACCGCGCCGCCGGAAATGAGTGTGGAAGCCTGGGAGTAAGCTCCTTGATCGGACGGAGTCACACTGGTATCCCCCGTTATGACTTTGATTCGGTCCAGCGGGATTCCCAGTTCCTCGGCAGCGATCTGAGCAATCATACTGTCGTTGCCTTGTCCGTTATCCATCACTCCAGAAATCACTGTGACGTCGCCATCCTCATTGAACCGCACAAAAGCTGCGGATCCTCCGCGGATGCCCATAGGAAATCCGCTGATCATCGCGCCGCAGCCCATGCCTATGCCATGATAAGGCGCTAAATGGCCGCGTTTCTCTTTCCAGCCAGCCTTCTCCGTGGCCATGCGCATGGTTTCAACTTCGGCACAGGAGGTGAGCACCGTCCTGGTAGGAGTAACGTAGCCCTCGTGGACGGCGTTCTTGATCCTGAATTCGAGGGGGTCCATTCCGAGTTTCTCGGCAAGGGCATCGAGCTGCAGCTCCAATCCAGCATAGGTCGTGCGGGGGTGATGCGGGTACATTCCGCGAGGGGGTTTGTTGGTATAGGCCCGGATGGCTTCATAGCGCAGGTTGGCGAACTTGTAGGCCTCTTCAATCATAATGTAGGCGACCGAGGCGGCGATCGGGCCGGTGCTGGCGTAAGCTCCACCGTCCATGATGACCTTCATATCCACGGCGGTAATTCTTCCCTCGGCGTCGACCCCCACTTTGGAGTGCGTAATACTGCTGTGCACCTGCCGTACGCAGTTGAAGTTCTCCTCACGGGTGTAGGCCAGTTTAACGGGACGGCGGGCTTTCCTCGAGAGGAGCGCGGCCATAAAATCCGCCGGTGAAACCTCGGACCTGCCGCCGAAATGTCCACCGACGGCGATCTTGCGGACACGGACGTCTGAGGTCGCTATGCCGAGGGCGTTGCTGAGCGGCCTCGCCTTCATATGGGGGCCCGCATTGGGACACCATATGTCCAGCCCGGTGCTGTCAAAGTTGGCCACGACGGCGTAATTCTCTAACTGGCAATAGCTCTCTTCTGGAGATGAAAAGCGGCCCTCCTGCACGAGATAAGACTCGGCAAGAGCCCGGTCGACTGTCCCTTCGTTCACGAAAATACGCACGCTGACGTTGCCGGGTTTGTCATCATGAAGCTGAGGAGCGCCATCAAGCAAGGCCTTTTCAGGATCGAGAACATGCGGTAAAGGCTCCCACTCCACCTTGATCAGATCCACGGCCTCTTGCGCCGTTTCTTCGTTGATGGCAGCCACAGCAGCAACCTCCTGGCCGAGGAAGCGGGCCTTGTCCGTAGGAAGGAACTGCATATCCCGGGTATACGCAAATACGCCCCATCGGTAGGGTATGGCGTCCTTGCCGGTGATGATTGCCCTCACTCCAGGAAGCTTCTCGGCTCGACTGGTGTCGATGTTCAGTATCCTGGCGTGGGCGTAAGGGCTGCGGAGCACTTTAGCGTAAAGCATGCCTGGTAAGTACAGATCGGCGGAGAACTTGGTTTCACCCCTCGCCTTGGGGACAGAGTCGGTTCGAGATACTCGCTTACCTACCACTGAATAGTCTGGATTGACACCTTCATTTTGCAATGATGAGGCTCGCTGACCAGAGAGGGCCATCACGGATTCGACGATCTTGGTATAGCCAGTGCACCGGCACAGATTGCCAGAGATAGCTTGCCGAATTTCCCTTTCCGTGGGAGAAGGGTTCTTGTCCAATAGCGCCTTGGCCGAAAGGATCATGCCCGGGCTGCAGAACCCACATTGAATGCCACCGTATTTGACAAATGCCTCCTGTACCGGGTGCAGCTTCTCTCCGTCGGACAATCCTTCTATCGTGACAATCTCTTGCCCCTCAACTTCCGCCGCGAGAAGCAAACAGGAACGCACGGGTGCCCCATTCAGCAAGATCGTGCATGTGCCGCAAGTTCCATCCTCGCA
>JBAVGF010000251.1:0-1643 GCA_049684675.1 Thermodesulfobacteriota bacterium | reverse complement strand
GTATAATAGGCGCTGCGGCTGCAGTGGGTTTGACTGCCTATGGATTGGGAGGCAGGTTTATCGAGCTTGGAAGATTGAGGGATTTTCCGGAAAAAGTCCTTGTATCTGATCTGGGAGGGTCTGGGATAGCAGTGGTGTCTGTTGATCGGGATGCGAAGGTTCCTGCTCCGGATGGCGTCATCAATACCAAGGGGTGGCTCCGTCCAAGGCTTTGGGGAGGAAGGCCTGTCTTGCCAGTGATTCCTAGAGCCGGTAACCTCTGGGAGACAGCGGAGGAAAGGAAAAGGAGAAAGCGTAAAAAGGGAGGGGCATAAGATGGCTGGGAAAATTTTTTACAGGGAGAGGGGAAAGGTAGGTAAGGGCGAGAAGAAGCCGCGTTTTAGGCTGGTTGCCGTAGCTGGCCTTGACATGAAGGTGTATGGCAAGCATCTTCGTAAGAGTGAGCTCGAGCAGATCGCAAAGGCCGTCGGCGCTAAACTGGTCCTGCTCAAAGGTGGTGAAGGAAGGCATAAGGGTAGGGGAGAAGTAGAAATCGAAGATTGATCTGGGTGGGTTCAAATAAAGGAGCTCCATAGATGGCGCTAATACGAGAGCGAGACGGGAAACGTTTGCATGTCAAGAGCAGGCTGATGGGGGAAAGCCTGGTCAGCAAGTCATTTATTGAAGGGCTCGAGGTGGCTCCGCAGCAGCGCCTTTTTCCTGACGTCAATATCCTGAAAATTGGAGGTCAGTCTATCTGTGATCGGGGCATCAGGGCGGTTCCAGCCGTCATCAAAGAGATCGCTGCCAATAAAGAAAAACATAAAATGCTGATTACCACAGGCGGTGGAACGCGAAGCCGCCACATCTATGCTATCGGCCTTGAACTGGGTATGCCCACGGGGATCATAGCCAAATTCGGCAGCTCCGTGTCAGAGCAGAATGCTCTTCTGATCAGTATGCTTCTCTCGCCCTGGGGAGGAATCAAGATTGGCCACGACGAGATCGTTAAGCTCCCAACTTACTTCTCCCAGGGTTGTATCCCTGTCATGCACGGTATGCCCCCCTATGACTATTTTGCAATTCCCCCAGCCACCGGGCGAATCCCGGTCCATCGAACAGATGTGGGCACGTTGATCCTGGCTGACCTGATCGGCGCCCGTAGCTGTATCTTTATTAAGGATGAGGATGGGCTATACTCCGATGACCCAAAGAAGAATTCGGATGCAGAGTTCATCGGGGAGATCGGGGCTGAGCAGCTTTTAAAAAGAAGCCTGGATGATTTAATTATTGAGCGGCCTTGTATTGAGATCCTTCAGAACAGTCACGTCATTCATCAAATTCAGATCATTAACGGGTTGGAAGAAGGTAATATTACCAAGGCACTGAATGGTGAAAAGGTTGGGACGATTATTTATAAGGGATCAGTTTAAGGGATAAACTTCTATTCTCTCCATTTCCACAAATCTACTTCATTCAAGCAATCTGACTTACGTCTAAGATCGAAAAACGGTTCCATCCGTCCGGGAAAGTAACTCTTCAAGAGGGAAGTTCGATACCCATGGATAGGGATTTTTGAGTAATAATATGTAATTATTTGTAAATATATTCATTGACAAGTATTTCCGTCTTTATTAATATTTTATTATTTATCGGAGGAAGCC
>JBAVGF010000250.1:0-15129 GCA_049684675.1 Thermodesulfobacteriota bacterium | reverse complement strand
GCATAAGAAAGACTCCTCTTCCGTCAAGAGAGGAGGGTGTAAATTCCCAAGAATTTCAGTATCGAATTTCAAAGGGCTCGCTCCATTTTCCCCCGATAACCTCCGTTCCGTAGACGATACGGATCTCCGCCCCATTTTCCCTCAGGGCAAAAACACCTGTGGGGGCGAGCATTCCCCTCTTCTCTAAAGGAAACACCCGGGGCATGGCGGCGCGGATCTTCCGGACATCGGAGGTCGTCCCTGCGATTTCCATGGCGTAAGCGAGAAGACCAAGGCTCTCATAGTGCTGGGCCGTCTCGGTCGTGCAAGCCTCCTCCTCGCCAAACCGCTTCTTATACGCTTTAACAAAAGCCGGGGCATCTTTAACCGGGCGATCATAGAGCGGAGTGAGGCCGATCGTCCCCTCCAGCTTATCCATGGTGACAATCTTGGCCATCTCTTCCATCTTGGCCTGGTCGGCCAGGATAAATCGGCCTTTAAATCCGAGCTCCCGGCCTTGCTTGACGATGAGCGCTGCCGGTTCGGAGGCGCCGATGAGAAGGATGGCATCCGGGTTGCCGGCAATGACTTTGGTCAGGTGGGTGTAAAAATCCGTCTCCTTCATGTAATCCGCGGAGCTCACATCGGTAAGGGTCCCTCCCCGCTTGGCCCATTCTTCCCTGAAAATATCCAGCCAGATCTTGGCGTACTCATGGACGCCGGGGATCGCCGCCACTTTTTTGACCCCCCGCTCCCTGGCCCGATCGATGAAGGCGGAGGCGTAAGCCCGGATATCGGCCGGGATACGGATGACCAGCTTGTTTCCCATTTCCACAACTTTGGGATGGGTGGTGTATCCCATGACGATAAAGTCCTCTTTCTCGTTGAAGTTCATCATGGCCAGGATGCCGCCGCTGTGAGGGCAGAAGACCGCTGGAACTTTGTCCAGGGAGACCATGCGCCGGGCGTTCTGCACGGCAAGATCGGGCTTGTACCGATCGTCGAGAGAAATGATCTCAATCTTAAACTTTTTCCCCGCCACGGTTATTCCACCCTTGGCGTTGATCTCCTCCATGGCCATCACCAGGCCTGCCTCAGAGTTTTTTCCGTATTTGGCCGATCCCCCGCTCAATGGGCCGGTGAAGCCAACTTTGATCGCTTCCACCCCCCAAGCTGGGACACTCAGAAATAGAAACAGGAAAGTGATGCCCCAGAGAACCTTCTTCGTTCTGCCTTTCATGGCTTCCTCCTTTCTTTTTTTCTTGCGAGCAAACCGCTATCGAGTCTTTCCCTTTCCTCCTTCTTCCGAGGAAAGGCATTCAGGCCCCTCAAGTCCCCAGATAGGCCTGCTTCACTTTATCGTCGTTCAAGAGCGCTTGGCAGGGCCCGGTCAGGACAATCTTCCCGGTCTCCATGACGTAACCCCTGTGGGCGATGTGTAAAGCCTGTGAAGCATTCTGCTCAACCAGGAAGATCGTCGTCTCGCGCCGGTTGATATCCTGGATCGTCTGGAAGAGAGTGCGCACGACCAGAGGGGCTAACCCCAAGGAAGGTTCATCCAACAGGAGGAGTGTGGGATTGGACATCACGGCTCGGCCCATGGCCAGCATCTGTTGTTCTCCTCCGGACAAGGTACCGGCCAGCTGCTTCGATCTTTCCGAGAGTATCGGGAAAAGTTGAAATATCTCGGCGAGAGATTTTTCGACTCCCTTTTTATCCCGACGACGGACGTAGGCCCCCAGTCGAAGGTTTTTAAGAACCGACATTTCCGGGAAGAGCTTTCTTCCCTCCGGACATTGAGAAATCCCAAGACGAACGATCTCATTCGAGTGGAGGTTCTCAATCCTTTTTCCTTCGAAGGAGATCACACCGGGACGGGCCCTCAGAATGCCGGAAATGGTTTTGAGCAGAGTGGTCTTCCCCGCTCCGTTGCTTCCCAGAAGAGTGACGATTTCTCCTTTTTCAATGGAGAGAGTTACTCCCCGCAGGGCCGGAAAATTTCCATAAGACGTATGAACTCCCTCAAGGCTCAGCAGCATGTCTGCTCCAAATCCGAAAAAAAGACTATTATCGGGGATCCTTTCCTAACGCAAAGGGATCACCCCGCGGCACGGCAAAGTTCTCTGCCCTGGTGATAGAGGCGCGTCAGCCTTAGGAGTCAAACGGGGTTGCAGCTCAACATTTCACCGATGGTTCAACATACAGGACAAGTTCTATGAAGTCGGTTTTCTATACCATGCGGAAAAGCTTTCTGTCAAGAAAGAAAACTCGAGAAAACTTGAGGAAAAAAATACCTTCATATCCTCTACCAGAGGAGGGAATCGTTCGCTGCTCGATGCCGCTGACAAACTTTTCCGGACCCCGGACAAGCGATAACACCGTAGGTTCAGACACCGTCCTTTTCGGAAGCTTCAAATTCTTTAATTTTTTTCCTTGACATTTTTTTATGGCATTTAGTATAAGTGCTTGTTCCTTTTTTCTCTAAAAGGGCTTGCAAATTTTTCTCGTTTGGTATAAAAGACAACTTGTTTAGGCTCCGGGAAGGCAGATGAATCGATCTGCCGATTTTTTGACAACTCAGGCGAAGGAGTAACGGATCCATGTGGGGAACCCTCCAAGTCGTCCTCATTTACGCGTTTGTCCTCGGGTCTCTTTACCTGCTCATCTCCCTGGGCTTCTCCATCATCTGCGGCGTGCTGAGAATCTTCCATCTGGGATATGCCTACCTCTTTACTTTGACTGTCTATCTCGCCTGGATGTTTATGAAAGAATTTGGTCTGGGATTATTCCCCGCCATCATCGGCATGGTCATCCTCCAGTTTCTTATTTCCGTCCTTATCTATAAAGGGATAATCATAAAATATGTGCAGCGGGAGGAGATTCTCCTGACAGGGCTTCTCTTGTTTTCCCTCATTGTGGAGCAAGTCGTCAATTATCGCTACCCGATCCAGGCGGGCGTCTACGTACAGACGACCCTGATCAATGGAAGCACGAGGATCGGAATGGCCGTCATTTCCAATCAGCTCCTGGCAGGAGCGGGAATCGCCCTTCTCCTCACCTTTTTGTTTGTCCTATTCTTTCTTAAAACTAGAACGGGTTTAGCGGTGCGCGCTATCTCCCAGGATATTCTCAGCAGCAGGATCATCGGCGTGAATGTCGAGAGCCTCTATGTCTTCACCATGATGCTGGTCCTGGTTCCGGTGATTGTCGGCACACTGATCGTGGCCCCGGTCTGGTCAGTGGAGCCAGGGATGGGTTCAATTTATATGACCACAGCCATCCTGGTGGCCATTCTGGGCGGCCTGGGAAACATCAAAGGAACGATTATTGCTAGTTTTCTTATCGGCTTTACCCACTCCTTTGTGTCTTTCGTGCTGGGGGAGCCTCGATTTATGAACCTCTCGGCTTTGGTTCTGGTCATGATCATCCTGATGGTAAGACCGCAGGGGATCGCTAAGAGTGAGGCCTTATGGTAGATGCTGAAATCAAAAGAGACCGGATTATCATCCGCCACAAAGGGAAAAAGTGGGACTGGATGCTGGAGCCCAGATACTGGAGGAACACCTTCCTATGGACAGCCTGCTTGCTCATCTTTCCCATCCTATGCTACTTTGTCAGTCCCATCCTCCTGAATACGTTGATCACTGCCAATCTCTATGCCGCCATAGCCATTCCTCTGGGCCTGATGACGGTGGGAACAGGGCGGCTTAATTTTGGCCCGAATTTCTTCGTCGGCGTTGGCGGTTATACGGCAGCGATCCTCTCCATCGCTTATGGGTGGGGACCGCTGAAGACCCTTCCTCTCGCCATCCTGATCAGCTTGGTCTCCGCTCTTCTCTTCAGCCCATTGGTGATTTTGGCCCGGGGTCTCTACTATGTCCTGCTCACCCTCCTCCTACCCCTTGTCTTTCTCGAAGTCACCTTCATCTATTCGGATCTCTTCAAGGGAGACGTGGGCCTGGCCGGGATCAAACTATTGATGGACCTCGGAAATGTAAAAATCAATTTCCTGGTGATTGCCTACCTCTCCATATTCCTGGTGCTTCTTTATCTTCTTGTCGTAAACAAAATCGTTAAGTCCCGTTACGGTTTGATTATGGCCACGATCAATGACGACGAGGAGGTGGCTCACGGAATCGGGGTAAACATTAATAAGGTGAAGATCCTGGCCTTTGTCTTTGCCGCTGGGATGATCGGCGTCGTAGGATGGTTCTATGCCCATTACTTCGGGACTTTTGCCGGGATCACTTATCTTCCGCTCACGTTCATGGTGAAAATTCTCCTCGTCATTTTCATCGGCGGACGGGCACAGGTTTTCGGGTGCGTGGTCGGGGGCTATTTCATCGCCTTTCTTGAGATGATCCTGATCGCTACCCTGGGTAGTATTCAGCCCGTGGTCTTTCCGATTATTCTTTTCATCCTCCTCTTTGCCTTGCCTGAGGGCCTTTTCGGAATCTATAGAAAACGCCGGTATCGCGAGTATTTGCCAACCTTGCACGTACGGAGATAGAGTGAATGTCCGAGATATTGAAAGTCAGAAATATCACGAAGAGTTTTGGGGGCCTCACGGCTGTCAATAAGCTTAGCTTCGACATCAGTCCGGGAGAAACGGTGGGCCTGATCGGACCGAATGGAGCGGGCAAAACAACTCTGGTTAATCTCCTCTGCGGTTCCTACTATGCGGATTCCGGTGAGATCGAGATGGACGGCAAGCTTATCACCCGGATGAAGCCATATCAACGATGCCGGATGGGTCTCAGCCGAACTTACCAGATTCCCCGCCCCTTTCCGGAGCTGACCGCCCTCATGAGCGTGGTGACCAGTGCCCTCTGCGGAAAAAAAAGGATTAACCGGGGCTTGGACGATGCTGCTGCGGAGGCGACCCATTACCTGGAATTTGTGGGGCTCTTCAGCAAGCGCAATATCCTAGCTCACGATCTGACCTTCTTCGAACTCCGTATGCTGGAATTAGCCCGAGCGTTGGCGACTACGCCGAAGCTTCTCTTCGTTGATGAGGTAATGGCCGGGCTCAATCCAGGAGAGGCCAACAGGGCTGTCCATCTCATTGCCCGCGCTAAGGAAGAGTTTGGTCTGACCATCTTCTGGATCGAGCACGTGATGGCAGTCTTGATGGAGGCAGCCGAGCGAATCATTGCCATTCATTTTGGCGAGAAGCTTGCTGAGGGGACTCCAGAAGAGATCGCCAATAACGACAAGGTGATTGAAGCTTATCTCGGCTCTGGATGGCGCAAAACAAATAGAGCAGAGCAAACCACGCGAAGCGCATAGGGCAGAGCCAGAAGACCACGTTTAATGGGATTTTTTGCTTTAGGCACTTCAGGGTAGTTGAGTTTTTTTACGCTATGCGCACTGCGCTATGCGTTTTCAACTTTTAGGCGTTTAGGGTTCGAGGCAGACCATGCTTGAGGTAAAAAACCTTCATGTATCCTATGGAGTCATTCCCGTCCTGCACGACGTCAGTTTATCAATCCAGGAGAATGAAGTTGTGGCTTTGTTAGGTTCAAACGGGGCCGGCAAGAGTACTCTCCTAAATACAATCCAGGGGATTATAAAACCTACTTCCGGAAGCATCTGGTTTTTTGGTAAGTCCATTGAAAACCTTCCCGCGCACAAGGTCATCGCCGCGGGAATTGCCCAGGTTCCCGAGGGCAGACGGCTCTTCCCTTACATGACTGTGAAGGAAAATCTCCTCCTGGGAGCATATCCCGGGAAGGCTTGGAAGGCTAAACAGAAAAGAATGGAATGGGTCATGGAGCTTTTCCCGATTCTCAAAGAGAGAGCAAATATGCCCTCCCGTTCCCTTTCGGGAGGAGAGCAGCAGATGCTTACCATCGGCAGAGGGCTGATGGCCCAGCCCCGGTTACTCATGGTGGATGAGCCCTCTTTAGGATTGGCTCCCGTCGTCCAGGACAATCTTTACGAGACCCTGGGAAAGCTCCGGCAGTCCAGGATCACCATTTTGCTCCCCGAGCAGAACGCGTTACGGGCCCTGGGAATTGCTGATCGTGGCTACGTGATGCAAGATGGGAGGATCGTGCTCGAGGGAAATGCCGCAGTCTTAATGCAGAGCGATTTGGTGAAGAAGGCCTACCTGGGGAGGTAACGAATGGAAGATTATTTTTCCTATACGGCCAAACTTTTTGACCCTGCCGCCATCAACAAGAAAACAGAGATCCTCAAAGGGATCCGTGTCCTGGATTTCTCCCACGTCATCTTTGGCCCCACGGCCACCCGGCTTCTGGCCCAGTATGGGGCAGAAGTCATCAAGCTCGAGCTCCCTTTTCATGGAGACCTCTGGAGGCCGGCCACCTATTGGGGAAAATACTGGAAGCATTCCAATCCTCTTTGGCATTTTGTCACACAGAACAAATATTTTCTTGGTCTGGACTTGAAGAAGCCCGAGGCCAAAGAGATCATCTACCGGCTGGCCGCGACGGCAGATGTGGTCGCCGAGAACTTCGCCGCCGGAACGGCTGAAGCGTGGGGGGTAGGATACACCCGAATCAGCGAAATCAACCCCAAGATCATCTACCTGAGTTGTTCGACCTACGGCCAGTACGGGCCTTTGCGTTTCTATCCTGGGTGGGATCTCCTTGCCCAGGCTGCCAGCGGTGTATTGAGCCTGACCGGTTATCCCGATACAGACAAGTATTACAAACTGCCTGATTACCTGGGAGACTATATCCCAGGCAATGTGGGAGCCATGGCCATTCTGATGGCCCTCTACTTTCGCAACAAGACGGGGAAGGGACAGTACATTGACCTGGCCCAGTCTGAGGCTTTGATGCGGCTGCTTTGGCACTTCACATTCTTCAACCTTACCGGGAAGGAGATTGGCCGCACCGGAAACAGTGATCCCACGATGGTCCCGGCTTCTATCTTTAAGACCCGGGATGGAAAGTTTATGGCTCTGGCGTGCGCGACCGAGAAACAATTTGCCGGTCTTTGCAGCGCGATGAACCGAGAAGATCTTCTCAAGGACAAAATTTACATGGATCCTTTCGAGAAACTGAAGCCGACTAATGCGGCTGCGCTCACCAAGATTGCCGGCGACTGGTTAAAGTCTTTGAATGCAGAGGAGATTACCAAACTGGCCAATGACAAAGGTTTTCCAGCCGCGGAAGTACTGGATGACTACCAGATTTGCCATGATCCCTGGAGGCGTCAGAGAGGAAGCGTCATCCTGTTCAATGATGAAATGTATAAAGAGCTGGTCCTGGCAGGACCCTCCGCCCAGCTCAGCAAGACGCCGGCCAGAACGAAATGGCTGGCCCGTCCGATAGGCTACCATAACCGGCTGGTGCTCAAAAAATTTATGGGCCTGTCGGAGGAAGAAATTTCCTTGTTGGAGAAAAAAAGAATCATTGGCACCTTCGACGACCGGCCAGGGCTGAAGCCGCCCGTTTATTACAATCTGGATGAGGATCCGATCTTTAATTACGGGAGAGAGGGAAAAAAGTGAGCCACAAGCGGGAAAAGGAACAAGTTTACGCCCGATACGTAGCCTCGGGAAAGACGGTTCAACACCTGGCCTCCTGGGGAAAGAGGCTGGCCGAGGTGATGAACCCGGAAGGGAAACCCGAAGTCCTGGATGATATCTTGGTGCTGGATGCCAGTTACGCGAATTTCTCGGGGATCATCGCGGCCAGTTTTTTTGCCGAGTTCGGGGCCGAGGTCATCAAGATTGAGCCACCCGATGGGGATCCGGCCCGCAGGATGACCCCTCTGGGCGAAAATGTGAACGGCGTGGGGATCCCTTTCTTGATTGAGGGACGGAACAAAAGATACATGACGCTCGATCTCAGAAATTCCGAAAAGGACAGAAATGATTTTGCGAGATTGGCGGAAAAGGCTTCGGTGGTTATCGAGACCTTTGGAGCCGGGGAAATGGATTCCTGGGGCATTGGATACCGGCAGCTCAGTCAGAAAAATCCCGGTATCATTTATATTGCCATCACTCCCTATGGCCAGTACACGGAAAAGGCCCGGCAATTTGCCCATTTTCCGGATTCCGACATTACTTCGCAGGCAGGCTCCGGTCTTCCGGCTCAGGTAGGCGATCCGGCGAACAGTCCCGAGCCTTATAACTGGCCCCTCAAAGCCGGGATGTGGGCTGGGTGGTACATCTCCGGACTCCATGCGGCTTTGGGAGGCTCTTTCGCTCTCATTCACCGTCAAAACACCGGGGAAGGCCAGATGGTGGACGTGGCCACCATGGATGCTTACTCCTGCATGGTTGGATTCCCGCCAACGATTGGCTATACGTGGGAGGCCCCCCGGCCGCGGATCGGAGTTCTCGATTTTATTCTCTACCCGTATGGTTGCTGGAAATGTAAGGATGGTTTTGTAGTAATTGCGGCACCGCGTGATCACGATTTCCGAGCCCTTTTAAAAGTCCTTGGTTTGTGGAAATTAGAAGATGATTGGAGATTTACGCCGGACCGGATTCCCGACGTAGTCGATACGGCCATGGTTTTGTATAAGGCCATTGAAGAGAAAACCATCTTATACACAGCTGATGAACTGGTGAATAAAGCGTTGAGATACAGCGCCAAAGCGGCACGGTCCAAATGGCGCGGCGGCGGAGTACCCATCGTTATGAAAGTGAATACTCCGTCCATGACCTTTGAGAGCAAACAGTTTGCCATTCGCAAAATCTTCCAGGAAGTTAAGGATGACACCCTGGGAAAGTTCGTCATTAACACGAATTTCGTGAAGATGTCGGAGTCCCCGCCCCGGGTGAAGTGGGTCTCTTGTGATATCGGGAAGGATAACGAGTATATTCGGAAGAAGTACATCCAAGAGAAGTGAGAAAAATAGGATCTATCCAAGCATCGATGGGGTAAGGGGTCTTCCGTTGCATGGGTAGGGGCTTTCGGGGAGGTCCTGCAATAGAGGGCCCCAAAAAAATATTATTAAAGGAGGGTGACCTATGGAAAGATGGCTAAGGTTAGGAACCGTCGTTCTCGCAGTTTTTTCTTTACTGGGGTTAGGATTTTTTCCAACAGCCTTTGCCGCACCGGCTGGCAAGCCGATCGTCATCGGGTATGTCGGTAATGTTGCTTCCCCGGGAACCAAGCCCTGCATGGATATCCAGAAGTACGCCGTAGAAGAGATCAACAAGGCCGGCGGAATCCTTGGGCGTCCAGTGGAGTATGTGGTGCTCGACGGCAAGGGAGACACTTCTCTTTCGGTTGAGGCAGCCCGGCGTCTCCTCATGGAGAATAAAGCTACCTTTATTTCCATCGAAGGGCGGTCCGAAATTTGCCTTGCTGCTCAGGAAAACTCCGCCACTCTGTTTAAAGAATATCCCCACATTCTGATTTTCAACGGTCCCATGGCCTCTGAGTTGACGGCCAAGATTGTAGATAGCCCTGGAAAGTACGAATTCTGTTTCAGGGACTGGGACCCGGAACCTGCCCATTATGGCTGGCTGGACAATTACCTGGGAAAGCTTTTCCAGGGTGCCCTAAAGGGCAAGAAGCTTGCTTTTCTCTGGGAGGATCTGGCCTGGACTGTCCTGTGGCGCAGAGGGATTGATTATCTTAAACTGCCCACCTGGGAAGATGCAGCCAAGCAGAAATACGGGATAGACGTGGTTTACAGCAAACCGGTCAAGCCAAGGGGAACGATGTACCTGCCCATTCTGCAGGAAATCGCCACGAAGAAGGCCGACATGATCTGGTTTGTGAGCTCATGGTTCACCGATACCGAGTCATACGCCAAGCAATGGGCTGACTCCGCGGCCCAGGATATTCCCTCCGTAATGTATGGTGGGGTGGCCCAGACTCATGATTATTGGAGGATGACTGGCGGAAAAGGGCTAGGGATCATGTCTTCCTTTTATGAAGGGGATATCCCTTTTACCCCGAAGACCCTTCCCTTCATCGAGTTGGGGAAAAAGCTGGGGATCCCGCTACAGATTCACGTCCATATCTCCTATGCGGATATCTACCATTTCAAGGCGGCTATCGAGAAAGCCGGTGGGACGGACAACATGGATAAGTTGATCAAGGCCATGGAAGATGTGGAGACAATTTACTCTCTGGGAAAGATGAAATATGAAACCAGAAGAATCAAGCCTTACTTCCACTCTCGCGTTCTAGTCGATCCCAAGAATCCTTACCAGATGTATCCTGGAATGTTCCTGATGAACATCGCCCAGTTCCAGAATGACGGAAAGATCGCTTGGGTCATCAACGAAAAGAGCCAGGTGATTCCGGGTGGTTACATTCCTCCTGCTCAATTGCGCACCAAGAAATAACTCCCGATATCCTCAGGCGGACTTCTTCCCGAAGAAGGAGTCCGCCTCCTTTTTATAAAACTTTCGAAGCGTTCCTGCCGGATCGATTATTCCATCCTTGAAACTGAGAGATGGCATCTTGCGGTCTTTTTTGCTTGACAGGCAACTCCGTTTTCCGTATATTCAACCCAACCCAAAGCGAGTCCTTATAATTCTAAAACCGTTATTGGGGCCATGGAAAACCGGAACGAGATCACCCCTACAAAAATAAGAAAGGAGGATGGCCAATGCAAAAATGGTTGAGGTTGGGAATGATGGTGGTTGCAGTCTTCTCGCTGCTCTGGCTGGGGGTAGGCCCAGTGTTTGCCGCCCCTGCCGGAAAGCCGATCGTCATCGGTTACGTCGGAAATGTTGCCTCCCCCGGTACCAAACCCTGTATGGACATACAGAAGTACGCCGTTGAGGAGATCAACAAGGCAGGAGGAATTCTGGGACGACCCGTGGAGTATGTCATTCTTGACGGCAAGGGAGACACTACACTTTCAGTTGAGGCCGCTCGGCGACTCCTCATGGAGTATAAAGCTACTTTTATCTCCGTTGAAGGGCGCTCGGAAATTTGTTTGGCCGCCCAGGAGAACTCCGCAACTTTGTTTAAGGAGTTTCCCCACATTCTCGTTTTCAACGGCCCCATGGCCTCGGAGTTAACGGCCAAGATCGTCGATAACTATGATAAATACAAATTCTGCTTCCGGGACTTTGATCCAGAACCTGCCCACTATGGCTGGCTGGACATTTTCATGGGGCAAGCTATTAAGGAATCCATTAAGGCCAAAAAGGTCGCTTTTCTCTGGGAAGATCTGGCCTGGACCGTTATGTGGCGTAGAGGAATTGATTACCTCAATCTGCCCACCTGGGAAGAAGCGGCCAAGCAGAGATACGGGTTGGAAGTGGTTTACAGCAAACCGGTCAAACCCCGGGGAACCATGTACCTGCCCATTCTGCAAGAGATCGCTACGAAGAAGGCCGACGTGATCTGGTTCATGAGCTCGTGGTTCACCGATACTGAGTCTTACACCAAACAATGGTCGGATTCGGCAGCCCAGGATATTCCCACGATTCTTTATGGGGGAGTTTCTCAAACGCACGATTTTTGGAGGATGACCGGCGGGAAAGGATTGGGAATCATGTCTCCCTTTTCCGAAGGAAATATTCCTTTCACCCCGAAAACACTTCCTTTCATCGAGCTAGGGAAAAAGCTGGGGATTCCGCTGCAACAGCACGTCCACATCTCCTATGCGGATATTTACCATTTTAAGGCGGCCATTGAGAAAGCCGGGGGGACGGACAACATGGATAAGTTGATCAAGGCCATGGAAGATGTGGAGACGGTTTACTCCCTGGGAAAGATGAAATATGAAACCCAGAGGATCAAACCTTTCTTCCACTCTCGCAGGATGGTCGATCCTAAAAACCCCTATGAAATGTATCCGGGAGTATGGATGGAAAGCGTTGCCCAGTTCCAGAATGATGGAAAAATCTCCTGGGTCGTCGATGAGAAGATGAAAGCCGTTCCTGGGGGCTACATTCCTCCTGCTCAATTGCGCACCAAGAAATAACTCCTGATATCCCCGGGCGGACTTCTTCCCGAAGAAGGAGTCCGCCCCCTCTTTATAAAACTTTCGAAGCGTTCCAGCCGGATCGATTCTTCCATCTTTGTCACTGAGGGACGACATCTCGTGGTAACGCCTCACTCTCCCGCGCAAAATTGACGACATCCGGCGAAGATGCCGGAGAAAATATTATGGCGGCAACCTCAGCTTGTAGGCCAGCTAAAAGAATTCCAATGCAGTAAGGAGACCCGATGATGCTCCTGAATGTTACCCCATTAAACGTCCGCCTTATAAGATTTTCGATGACATTCTTGCCGGATTGTCGGATTTTACCCACGCTTCAGTACGACATTACACCTTGTGGTCTTTTTTGCTTGACAGGCAACTCTGTTTTCCGTATATTCAACCCAACCCACAGCGTCTTCTTATCATTATCCATATCTTGTTCCCAGGTTTCTTCAAGGAAGATTCTTTCGGGCATCAATGATGGATACCGATATGGGTTTTTTTTTATCCATTTTGACGAGGGCGCTCGGTAGATCTCCCCCTGTCATTCGTCTCAAGATTTATTCTTCCTTGATCGTAGTATAGGGTTCTGAACCTTCAGCTAAACCATCTGATCATCTTGATACTGGGAGGGACAAATGAAAAAGACAAATTCATGGTTTTGGATTTTCGTCCTTACGCTCCTGCTTTCCCTGACGGCCCTTGGCCAGACCGTGCAGGCCGCGGATGAGATTATCATCGGTTACAGCGGCCCCTTGAGCGGAGGAGCGGCTAAGTTCGGGTTTAACATCCAGTGGGGCCTGGAGTTAGCGGCCGACGAGATCAATACCCTGGGCGGCGCTACCGTGGCCGGCAAAAAGTACACTGTCCGCGTTATCAGCGTGGACGACCGTTTTCAAGCCGCCCTGGCGACCAATAACGCCAAACGCCTGGTGCATAAAGACGGGGCCAAGATGGTTTACAACCCCAATACGGGCGGGATTTTTGCCCTCATGGCCATCAATGAGAATGAGAAATTTATTGTCGGAGCCTACACCACCACCCAGAACGTGGTGACCGCGGGAAATAAACTCCTGTTCAAAGGGCCGCTTCCCATGCAGGCTTACGTCCATGCCTTCTCAGAAAAGGCATGGGCCCATGGATGGAAGGTTTGCGCCATGATGCCGGATGCTTACGAATATGGCAAGATTTGGAGCGGCCTGTTTGAGAAAGGGTGGAAAGCGAAAGGGGGTACCATCACTACAAATATTCCCGTTGATTTTATGAAGACCACCGATTATTACCCCTTGCTGACCAAAGCGCTCGCCACCAAGCCGGATGTGATTCTCCTCGGTTCCTCCTCCGAGCCGGATGCCATGCAGATCCGGCAGGCCCGTGAACTCGGTTACAAAGGAGGGTTTATCCTCATCGAGAGGGGAAAACTGGACGAAATCCGGACCTTCGTGGACAACATGGAGACACTAAATGGCTGCATCGGATCGACCCCTCTTGAGATGACCCCCCGTGACAATGTGAAACCCTTCGCCCAAAAGTTTCGCAAGAAGTATGGGGCTGATAAACCGTTGGCCACGGAACTGGGCATTTCTTACGCCAATGCCCTGATCTATGTCGGGTCCATGGTCATCGCAGGTACCACGACCGACGTCTATAAGATCATGGACGCTATGCTCAACAAGACCAAGGATGTGCTCGCGTTGCCATTTATTAAGAACAATGATCCCTACGGATACACGGGCGCTTTCCCGAACGGAGCGCTCAAAGCGAAGACTTACGGGATCGAAGTGGCCAACGGCAAATATACGGAGTGCTTCCTTATCGACACGCCTGACCAAATTTACACGGCTAAGGAATGATCTCGTTAGTGTGAACCCCTTTGAGGAAAGCGGGGGCTGGGCTCATCTCCCCGCTTTCCCGCTCCCTTGATCACCCCGAGAAGGAGGCAGTGGAGTGAGTCTGTTGCCGCAGACGATCATCAACGGCATCATGCTGGGCTCGGTCTATGCCATGGTCGCCCTGGGGCTCACCCTGATCTTCGGCATCCTGGAGATCCCCAATTTCGCCCACGGCGCCCTCTACATGATCGGCGCCTTTATCGCTTTTTTCTGCATTACCTCCCTGGGGGTCTCCTACTGGATTGCTCTGGTGCTCTCTCTGGCGGCCCTTTTCATCGCGGGCATGGTTATTGAACGGTTTATCTTCAGACCCTTCTATAAGCAGCCGCACGTCAGCTCGTTCATTGTGGCTGTGGGCCTCATCTTAATCTTGGAGAACGGAGCGCTGGTTCTCTGGGGGGCGGATTTCCGGCGTATCTCCCCGCCCAACAGCGGAATCATAAACCTTCTCGGAATCACCGTCACGTTTCAGCGGCTGATCGTGATACTCTTTGCCGCGCTCCTCATTATTGCCATCCACCTCTTCATTAAGAAGACCCGCCTCGGAGCCGCCATCGAGGCAACCTCGCAGAATCGTGAGGGCGCCCAGCTCATGGGCATCAACACAAGCTTCGTCGGACAGGTCACCTTCGGCCTGGGCACTGCCCTGGCTGCGGTAGCGGCAGTTCTGGTGGCCCCCATCCTCCTCATCTCTGCGACCATGGGTGAGTCGGTAATCGCCATGGCCTTTGTCATCATTATTCTCGGCGGCATGGGCAGCTTCATCGGGGCGGTCGTGGGCGGGTATGTCATTGGCCTGCTGGAAACCCTGGTCTCCACTTATGTGACCAGCTATTACGTGGAGGCGCTGATCTTCGGGGTTCTGGTGCTGGTCCTGGCGGTGAAGCCTACCGGACTTTTTGGAGGGAAGCATTAAAAGCAGTGGACAAGAACAATAGCACGAAACGCCTGATTTATGGTCTTTTGATTCTCATGGCAATCTGCGCGCCCTTTTTCATCACGGGAAACTATCCCCGTCACATGATGGTGATGTGCGGCATCTGGGTGATTTCTTCCATGGGACTCAATCTGATCCTGGGGTACGTGGGCCAGTTGAACCTCGCCCACGGCACCTTCTTCGGTATCGGCGCTTACGCAACGGCTCTGTTGATCCAGGGATTGGGCTTCTCCTTCTGGCTAGCCCTTCCCGTGGGCTGCCTGATCACGGCCTTCCTGGGGTTCCTGACCGGCCTCCCTACCCTGCGCACCCGGGGCCACTACTTTCCCATCTCCACCATGTGCCTGGGTATATCTCTCTACTACGTCATTGCCCGGTGGGATGAGCTGACGGGGGGCGCAAGAGGTCTCTTTGGCATCCCAAGGCCCACCCCGATTCCTT
>JBAVGF010000249.1:0-9652 GCA_049684675.1 Thermodesulfobacteriota bacterium | reverse complement strand
GGCACCCGGAATGATCTGCACCGCTTTTTTCACCTCGAAAACTTTTAGCCCAAGAGCTTCAATGTCCTCTTTTCTGAGCTGCCCGAGGTCATCGGGTTCGGTACGTCCGGGACGGAGGCCATATCTCCGAGCGAATGCCTCCTCGCCCACGTAGAACGGCGTCCCCGCAGCAATCCGTGACTGATTCTGTTTCACGATAGTGACTGCGCCCATCCAGTGATCGAAGTGGCCGTGGCTTAGGCTGAAGGCATTTGTCTTTCCGAGATCAAGCCCTAGCATCGCTATGTTGTTTATCACACCTACAGGGTCGAGTCCGTAATCGAACATGCAGGCACTTGCCTTGCCGTTGACGACTGTCTCCACGTAATAAGCCAGGCCGTGTTCAGCATGAATCGACTTGCCGGGCGCCACACGGTACCGCTTCGTGATTTTGGTGTCTGGTCTCAACGCGTCATAATAATTGTCTGTAAGGACCCATACAGTAACCTTGTCTACCTCTGTAACCCTTGCTGTGCTCTGTGCCATCACGCCTCCTTTCACTCCCTCCCCGGCCACGAGGAGAGCACCCGCCGCCATGGAAAACTTCAGAAACCCTCTACGGTCGATTCCATCTTTCATAACCCACCTCCTGTTTTGTTGTTATGACATCCGAACATTCCTTTTTAGATTTCAAAGCACTAAAAGTATGTCTCTTCTCCCCTAAAATTCAATCGTTCGATCGGGCTTGGATCACATTTCCACCATCAGTTTGCAGTTGTAATATATACCCTTCTCAAGAATTAGGGAAGAGAAAGTTTCAGGAAGTTATTACTTATCCTCCGTCTATAAAATGCCGCATAGTGTGACTATTCTTCCTTACCTCGGTGGAGGGCTCATGGGTGACAATTGATTTAGGTATAAAGTAGGAGAGCCTAAGGTATTGTCTGTTAAGAGACAGTACTATTTGAAATTGCACAGAGAAGAGATTCATTAATAAATCTAACACGATAATTCCAAATCCCATCCTCTTCTGTCTGTTTTCAAACAAATCTCTTTCGATCTTATTTGGTCCATTTTTCAGCCCTACAGGGATAGCAAAAAGAGAAACTTTTTTTTGAAGAGGACAATTCTTTGATTTGAATGGAGAATTGTGGACCCTAGAAAATTGATCCGTCAGGTTTCTCGATCTTCTGTATCTTTGGCATTAAGTTTGCTCTTTTCCTCAAAGAGGGCTTCTATGAAAGTATTGATCATTGAAAAAGATAAGACTGTACGCCAGTCCCTTTCGTACTTCGTCGAACATTATAGGAATTGCGAGGTTTTTCTTGCCGGTTCAAAGAAAGAGGGAATCTCCCTTTTTGACACCATCCCATTTGATATCGTCCTGTGCGGAGATCGTCTCCCTGATGGCAATGGTTTAGAGATGTTGAGAGAGTGGGCAAATCAGAATCCAAAGCTCATTTCGATTCTGATGACCGTTCAAAGTGATGAGAGGTTGAAGCAGGAAGCCCTGGAGGCGGGGATTCACGGCTATCTGGTAAAGCCTTTCGACCTGAAGCAACTTGAAGAAGTCATGGGGATTTCGGATTTTGGAATGCGGAATGCGAAATGAAATAGATAAGGGTACAACCGGATCTAAAAGAACGCTATGCGCTTAGCGCTTTGCGTTAAGAAAGGAGGTGAAAAATAATATGAAGAAGAGAATGTTGGTTTGGATACTGTCCTTTGTGCTTGTTTTTTCGATGCTCAGTCTGGCACTCGCTCAGGAGACAAAACCCGCCGGTCCTCCTCCTATCGTTCAACAGATGATAGCGAAGGCGAAGGCGTCGATTAAGACTGTCTCCGCAGCAGATGTGAAAGCAGCCATTGACAACAAGGAGAAGGCTGTTATTCTCGATGTGAGGGATCCAAATGAGTTTACAGCCGGGCATCTTCCCGGGGCGATGAATGTCTCCAGAGGGACATTGGAGATCAACATCTGGAATAAGGTTCCAGATCAGAGCGCCAAGATTTATGTCTACTGCAAGACATCGGCACGCTCGGCTTTAGCCACCAAGACTCTGAACGATTTGGGCTACAAGAACGCCGTATTAATGAATGCTCCGTTTGAGGATTGGATCAAGGCAAACTATCCCGTGGAGAGGTAATTGGCGGGAAAGATGGGCATCCGGAAATCTTTCGGACGCCCATCTTTTTGCGGCGTACTATTAATGATGCAACTTATAAAAGCAGTTCAAGCATACGAGCAATGAGTCTTAATGATTTTAAGCTAACGAGACGGAGATTTCTAAAGGTAACAGGAGCGACCGTAGGGGCGCTCTCCTTGAGCCACGACCTTCTCGACTTTAAGAATTGGGTTCATGCCAGTGCTGAGGCGCCGGTGACCCGTATTCCAACCTTCTGTAATGGGTGTGGTAATCGCTGTGGCATATTCGCTCATGTAAAGAATGGGAGACTATGGAAGATAGAGGGGAATCCCGAAGCCAATGGCAATCTCGGAGTGATTTGCCCAAAAGGGCATGGTTATCTTCATGACTTATATAATCCCGATCGAGTGAAAGGTCCGCTCAAGAGAATTGGCGATCGATTTGAACCCATTTCCTGGGAGCAAGCCTATAAGGAAATTGCACAAAAAATCAATTTGATCCTTATGGATTCGGGTCCCCAAAGCATCTTTTGGGTCAACTATCCTCAATCGAATAATCCCTATGCCCTGAGGTTGATGCATACCCTTGGAAGCCCCCACTATTTTACCCATGGATCTACCTGCTACACAGCAAGAAATGCAGGCTGGGTAACGACCGTGGGCGAGCTTCCTTCCAATGACCTTTCCAATTCCCGATACATTGTCATCATCGGTCGTAATCCAGCAGGTGGGATCGATCTGGCCGAGGTGAAGAAGATTGTGGAGGCCAAGGAGAAAGGGGCAAAGGTCGTAGTGGTAGATCCACGGCACAGCGAGACTGCGATCATCGCGGATGAGTGGCTCCCTATCAAGCCCGGAACAGATTTGGCACTTCTGCTTGGAATGATCAATGTGATGGTCAAGGAAGAATTGGTTGACAAGGAATTTGTCAAACAGAGGACAGTGGGCTTTCAACAATTAGAGGATGAGATCGTCAACTATCCTCCGGAGTGGGCAGAGAGGGTTTGTGAAATACCGGCAAAGACGATCATCCGAATCACCCGAGAGATGGCAAGGGAAAAACCCAGGGCCCTCCTTCATCGGGGCTACCACGCTGCGTTTGGTTCTCAGTATCTCAATAGTTTTCAGACCGCGAGGGCATTGGCCATCACCAATAGTCTTTTGGGCAACATCAACCGGGAAGGTGGAATCTACTTTCCTAAATCCGCCCAATTGGGAGAGCTTCAGCCCAAACATCCTGCTCCTGAGCTTCCAAAAATTGGAAAGTCAGATGGGACGGGAGTGCCGGGAAGATATCCATTGGGGAGTTATGGAGATGGAATCACGCATGCCATTCCGGAGCTGGCACTTCGGGGAGAATTGAAGGCTGGATTCGTTTATCACAATAATCCCCTCCGAACCAATCCGAATCCAAAACGGGTGATTGCCGGTTATAAAAAGCTCGATCTTTTAGTCGTCATCGATACTGTCCTCTCCGAAACGGCTTCCATTGCCCATTATGTCCTGCCTGAATCCTTCTATTTGGAGCGCGATGAAGCGGTGGACACGAAGCACAGTGGAAAGCGAGCTCAAGTCAGTATTCAGCAGAAAGTCGTAACCCCTATGTTCGATACGCGGCCGGGAACCCAAATCATTATCGAATTGGGAAAGCATTTGGGAGTTGAGAAATATTTTAATTTCGATATCGATGAAGCCAATCGTCTACGGCTGAAGCCTTTTGGGATAACCCTCGAAGAGCTAAAGCAAAAAGGGGTCCTTTTTGTGGGAGAGAAGTGGAAGGAAGGTTTCAGTAAGTTGGAGACCCCTTCAGGAAAGGTAGAGATCCACTCAAAGATTTTAGAGAAACTTGGTTTCCCGCCCATCCCCCGGTGGGAAGAACCATTGGTGTCTCCCGATCCGAAAGATCCTCATTCTTTCCGGTTGCTTCACGGAAAGCAAGCCATCCATACCCATTCGATGACTGCCAATCAACCCGTTCTCATGAACATCAGTTATCGCTACGATATGATCCGCCTTTGGATGAACAGTGAAAGAGGATATCAATTGGGCCTTAAAGAAGGGGATTGGGTTCAGGTCAAGTCAATAGTGGGAGAGGGCAGGATTCGAGTTCGGTTGACAGGAGGACTCCACCCCTCCTGTGTATGGCTGCCCAGTGGGTATGGGATCTTTTCAAGACATTTAAAAACAGCATTCGACGTAGGATTGTCCTATAACGATTTTCTTCCGACTCTGTTTGATCCCTCTGTCGGACATGCGATGTCATCAGAAGTGATTGTGCAGGTGAGAAAAGCGGAGAGCATAACGCATAGCTAAGTGTCATGCTAAACTTGGTTCAGTATCTAATGTTCAAGTGCTAGGAGATCCCGAAACAAGTTCGGGATGACCTAAAAAAGGCGATGGGTAGTGATTCATGGCTCGGTATGGAATGGTCATCGATGAAACGAAGTGCGTAGGTTGTCATGCCTGTCGAGTGGCATGCCATAACCAGAACAGTCTTGCAGAAAAGGAGGCTTATAACCATCTCGAGGAGCGCGAGTATGGGAAATTTCCGAATTACACCCGCGAATTTCTTCCTGTTCAATGCCAGCATTGTGACAACCCTCCTTGCGTAAAGGTTTGTCCCACGGGAGCCTCGTATAAGAGGAAAGACGGAGTGGTTCTGGTTAACAAAGATAAATGCATCGGTTGCAAATATTGCATTGCCGCCTGCCCCTATAATGTCAGGATCATAAAAAAAGAGGGCTATATCGAAAAATGTCGGTTTTGTATCGAATTTGTTGAGCAAGGCGGGAAGCCGGCCTGTATGACTACCTGTATGACGGGAGTCAGAATGTTTGGGGACCTCGACGATCCCAATAGTGAGATCTCCAAATTTATCATTAAGAATAAATTGAAACAATTTAAGGCCGAGTTAAACACCAAGCCGAGGATCTATTATAAAAAGGCATAAGATGACCAATCAGGAAAAGGAATATTTCTGTCAGTTATTGGCTTCTCTTTTTTGTGCTCCGGATCAGGAACTGGTCAAACAGATTTATCAAAGGACGCTCTACTCCTTTTTTGAGAAATATATCCAATCCTGGGGAGAGGGGAGAGATCTCCTGGAGGGATTTCTCGGCAGAGAGGGGGATGAAAATCTTTTAAGGGATTTGAAAGACGAATATGGTCGCCTTTTTTCAGGTGTATGTGAAGAGTCCATCTGTTTGGTTGAATCTTTTTATAAACCCTGGACCCAGGATCTTCACTGTTCTCTCTCTTTTGCCTCGGAGAGAGGACTTCTCATGGGCGATTCTGCCGTGCATCTTTTAGAAATTTACCATCAATGTGGTCTCGAGGTCTCTGAGGAATTTAAAGGCTGTCCGGATCACATTGTAATGGAATTGGAATTCCTATCTTATCTTTATGAACTGGCAACCGATATTGAAGTCAAAACGTTTATAGAGGACCATCTGGACTGGGTTCCTCTCCTGAAAGAGGAATTTGGGAGGTTTCATCCCCATCCCTTTTATGGCAGTATCTTAGAAGTCCTTAACCTCTTCCTCGGTAGGGAGAGAGAAAGGCTGGAGGCTGGAGGTGGGAGGTAATGGAAAGAAGAAGATTCATTGAGGGAATTTTTTCTGCCTTAGCTATAGGAGGCCTTTTCCTTTTGGGTGGCTGTGGAAAGACAGAAAAACCTTCAGGATTCGGAAACGAAGAAAAGCTTTGGCAACTGGCTGCGGGACAGAAGAAATTGGAAGAACCCATTGAGTTGGCCTATTCGAAGAACACTCCTGCCTTATACCGTGATGCCTCAATGGGGAAAGCAGATCCTTCCTTCATTCCCAAGGTGAGCGGAGGCTGAAGTTAAGAGAGAGATTCGTCGGAGACGAATCAGATTTCTTCTCCTGTTGGGGGAGTGGCCCTGCACCACATGGGATGCAGGGTGAAGCCCTGAACCTAAAATGGTTCAGGGGAAGATCAAGGAGTAAGAGATGGAAGGGCAAATACATGTTCATTGGAATTGGATTGTGGCCATCGATCTATTCGCTGCCGGATTGAGTGCTGGGGCTTTTATCATATCAGCCACAGCCTACTTCCTCGGCAAAGATAGATATGAGAATATTACGAGAATCGGAGCCTATATCGCCCCCTTTCCCGTGATCGTTGGAATCCTCGCTCTCATCTATGATCTTGAGAGACCCCGGCTCTTCTGGAAACTCTTTCTCACTTTTCAACCCAACTCGGTGATGTCGCTCGGATCCTGGCTCCTTCTTTTTTTCTCAATCTTCAGTATGGCACACCTTTACCTCTGGCTTCCAGAGCGGTTCGACTATCTGAAAATCGTTCAGGCCATTCGATCCAATAGATTTCTGAGCCATTTTCGAGGGGATAACTTGACGAAAATAAGAGGGCTGGTGGCTGGGTTTGGGATTCCTATTTCTATTGGAGTCGGGATCTATACAGGCGTGCTTTTAGGAGCACTCACGGCAAGGCCATTCTGGAATAATCCAATGCTGCCCATGTTGTTTCTGATTTCCGCTATGATGACGGGTTCGGCGGCAATCTGTTTTGTGGGCTGTTTTGTTAAAGGATTTCGCGGGATGAGCAGGGAACAGATCAATACCAACAAATTTATGATCCATTCCATTGACTTCACGCTTATGGTCTTTTCAATCATTGCTGTCTTTCTGTTCATTCTGGGGCTCTATGTCTCCACGAGAAGTTCTGTAGAGGCCGTCCACCTGATCATGGGCGGTGAGTTTACCTTCCTTTTCTGGATTGTCGTAGTAGGAGTGGGGATACTCCTCCCTTTGTCTCTCGAGGTCTACGAATTGATTCCCCATTATATTGGACAAGCAGAGCTTAGGGAACATAATCCCTGGATCTCGGGGATCATTACGGCATCTGTCCTCATCGGAGGATTCGCCATGCGATATGTCGTGATTTATGCAGGACAGATGGCCCAATTTATTTCTTCATAAGGAGGTTTTTTCGATTTTTGACAAATCCTCTGCTCACTTTCAAACAATAATCTTCAACTTCTGATATGGCATCATCCTCACTCTTTGTGTTATTCACACTCCGTTTTCTGAAAACTCCTTCCTGAAATCTTCTGTTCCCTAATTTTTTAAAAAGGTGTATATTACAACCGCAAATGAACGATGAGGATCTACCTCAATCCCTATGAATAATTTATTCTGAAGTTAACCCGGTTCTGTAGAATATTGTTTAAAACGGTCTTTTCAAGAAAAATAGCGTGATATTCAACCCTTTTTGAGCAGAAGAGAGCCTTTAAAAGTTTAAGATTTACCAAAATGGGAAAGCAACATAAAAAATAATGTTATGTCAAAAAAGAAAAAGGAGGTAATTGTGAAAATCTATCGAAACTATGTGGTCTTTGTTGCTCTTCTTGTCCTTTCGATGCCTTTGTCCGTATCGGCCGATTCCTTAAAACTTTATGCTGCAGGAAGCTTAAAGGAAGCCCTCGGCGATGTGGCGGCTTCCTATGAAAGAACCTATAAGACGAAAGTTACCACAAAATTCGGCCCCAGCGGCCTTTTGAGAAAGGCCATTGAAGGAGGTGAAAATCCCGATGTTTTCGCTTCTGCAGATATGGCGAACCCCGAAAAACTCGCATCCAGCGGATGGGGAAGCCCCGTTGTGTTGTTTGCCCGTAATCAGCTTTGTGCATTGGCTCAGCCTGATGTAGAGGTAACAACAGACAATCTCTTTAATACCCTTATGAACAAGAACGTCAGAGTGGGGACTTCGACACCCAAAGCGGATCCAAGCGGAGACTATGCCTGGGAACTTTTTAGAAAGGCAGATACGATAAAGAAGGGGAGCTTTGCGACGCTTTCCGGGAAGGCACTTCAACTCACTGGCGGGCCAGACAGTGATAAGGCTCCCGAAGGACGCAACCAATACGGGTGGGTAATGGGTGAGAAGAAGGCTGACGTCTTCCTTACCTACTGCACCAATGCTGTATTGGCTCGAAAAGAAGTGCAAGCCCTTAAGATCATCAGGATACCTGAAGAGCTTTCTGTAGGAGCCGATTACGGCCTTTTAGTCAGGAATGGAGCGCCGAATGAGGCATGGAGGCTGGCCATGTATATTTTGTCGCCCGAGGGCCAAAAGATACTGAGAGAATATGGATTTGAAGCCACAGCGATTCCGAAATAAGAATAAGAGCCGCACATAACAATGGGGTCAACCAGACGGCGAGAACGTCTGCGGCCTGACGGGCAGGCGCCGCTGGTTACCCCAAGCGTTACCTTCTCTTTCAACTCGTAATCTTCGATTCCTGATTATGGTCGTCCGTAAAGACTTGTAGGTGAACTAAACAACCCCCCTCTCACCTCTTCCCTTAAAATTCCAACGCTTCGCAAATTGGCAAGAAAGTCCTATCAGATTCAAAGGAAAAGGAATTGAGAGATCCAGGAAACACGTTTTTAAGATCGTAAAACCATGCCTATTTAACGCCTTTTCTATCAGGTCCATATCGGAATATTCATTAAATTACTTGTGGAATTATAGAACAATAAGTTGTCTTGGCACTTATAAAGAAATTTTGATATAATTTTGGAAATTGTTTTCACAACAAACCAAAAGGGAGAGGGTCATGAAACGAAAACGAATCTTAATTGGGTTAGGTGTCATTGCTGCACTTCTTATTTTCTTTCTTACTGTGCTTTTCTTTATCGGACGCTATTTTGGAGGGAAGACAGGCCGGTTTGCCTCTGGAGATAGAATTGCCATTGTGGAAGTGAAGGGCGTGATCACCCAATCCTCCGGGGTGATTGAGGAGCTCCAACAATATCTTGGGGATGAAGGGGTCAAGGCGATCATTCTTAGGGTCGATTCTCCAGGTGGGGGCGTTGGCCCATCGCAAGAGATCTACCGGGAGATCATGAGGATCAGGTCAAATTCAAAGAAAAAAGTGGTCACCTCCATGGGGTCTGTGGCAGCTTCGGGGGGCTATTATATCGCCAGTGCCTCTGATCTCATCGTTGCCAATCCTGGGACGATTACCGGTTCGATCGGTGTGATTATGGAGTTCTCCAATTTTGAAGAGCTCCTTAAAAAAATTGGAATCAAGGGAGTGGTGGTTAAAAGTGGAGAGCATAAAGATATCGGATCCCCTTTCCGTGAGATGACTCCAGAGGAGAAAAGGATGATGCAAGAAGTCCTCGATAATGTTCATGAGCAATTCATCCAAGCCGTGGCGGTGGGGAGGAAGCTGGATCGATCTAAAGTCTCTGCGATCGCAGATGGTCGAATCTTAACAGGGGAACAGGCCAAGGACTTGGGTTTAGTCGATCAACTGGGAAACCTTCAGGATACCATCGATATCACTGCCAAGATGGTAGGAATAGAAGGAAAACCGAACGTTCTCTATCCCAAAAAGAGATTTTCCATTTGGGAGTTTTTAATGAGGGATATGGCTTCTGCCATCGTGGATGTTCTCAATGAGAAGGGATATGAATTAAACTCCCCCCTCCAGATTAAGTAGGACTGGTCAAGCAAGCAGAAGCCATAGCCTAAAGA
>JBAVGF010000248.1:0-17780 GCA_049684675.1 Thermodesulfobacteriota bacterium | reverse complement strand
CGCCTCCATCGTCTGATGAAGTCTCGGTTTGAGTACTTCACCTACGAGTCTTCACTCTTGACAAGGGTGAGAGATGAATGATTATGATTGAAATCATCAGCCGCTTTAGTTCAGAAGGACTTGGAGTGGCTACAGAGACTATTGAGCGGCTTGTTGCACGTGCGGTCCACCTTGGATTGTACGTGAGGCCGTGGCATAAATGGCTAAGGTGTATCACCTCTGAGAAGACCTTCGCGAACCAATATATAGGAAGGCTACTTACTCTCTTTCAGACATTCCACTTCTCCGGACACCTCGGTGTCTTCCTCGTATATCTCTGTCGTTTCGTAAGTTTCTGAAAGAGCACCACCGCGTCGCTTAGTAGTTGCCTTCCCTGGGTGGCCTTCGGTCCTTATTGTGTGACTTACCCTTAGGCAGCCCTCAATATGGTCGGCGAAGGGTAGGTCGCCATGTACTGCGCCCGGGCAACCACAGATGTCTTGTGCACGTCTCCAAAAGTAACCTTCCGCGGTGCCTTTGTCGGTTACCCGACTCGCCTTAACAATCACCTTATATCTGTTATCGCTCATCCTATAGGTTTTGACCCCATATCCCTTGCTGTCCGCTTCCTGATAAGGGGTGACTCCTACACAACCTGCAATCAATAACGGTACGATTGGGAGTAATATAAATACCTTACATGACCGTTTCATATTTCCTTACCTCCTCGTTTGCCTAATATCTTACCTCTCCCTACGAGTTGAAGTCACTGATTGCCAGAACCTTCCTAATGCCCTGGCCCGGAACCAGCTATGATTTGGGTTGATACCACATTAGTCTTTCTTGTCTCTCGGTCTCGAATATATAATAAATAATTAAATAGGGTGTCAATAAGAACTTAGAGAAAAACAGTCTTGTGAAAATTATCTTTTAGGGATTGTCAGTTGAAATCTGGTATAGCGATATGGATTCATGGGTTGATGAGTTCAGGAAATTATCCTCAGAAAGGGGGATGAGGACTTCACCTACAAGTCAATACTGACAGCCCTAATCAGGAATCGAAGATTACGAGTTGAAAGAGAGTATAACACAGGCGTCAGGGGCAGCCTGATTTATCGGCGATCGGGTACACCGACTTGTTCAGCCATGGTGAGAAAGATTAATCCCAAATCTTGTCTATCGGGATAACCTTCCAACTTTCTTTATCGTCGTAAGCAAACCATCTGATCCGGCGATCAGTCAAGTTAACTTCCGAAATATCCTTCCATGGGGTTGGAGCCATTCGTACCTTTAAATCTGGCTTATCTCGTGCATTCGAGAAATAAACCGTTGCATGATCTGTGCCCGCTGCGTGTGCAAAAAGGCTGAAATTCCTTAACTTCAAAGGAGGCCCTACCATCTCATTGGGGCCATGGTGGAAGAATATTCCTTTCCCGCTGGAGGGTTTTTTGAGCGAAACTTCCCCATCCCTTGCCTTCTTGAACCCACTTTTTTCATACTCGAAGTATTCGTACTTTGAGTATGTACCCTCCGGTCTCTCTTCATTCTGGAGGAATTTTACCGCCCCCATGAAATTATCTCTGCTGATCACCAGTACCCTGCCAACCGGCATTACTATACAGATCGATGCTATCCCCACGCCGTCCCTAAACATCTTTTGTTGGGCCATAACCGGGGTAATCAATATGGCGAGCAACAAAAAGGTAATCAACATCTTCATCAGTCACCTGGTTTGTCGGTGCACATATTTCTCTGGGCCGATAGTCGCACTGCTTATTTGCGATTGTAATATACACCTTTTTCTTAAATTAGGGAACAGAAGATTTCGGGACCGTAATCCGTAATCAAATTGCTTGACAGAAGACAAAAACACCTCCTAGGATAGCTTTGGCATTAGCAAAAAAGGGTTGGTTGGTTGGACCCCATTTTCACCCAGGAGGTGCACGATGAATATATCACAAGGTTTACTTCCTTTCCACCTCATTGAAGACAACTCTAAGATCATGATGACCTCGTTTGCGGGGGTTCCGTTGGTCATAGAAACCTTCCGGGCCTTAGGACTTCGCACCTCAGTTCAGAAGCATCTTCCCCTTCTTCAGCGCCCTGGCAAGTATCAGGAGGCCGATTATGTGGAGTCGTTTGTTTCGGTTTTTTGTGCGGGAGGGGATTGCGTGGATGATGTTGAGCTTTTGAGAGAGGATGAAGGCTTGAGAGCCTTGGGGTTGTGTGTTCCTTCTGCTGAGGCAGCACGTTGGTTCTTGAATGCTTTTCATGAAGAGGAGGCCTTGGAGGAAAGGGTAGCCCATCAGGGGTTCATTCCGGAGGAAACGGTTTTGCTTCGAGGGGTGGCGGCAGTGAATCGGGAGTTGATACGGAAGGCAGTGGGTCAGGAAGCTCCCTGGAAGGCGACGATTGATTTGGACTCCACGCTGATTGAGAGTCATAAACGGGAAGCTTACATGACTTATCTTGGGGAGAAGGGATATCATCCCGTGATCGCCTATTGGGCAGAGCAAGATCTGGTCGTGGCCGATGAGTTTCGAGATGGCAATGTACCTGCGACGATGGCGCTGCTGCCGGTGCTTCAAGAGGCTATTTTGGCATTGCCTGAAACGGTTCGTCTCGTAAGGTTTCGCTCCGATAGTGCCGCCTATGTTCATGAACTGTTGGACTGGTGCCGTAAAGAGATTCCGGGGAGACCTCGGATCGAATTCGCCATCAGTGCAGAGATGAGCGACAGGCTGAAGGCAGTGATTGAAGCCGTAGCCGAGGAGAATTGGAAACCTCTGAGGAAGGTATCCGATCAGGGGTGGATCGTGGGACGAAAGGAGTGGGCGGAGATCGAGTATGTTCCGACCATCCGTTGTTCCAGCAAACAGATGAAGCCGGACCGATACCTGGCGATTCGTATTCGACCCGCCCAGGGAGAACTCTATCAGGATGGTCAATCCTTTCATTATTTCGCCGTAGTGACGAACCTGTGGAGTTGGGATGGCGAGCGGTTACTCCAATGGCAGAGAGAACGATGCGGAAGCGTGGAGAAGGTTCATGATGTCCTCAAGAATGATCTCGCAGGCGGGGTTTTCCCCTCGAAACGGTTCTTTGCCAATGCAACCTGGTGGAGGCTCAACCTACTCGCTTATAATGTTGTCTCCGTCATGAAAAGAAAAGCCTTGCCCGTCTCCTGGTGGCCTGCTCGCCTCAAAGCCCTGAGATTTCATCTGCTCTGTATCGCAGGAAGAGTCATTGAACACGGACGAAGACTCTTCCTCAAGATTGCGAGACACCACCCCAGCTTCCTTCTTTATAAGGAAGCGAGAGAGAAGTTATCCCTCTTTTCTTCGGCCTGAGAGATCTTTGTCTCCCCGTACCTTCTTGATCCAATAGAGACGACTACAGTCGAACGGATAAGTGTTCTTGGGGATTTTAAAACATGGTTCCTTAACCCAATCTCCGCATTAACTTTTCACCACTCTCCAATCCCCATGATTCTGAGAAGCTGCTCGAACTCCGCCATCAACCGTCTTTTCTCAAAACGAAATATTTTGATTACGGATTACGGTCAGGAAGTACTCCTTGTTCATCTTTGTCTTCCTGCGGTTTTACGAAGGGTTTTGAAACATCCTGGGAAGACAGGATAACCTAAACTCTGGATTCTATAGACATCTTCCCATGCCTATGATAACCGTTCTTTTGACAATAGGATTCGGACATCGCCGCCGGCTGGTAGGAATTTTTTTTGAGAATTTCTTCTGTATGGGTAATAATGTGGCCATATGACCTCCATCTATTTGGTACGTCACGGACAGACGGCATGGAATAAGGAGGAGATCTTCCGTGGAAGAACAGATATTCCCCTCGATGAGACCGGTCTGAAACAAGCGGAGTTGGTGGGGCAATATTTCAAGGGAATGGAGATCTACGGGATTTACTCGAGCCCCTTATCGAGGGCCTGGCAGACAGCTCAGAAGGTTGCCCAATTTCACGACCTAAAGGTTCAACCCCTCCAAGGAATACTCGATATGAGCTTTGGAAATTGGGAAGGACGTCCGCATCAAGAGATTCGGGAGAGTGACAGTAATACCTATCGCCAATGGGTGGAAACGCCCCATCTGGTCAGGCTTCCGGGTGGAGAAAGTTTGGATGATGTCAGAGTGAGGGCGATGGCTGCAGTGGAGGAGCTCATCAGAAATCATCCTGGAAAGACTCTTATTCTCGTTACTCACCGCGTCGTCAACAAAGTTCTGATCTGCGGCATTTTGAGTTTGGACAATTCCCATTTCTGGCAGATCACTCAAGATACAACGGCCATCAACCTGATCCAACACAGAAATGGAAAATACATTCTATCTCTAATGAACGAGACTTGCCATCTCAAACTCTTGAAGGAGCAAACGCAGAAAGTCGACTTTTGACACCAAATGTCTTCTCTTCCTCCCCCCCTTTGATGGGGGAGAGACGGGTGGAGGTGAAATAGAATGGTTCCCTCTCCCCTTCATCCCCTCCCGCCAGGGGAGGGGAGATAATGTGCAATGCCTTCTGAAATAGGAGAGGTCCAAGGTCGACTTTTAATCTATCGGGATAAATTTTATAATTGTTTATAAATGGACTTTTCAAATTGAGGTTTCGGACACGCCCTGAACCATGTGAGGTTCAGGGCCGCCATGTACCCGACGTGGTACATGGCGGATAGCACTCACACAAGTTAAACGCTATGATTGAGATTCGATTTCATGGTAGAGGTGGCCAGGGAGCTGTGGTGGCATCCAAGGTGCTTGCCGTCGCCTTTTTCCATGAAAGTCTCTATGTCCAGTCTTTCCCCGCTTTTGGAGTTGAAAGACGAGGGGCGCCTGTTATGGCCTTCTTGAGGGTGGATCGGCAACGCATTCATCTGAGGGTCAATATCTATGAACCCGATCATATCATTGTCCTTGATCCAACGCTGATCGGAGCAGTTGATGTGACAGCGGGTCTGAAACAGAATGGGTGGATCCTCATCAATTCACACCAGCCCCCTGAGGCATTTAGTGATCTGAAGGGTTTTCGGACGGCTACTGTCGATGCCACCTCGATTGCCATCCGGAACGGCTTAGGTTCACGAACGAGTCCAATTGTTAATACAGCCATCTTGGGAGCCTTTTCAAAGGTGACGGGCCTTGTAGGAATCGATTCCATTGCATTGGCCATCCGTGAAGAGCTTTCAGGAAAGAAGAATGAGAACGCGAAGGCAGCAAGAGAAGCCTATCAGGAGGTCAAATTCTGAACCCAATATCAAATGTCAAAATCCCAATGTCAAATGAATGCCAAATTTCAAACTAGACAAATCGTAACACTTTAGCACTTTGAGAAAGGTTTTTGCCCATCATTCCCGCGTAGGCGGGAATCCAGCGGGCTTCTGAAGATTTTGGATTCCTGCTTTCGGAATGACAACCCCATCGAAGGGGGAGGGGAATAGAAGGCAGGAAATTTCAAATATGTCTGGCGAAGGTTAAGAGGAAAAAATGTCTGACCCAATTCATTTCAAAGGCGCTTCTGAAATGCCGATGATCTCCGTTTCCTTCGGACATATGGACTGGAATAAGACGGGGGCATGGAGGGCACAGCGTCCTTTTTATGAAGACAAGACCCCCCCCTGCAGTGCAGCCTGTCCGGTGGGAAATGATATCGTAGCGTTTATACAGAGAATGACGGAAGGAGATTTTGAAGGGGCCTGGAATTTGATCAAGGAGGAGAATCCTTTTCCGGGAATTTGCGGCAGGGTTTGTTTTCATCCCTGCGAGTCGAAATGTAATCGCGGGGACTATGATGAGGCGATTGCCATCCATGCCTTGGAGAGGTTCGTCTCAGATTTTGCTTCAAGCCTGAATAAGAAGATACAAAAGACACCCGGGGTAAGAAAGGGCAAAATTGCCGTTATAGGATCTGGACCTGCCGGAATGAGTTGTGCTTATCATCTGGCAAGGCTTGATTACGATGTCACGGTTTTTGAATCCTCATCCTTACCAGGTGGCATGTTGAGAGAAGGAATCCCTTCCTATCGATTGCCAAAGGATGTCTTGGATAGGGAAATTTCTGACATTCAGGCATTAGGTGCGGAGATTCGAACAGGCATTCCATTTGGTGAAAATTTAAAGTTAGATGGTTTAAAAGATTATCAGGCCATCTTCATCGCCACAGGAGCCCATCGAAGCAGAGGCCTTCATATCCCTGGCGAGAAAGGGAAAAGTGTTTTTAGCGGCCTTGATCTTCTGAAAAAGATCAACCTAAGTAAGAAAGTAAAGTTAGGGGATAAGATTGCTGTCATCGGTGGGGGAAATACAGCCATTGATGTGGCACGGTCAGTCATCCGAATGGGAAAGAAAGCGACCATTCTTTACCGTCGTTCAAAGGAGGAAATGCCTGCTTTTGAAGATGAGATGGTTGACGCCATTGAAGAGGGGGTAAAGATAAGATATCTGGTCAATCCCATCCATATTCAACAAAAAGATAGCATAAAACGTCTGGAGTGTCAGCGAATGGAGTTGGGAGAAAAGGATGAGAGCAGTCGAAGAAGACCTGTTCCCATCTCCAATTCCAATTTTTTCATCGAAGCAGATAATGTAATCATTGCAGCAGGAGAAGAGATCGAGGTCTCCTTTCTTCCAAAAGGAATGGAAAAGAGGGAAGGGATCGTTCTCACACAGCGAGATGGAAGCACGGGCATAAAAGGAATCTTTGCAGGAGGAGATCTTACTTCAAACCAACGAACCGTGGCTCATGCCATTGGTTCTGGCAAAAAGGCTGCCTTGGCTATAGATTGTTACTTGAAAGGCAAAGATTCAGATGAAGCGCTCCGTCAAATTCTTATAGGAGAGGGTCCTTCCATCTCGATCTTCAGACACCTCCATCCCGAAGAGAGACGGATGAATCCCCATGTTGTCACCTTCGAAGAATTGAATACGGACTACTTCGAGCCTTCAAAAAGGCGTAGGGAATCTAAAGGTGTCGTTAAGAAAAGGACCAAAGGGTTTGGAGAGGTGACCTCCGGCTTCACAGATGGCAGTGCATTGGAAGAGGCGGAAAGATGTTTCAGCTGCGGGACCTGTAATGGATGTGAGAACTGTTACGTTTTCTGTCCTGACGCGTCCATCATGAAAACAGAAGAGGTTTTCTCCCGCCAGGTGGATTACGATTTTTGTAAAGGCTGTGGAATCTGTTTTTCTGAATGTCCCCGAGGGGCCATTTCATTAAAAGAGGAGGCGAGATGAAAAAGGTCATCACAGGAAATCAAGCGGTGGCCTACGGGGTGATCTTGAGCCGTGTCGATGTCATCTCCGCCTATCCCATCACCCCGCAAACGACGATCGTTGAAGAACTATCAGAGCTGACCGCAAGCGGTCGCATGAAAACGGTTTTCTTAAAGGTGGAGTCAGAACATTCTGCCATGGCTGCTTTGATTGGAGCTTCCACTGGAGGGGTGAGATGCTTTACGGCGACCTCCTCTCATGGATTGGCCTATATGCATGAAATGCTCCATTGGGCCTCTGGGGCTCGCCTTCCTATTGTGTTGGTGAATGTTAATCGAGCCATTGGTCCACCGTGGAATATCTGGAGCGATCAGAGTGACTCCCTTTCTCAAAGGGATACCGGATGGGTTCAACTCTATTGCGAACATAATCAAGAGGTCCTCGATACCGTCCTCCAGGCTTATCGCATTGCAGAGTCGGTCAAGCTCCCGGTAATGGTCGTCCTCGATGCGTATGTCCTCTCCCATACCTCCGAGCCTGTAGAAATTCCCACGATGGAGGAGGTGGACGCATTCTTACCGCCCTACTGCCCGGAATATCCCATTGATACTCAGGAACCCATGGCCTTTTCAACGATCGCCACCCCGGACCACTTTTTAGAGTTTCGATACAAGCTTCAAAAGGCGATGGAACAGGTTCCCGAGATCGCCAAAAAGGTGGACGATGAATTTAAATCCCGATTCGGGCGCCGTTATGGTGCGATTGAGAGATATGGAAAAGAGGAAGCAGAGATTCTTCTGATCACCTCCGGCACCGTGACCGGTACCTCAAGGACCGTCATCGACAAACTGATTGGGAAAGGAGTCAGCGTTGCCGGAATAAAAATTAAGAGATTCCGTCCCTTCCCCATTGAAGAAATTTATAAGGAAATTAAGGGAGCCAAGAAGATAGCGGTCATTGATAGAAATCTCTCGGCAGGAGTGGGAGGTATCTTTGCCCAAGAGTTAAGAGCCTCCCTCTACCCGAGAGAGCAAAGACCCCAAATCTTCGGATTCATCTCAGGATTGGGAGGAAGAGACATCACCCCGGAGCTCATTGAAGAAGCGGTTCAATACACAGCGGACCATCCCCGGCCCGAAGAAGAGATTTTGTGGTTGGGGCTGAAAAGATAGGAGGAAGTCTGAATGAATAAGAGAGAGGTTCCCCTTTCGGAGAACTTGGGCCACGGCCATCTCGCCTGTGCTGGATGTGGAGCAGCGGTTGGTATGCGGCTCACCCTCAAGGCCCTCGGAGAGAAGACCGTCATGGTCTTTCCTGCCTCTTGCTGGTCTATCATCCCAGGGTTCTGGCCTTATTCGAGTTTCCGAATTCCAGTGGTTCATGCTGGTTTTGTCACAGGCGGAGCGACTGCCTCAGGTGTCAGAGCCGCTTTAGATATTCGAGGTGATCATGAAGCTGTGGTAGCGGTATGGGCAGGGGATGGAGGGACTTTTGATATTGGACTTCAGGCCCTCTCGGGTGCGGCCGAGCGGAACGAAGATTTCATTTATATCTGTAACGATAATGAGGGTTACATGAACACAGGAACACAACGGAGCTCCGCCACACCCATGTTCGCTTGGACAACGACCACTCCAGTCATGAAGCCAAAAGAAAATCCAAAGAAAGACATCATGGCCATCATGGCCGATCATCATATCCCTTATGCAGCGACAGCTACGATTGCCTATCCGGAAGACCTGTTGAGAAAGATGGAGAAGGCAAAGAGCATCCGAGGAACCCGATTCATCCATCTCCTCTCTCCCTGTTCTCCAGGTTGGAGGATGCCTTCAGAGCTCACCGTCAAGATTTCAAGGCTGGCTGTTCGGTCAAGGGTCTTCCCTCTTTATGAAATCGAGAATGGAATATCTTACACCATTCAAGAAGAATCCCATGTCGTTCCTGTAAAAGAGTATCTAAAATTTCAGGGCCGTTTCAGCCACTTGACTGATTCAGAAATCGAAGTAATTCAAAAGAATGTCGAAAGAGATTGGGAGAGATTGATAAGGAAAGAAATGTCAAAGCCTGAAATCCAGATGAAATATAGGCGACATAAAATATCAAAAGGCTAACTTGATATTTTGGCCTCGTGTGAACTTTGAAGTTTGAAATTTGGGTGTTAAGAGGAAGAGAACTTCTTTAACCTCTGCGGTTATTTCCCTCTCCTCGGACGGATCTTTGGAGGATAGGCGGCTTCGACGACACTTTTCATCCCTCCCCGGACATTAAATTCACCCGTGACAACCGCTTGAATGGGTTTGGAGACCTTAACGAAATCTCTGAGGATCCGGTTCACCGCATTTTCGTAAAAGATTCCTAAGGTCCGGTAGGCGAGGATGTACGTCTTTAGAGATTTCAGTTCCACGCACCATTTATCAGGAGTGTAGCGGATCGTAATCACTCCGAAATCAGGCAGTCCTGTCCGAGGGCAGACAGAGGTAAACTCTGGAATGGAAACCGTAATCTCATAGTTTTTGAACTGATTCTTGAAACATTCGAGGGTTGGAAGCGTAGCATCAATCCCCGAACGGGCGTGTTTGTTCGTATATTCTTTCATATATTCCCTTTCTTATAAGGCATCATAATTCAAAAAACTTACATAATCAACGTTTCGACCCGAGCTTTCAACCTGAGCGGTTCGACCCCGTTCCTCCTCTCCCTTGATGGGAGAGGGTTGGGGTGAGGGTGAATCCCCTCCCGCCAGGAGAGGGGAGAATTTTGAGTTTGTCTTTTTCGGCCTCTTTTTTTCGCCATTTTCCGTAAGCAGGGGTTCTGTTTGAAAAAATGGCTTCGGATGATTACATTAATGGATAAAATCGAGATTTATCTGAAATTGAGGAAGCGCAATAGAGGAGACGTACAAATGGTTAAGAAAGTTACTCGGCTATTATCAAATGATGGGGTCAACGCGGGGGGGGCGCGAAGTCTGGATGTCGTTCGTCCTTCAGACGATGATCTTCTCGATGCCTATTCGCGGGCGGTTGTCAACGCGGCGGAGAGGGTGAGTCCATCGGTAGTGAATCTGGACGTCCGGACGAATCCGCGGGGAAAACAGGGTACTCGGTATCGTCAGCCCGAAGAGTTGCGCGGCACGGGTTCTGGTTTTATCTTTACGCCGGATGGTTTCATCCTAACCAATAGTCACGTCGTTCATCACGCTGATAAGATTGCGGTGACATTACCCGATGGACGCCGATTTGAGGGGGATATGGTAGGGGAGGACCCGGATACAGATCTGGCGGTGGTCAGGATCAACGGATCAAATTTCCTGGCCACGGCCTTAGGTGACTCCGAGAAAATTCGGGTGGGACAATTGGTCATTGCCATTGGCAACCCCTACGGTTTTCAGTGCACCGTGACTTCTGGAGTGGTTAGCGCACTGGGACGTTCCCTCAGGTCTATATCTGGCCGTTTGATAGACAACATCATCCAAACAGACGCTGCCCTGAACCCGGGAAATTCCGGAGGACCCCTTGTTACGTCTCGGGGGGATGTCATCGGGGTTAACACAGCTATGATTCTTGCTGCACAAGGGATCTGCTTTGCCATCGGGATCAACACAGCCAAATTTGTCGCGGGGAAACTCATTAAAGAGGGTAGGGTAAGGCGGAGCTATATTGGACTGGGAGGCCAGAATATTTCTCTTCTTCGCCGCATTGTACGATTCTATCATTTGCCCGTTGAGAGTGGTATATTGGTTGTGTCAGTAGAAGAGAACAGCCCGGCACAGAGAGCCGGCCTTTCCGAAGGGGATATCATCATCGCTTTCGATGGTCAACCCGTTACGGGCATTGATGATTTACACAGGATGTTAACGGAAGAGAAAGTGGGAGTAAGAACCGAACTGACAATTATACGACACACGGAGAAATTGAATCTTGACATCATTCCTGAAGAATCAAAGTCCAGAGGAGATGATTAGAATATCAAAAATTACCCGAGAAATGGGATTGGATATCATTGTGAACGGCTTAAATCAGTTGACATACTGTAAATTGTCATTGCGAACGAAGTGAAGCAATTTCATAGGATTGCCACGTCGTGCCGCCAAAGCGGGACTCCTCGCGATGAGTACTTTTTGATGAAAAGGGACCAATACGCGAGATATGAGGATATTATGGATAAGGTGACTATTGAAAAACTGCCCAATACAAATAAGATCCCTGGAGCAAAAAGATGGGAGGAGGAGAGGGGGGAATTCGTTCAGGTTGCCTATCAGGAAGCGATGCATCATTTGGCTGTTTTTGAGATCAGAAAGGGGTTCTCAAGGGGGAACCATTACCATAAAAAAAAGGAGGAAATCTTCTATGTCTTTCAAGGTGAGATAAAAGCCTCGTTTATCGATATGGATACTCTTCAGGAGGAGGAAAAGACTCTTGAAAAAGGAGATAGAATAAGAGTTAAACCTCGCTGCGGCCATCTCTTCTGCGGGGTGGAAGACACGGTTGTCATCGAATACAGTCCCCAGGTCTACGACAAAGAGGATACCTACAAAATCGACCTAAGAAAATAGGGACACATCCCTTTTTCTGAAATTTCCTAAAATTCTGTAAGGGACAGCAAAATCTATCCAGAGAAAAGCTGTCTCTTCAGACTTCTTTATTAGGTTTTTACTTTCCGAGAGATGCTTTCAATCGAAGGGATGGGGTTTTGGGAAAAATAGATTCTACGGCATTCAGAAATCTCCCTTCGGCCCGCCAGAATTTAGAAATATCAAAGCACCGTCATTGAAAATCGGGCTGTTTAGAGCAATAATCAGTGGCAGAAATATTTATCTTTACGGAGGTGCAGATGCTTTCAAAAATGATGGGGCGAAGGAACTTTATCAAAACCATCTCATCAACCCTTTTAGGGATCGCCGCTCCCAATATTCTGAAGGTGAGATCATCTTTAGGGAATAGCGAGAGGACGCCAAACCTTGAGTATCGAACCCTTGGCAGGACAGGACTGAAGGTAACCGTTGTCAGTATGGGGGTGATGAATTGCAGCGATCCGGCTGTGCTGCTTCGAGCCTTTGATCTCGGGATCAATTTCTACGATACTGCAGACTGCTATATGCATGGCCATAACGAAGAAATGGTGGGCAAAGCTTTCGAAGGAAAGCGGCAAAAGGTATTCATTCAGACAAAGGTTCACGCTCATGATGAGAAGAAGATGCGAGCCTCTGTGGAGAGGAGCCTTCGGCGATTAAGGACGGATTACATTGATGTTTTGGTATGGCATGGTCACTCTTCCCCGGATGAAGTTTCCGATCCGAAACTCTTTGAATTTATGTCGAAGATGAAAAAGGAAGGAAAGGCCCGCTTTACCGGATTTTCCGCCCATAGCCATATGGCTTCCCTTTTAAGGGAAGCGGCGAAATCGAATCTCCATGATGTCGCTCTGGTCTCTTATAATTTTACGCATTCAAGGGATTTGAAGGAGGCCGTGGCCTTGGCAGCCAAATCAGGCATGGGCATTGTGGCCATGAAGACGCAGGCGGGAGGATACAAGAAGGAGAAGATGGGAGGCCTCAGCCCTCACCAGGCTGCCCTCAAATATGTTCTGATGGACCAGAATGTATCTGCAGCTGTTCCAGGGGTGACCACGATTGAGCAGATCGAGGAATGTGCTGCTGTCAGGGGGACTTCTTTCTCAAAAGGAGATTTAGATGCACTGAAACAGTATCAGTCCTTTCTTGATGGAAGAATCTGTACGATGTGTGGAGGGTGCATTGGAGAATGCCCTTATGGGGTGCCTCATGGCGATCTATTAAGGCTGGCGATGTATCACGATGGATATGAGAATGATTCTCTACTGAGAGAATCACTACAAACGATTACGAGACAGGACATTCAACATTGTTCAGAGTGCCCATCCTGCTCCGTTATCTGCAGGAGAGGACTTGATGTCCGGGCACAGATCAAGATGGCACAAGAGTTCATAGTTCGGAGTTAATATTTGGAGGGATAAAGTGATGGCTCATCGAAAATTGATAATTCTTTCTATAATAGCAGGGATATTTGTGTGGTTCGAAGCGTCATCATGGGCAGTGCCATTGGAGTCCCTTATACCAAAGAAAGATCTGCCAGACGGATGGGCACTCATTGACGGCCCTCAAACCTATACCGAGAAGACGCTCTTTAAGCACATTGATGGTCAGGCCGAGCTCTACCTCAAATATGGATTTCAAAAGTCGATCTTTGGAATTTACCAAAGTAAGAAGAGCCGTGAAAATCAGATCGAGTTGGACATCTACGATATGGGGAATGTGCTTCAGGCCTTTGGGGTATTTTCAAGATTTAGAAATGAGGACCGTCCCGGTGGATTTGGATTGGATTCATACCTTGATGATCATTCCGCTCTCTTTTACAAAGGCAAGTATTTTGTCTTGCTCTATGCTACAGAATCAAGTCCCTCAGCTTTAAAACAATGGGCGACGAAGATTGCCTCAAAGATCGTTGACCCTTCACCCCCTCCCAAGGAGATTAGCTACTTTCCCAAGAACGGGCTCAAACCAGGCTCCATTCAATACTTTCCTGAAGGTCTTTTAGGACATCAGTTTTTAAAAAGAGGCTTCCAGGGGATCTATATAGAGAAGGAGGAGGTTAAGGTTGAGGCTGAGGATAAAAACAAAAAAGATACTGCGGATGAAACAAAAGCGAAAACTGAGAATAAAGAGTTTAAGCTTTTCTTAGCTATTTATAGGGATTCGCAGGAAGCGATGAGTGCTCTGAAGGCTTATAAGGAGGATCTCTCCAAGAAAGGAAATGTATTTTCAGGAAGTATCATTGAATTTAAAGCGTCAGCGGTGAGAGGGGAAGATCCCTATCAGGGAAAAGTCTTCGTCCTTCAGAAAGGGTTTTATCTCTTGGGGGTGGTAGGTTTTGAAAGAGAGGAAGAGGGTGAAGATCTTCTGGCTGAATTTGTAAAGAAAGTAAAATGGTAGCGCCCCCCATTTATTGGGGGCGAAAGGATGGAATTCCGTTCCGGTTGAAACCGGAACCCTACCCTTTCCCCTCTTCCCCGGATCTCCCCAGCTCCCCATTCTGTTTTTCTATAGGAAGTCTGATCCGGAAAGTGGATCCCTTTCCTACTTCACTCTCCACATCAATCTCGCCATTGTGGCTTTGAATGATTCCGTAACTGATCGCTAACCCCAAACCGGTTCCCTTGCCTGTCTCCTTGGTAGTGAAAAAGGGGGCGAAGAGCTTGGAGAGATGCTCCTTTGGCATGCCACACCCTGAATCGGTGAAAGAGACTTCTGCCATTCCGTCTTTCATGTTTGTTTTGATGGTAAGGGTTCCTCCGTCCCCTGCCATGGCGTCGGCAGCGTTAATGATGATGTTCATAAAAACCTGCTGGATTTGATCTCCGTCCACGAAAAGCATCCCAATATCTGTCTTGAATTCTTTGACAATCTTGATATTCTGGAAACGAGCCTGATTTTCGACCAGTGTAACGGTTCGGTCGATGAGTGTATGAATGTCCCACTCTTTCTTATCCGGCTTTCTCTGACGGGCGAAGTCCAAAAGTCCCCTTACAATGTTCCGGCATCGGGTCGTCTGTTGGACGATGTTCTCCAAGTCTTTTTTCCAGGGGTTGTTTTCGTCGACCTTTTTGAGCATCAGGGAACTGAAGGTAAGGACTCCGGTGAGAGGGTTATTGATTTCATGAGCGACCCCGGCTGCCAGTTCGCCCAGAGCAGCCATTTTACCCGCGCGAATGAGTTGATCCTGGACCTGTTGAAGCTCCTGAGTTCTTTCCCGAACTCGATGCTCAAGGGTTTGGGTCCATTCTTCAATGGCATCACGGGACCGTTTGAGCTCCGAAATCATGTTGTTAAAGGATCCGGAAAGTTCTCCAAGTTCATCATGGGACCGGATGGATACGGTCTGATCCAGATTTCCATGGGCGGCTGTTTTGGTGGCAGCTAAGAGTTTACGGATGGGCCGGTTGACAAACCGGGTGAGCAACAGACTCAATAGTAAACTCAGAATGATGACGCTGATGACCCCCGAGATGAGCATCTGTTTGTAAATTTGGGCCTTTTCCCTTTGAAAATCTTCGAGGCTGATCGTGGTGTCCAGAACGCCCAGAACATACGTCGTCCTGGGATGGCACGCGTAACACGACGATTCATTGTAAATGGGATTGATCAATCCTAGAAGGCTTCCTCTTTCTGTGTGGTAGACGCGCGTCTTACTGTCCGAAGGAAGAAGGACTTTTGCCTCCCCCTCGCGGTGACATCCATAACAAGCCTCGGCCTTTTTATCGACCACTGTCCCAACCTTGCTTCGGTCAGAGGAAACCGTGATCTCGCCCTGCTTGTTAAAAATTCTGACCTCGGTAATTCCCTTTCGCTGGGCGACATCATCGATGATCCTTTGGTATTCATCTCTTCGGTCCATGATCATCGCATTTCGAATGCTCAAACGGATGGTTTCGCTCAGGTTAAAAGCCTCTTCTTCGGTCTTTTCGATCATCTGCTGAGAAAGGGATCTGATATTGAGATAGAGAAAGATGCCCTCAATCACTACCACTGCGATGATGACGCTGAGAAGAATCTTAGCCTTTAGACTTGTTAAATGCATATCCCTTATTTTAATTTTTATGGAGTTTATCATTCTTAAGCATCAAGAGTAAAGGATTTTGTCTATCCATCCCATCCTCTCAACTCATAATATTCCTTCAGCATGACCTCCAGGTCCTGGGGCTGGATCGTATTCCCTGTGCCCTGGAGGACTTCTCGAAAGAATCGACGAGGCAATTTGTCCTCTTTTTGGGTCACCCCTTCTCTCTGATTGAAAGTTCGGGCGAGATTGATGATTCCAGAGGCCGCGGTTCTTAGTTCTTTCTTCCTGAGGGAGAGGTTGCAGGTGGACTTTATAATCTCTTGAAGGTCCTTCCAGGTGATTAGATCACGATAAAACCGGCAGAGGATCAGGGCGTCGAAAAGGGTCATCTTGTCCTCATAATCGACAAAAAGCTTGGCCTTCCCTTTAATCTGATTGGGGTCAATCTGGCCGGAGAGTTCAGACTTATAGAAAGTGGCCCTGAGATGGCAGGCCCCTCGATCCGATGTGGCGTAGGCGAGCCCCATTCCCTTCAGCACCCTGGGATCAAAGCCCGCAGGCTCCAAGCCCTTGACATGGATTGCCTCCTCCTCCATCTCCCAGACTTTTGCGGCATGGCGGACCCCTTCCGACAAGATCCGGCCGACTCCCTTTCGGTAAGCAATCTTGGTCAAGATCTCAGCAATCCCATCCACCTCTCCATAGTGGAGGTTGTCTTTAATCTTCTTTCTTTTTGAGGCCTCGATGGCAAAAGCGGCTAAGTTTCCTGCGGTAATGGTATCGATTCCCAGGCGGTCACAGAGATCGTTGAGATAGATGATTTCCTCAATGGAATTCACCATGCAGAGTCCCCCGAAGGCATAAATGGTTTCGTATTCCGGCCCCATGATGCGAAGGCCTCGATGCCTCCCCTGTTTGACCTCAGAGATTTTCCCGCAGCTCATGAAACAAGAAGGGCAGGCGATGGAGCTCACCTGACAGCGTTCCATCAGGCTCTCCGCACTGATCGCTTCCCACCCCTCCAATGTCCCTTTGGACCAATATTGTGTAGGGAAGGCGCCAATGGTGTTCATGATGGAAACCAGCATGGGAGTTCCATATTTTTTATACATGTAAATGATCTCATTGCCTTTGACTCGATCTTTAAACTTCTGAGACAACCTTTTCAAAGAAGGGGGATCGGCGACCTCCCGCCGCCTCTTTCCGTGGAAGGCGATCCCTTTTAACTTCTTCGATCCCATCACCGCTCCGATTCCCGCTCTTCCAAGAGAACGCCCGTGCTCACTCTCGATCACTGCAAATTTGACCAAATTTTCACCCGCTGGGCCTATGACGAAAGCACCAGAATCTTTGCCAACCTTTTTGAGAATGGCCTCTTCTGCCTCATAGGTCTCTATTCCCCATAGATCAGAAGCATCATGGAAAATAGTCTCGTGATCGCTGATCTCGAGAAAGATGGGGTGTTTCGATTTTCCTTCAATGATGATGGCGTCATATCCAGTCCGGCTAAGGGAAAGGGTAATCTTTCCTCCGGAATAGGATTCGGAATAGATTCCTGTCTGAGGGGATTTGGTGAAGACGGCGTAACGGCTGGAACCATAGAAAGGAGTGTCCGCTAAAGGGCCTAATGTGATAATGAGGTGATTTTCAGGCGAAAAGGGATCGATATGGGGTGGATTTTCTTTAAGAAGAAAGTAGGACCCTAAGCCCTTTCCACCCAGATAGGTCCGAAGAATGGATTCGGGAATGGGTTCAACCGTAGATTTCTGCTTGGACAGATCGATCCGGAGAAGTTGATTAAAAAATCCTTTCATTATTCGTATCTTAAAAGAAATGGGAGGATTAAATCAAGGAATGATCCTTTTAGCACTGTCTGCCGGCAGGAGGGATACATAGACCCGGCCACAATATACTTCCCAATCTATCAAAAAATACAAGATTCACCCTATTTATCTTTTCGATTCATTCGGGTAGCTTTATC
>JBAVGF010000247.1:0-35752 GCA_049684675.1 Thermodesulfobacteriota bacterium | reverse complement strand
AACGGTTTCGTAGAGCATAAAACACCCTCCTATTGAGATCTAAAACTTGTTCAGCCGATACTTCAGGGTCTACTTCCCATCTATCGGTATTTTCTTTGTTTCCAGGGTTCGTTACGAGAAATAGTTTAATTTAGTATACCAGGATGATAGAATATGGCAACTCGGAAATCATAACCTGGGAGGGGGCGGTGTTTACTTGACGAAATAAGTGAATTCTCCTCGGAGCAACACGCTCGTCAGATTTTCCCCCTGGAGGCTTCCAGGAATTCTGCTGGGGATATTTGTCTATCTCTGAAGGAATTAGAAGTGAGGGAACAGGAAATGAGAAATGAAGAATTAAGAATTGAGAATGGTGAATTGAAAAGCGGGAAAATGTTGAATGGTGCCTACGTGGCTATTTCTACAGAGTGGGGGTGGCGTTAGGCTCCAATCCAGGAGGATGGGTTTCTAACATCTGAACAAACTTCTCTAAAAGCTTGGGGTCAAACTGCGTCCCGGCATGTCTACGGAGTTCGGCCACGGCCTTCGCGTGGGAGAGTGTCTTTCGGTAAGGACGGGCACTGGTAAGAACCTCGTAGGATTCGGCAATGGCCAACAAGCGGCACTCGACGGGGATTTCTTCTCCTTCAATGCCGAGGGGATAGCCCTGACCGTTCCACCACTCATGGTGTTTAAGGATCCAGTCGGCAATCGGAATGAGGTCGGGGGCGGATAGGGCGATACGATACCCGATCTCGCAATGCCGCTTCATCTCCGTCCACTCCTCAGAGGTCAGGGGGCCCTGCTTGAAGAGGATTGCGTCAGAGATCCCCACTTTCCCGATGTCGTGAAATTTGGCTAAGAGGGATAAGTCAGACTTCATGGACTCCGGTAGACCGATCAGGACGGCCACACTGACTAGCAACTTTTCCAAACGAAGAATATGTTCCTCGGCGGTGAGATCCCTTTCTTTCATCGTATTGATCAGGGTTTTAACAATGGTGCTGCGAACGCTCTGCGTACGATACAGCTTTTTTCGGTACATGCTATTATCCGCTTCCCTAAAAAGGTCTTTCAGGTCCCTATCGGCTCCATGGCTGACGGCAGATCCAACAGAGATACTCACGGGCAGGTCCGAGTTGGCGGCATTGTAGCTCGCCACCGCCTCCTGAATCCTCTGACACGCCTTTTCAACAGCCGATTCGGTCGTGTCCGGTAGGACGACAGAAAATTCATCCCCGCCAATCCGGGCTACCAAATCCCCCTCACGGAAGCATCCCCGGATCACCCCGGCCGCGGCCACCAGCAGCCTATCCCCCTGATCGTGCCCCAAGGTGTCGTTGACAAGCTTGAGCCCATCCACATCACACGATACGATCCCCACCGCATTATACCGCCCCCTTTCTATCCGGCTCATCTCCTCCTCGAAGTAGATGCGGTTATAGAGACCGGTGAGCGGATCATGTAAACTCAGGTACTTCAACTTTTCTTCGCCGAGCTTAAGGTCCGTGATATCGGCCGCAATGCCAACCACACGGAGCGTCTTCCCCGAATCATCATAAATCGGAAAGGAGCGATCTTTGATCCAGCGGATGGACCCATCGGGACGCACAATGCGATAGACCTCCTCGACCTCCCCTCGGCCTTTGTTTTCTAAAGATTCCCTCACGCCTTCCTTATCCTCGGGGTGGACGGTATCTAAAAAGGATTCCGGCTCTTGGTAAAGGCTCTGAGGGGTCCGTCCCCAAATTTCCATGTAGGCGGGGCTCACATATCGAACGTACCCCTGTTCGGAGACGTAGAAGACCTCACGAATGTTCTCTGCCAGCTGGCGGAATCTCTCCTCACTTTCCCGCAGCGCCTCCTCTCCTCGCTTACGCTCCGTGATATCCCGGCAAATACCGCGGAATCCGATCAGTTTGCCTCCTGAATCCCTCATAAGAGACACCGAAACATCGAAAGTAGCCCTGGTCCCATCTTTTCTGATGGCTTCAAAATCTAATGACTTGATCGGTTCCCCTGTCCGGTAGAGCTTGGCGTAGAGTTGACCCAGTTCTGCGGCGGTTTGCTCATCTGTATACTGCCGGTAGTTCATCCCTTTCAGCTCCTGTGCGCTGTATCCGAAATGTCTGCATACCGCATCGTTAAAAAAGGTAAAATCACCGGCAAGGTCAACCTCAAAGTAGCCGTCCTGGATGTTTTCAATAATGGTTCGATATTTCTCCTCACTTTCCCGCAGTAGTTCTTCTGTCCGCTTGCGCTCGGTGATGTCCCGTACAATCCCTCTAAACCCGATCGGTTTACCGGAGGCGTCTTTTCGTAATGATATAGAGGCCTCAACGTATCCTTTCGTCCCATTTCTTCTTAGAATCTCCCAATCACATTCTCCACGGGGTTTCCCTGTTCTGTAGACTTCATTAAAAGCTTGAAACACTTTTTTTGCATTTTCTGGATCCATATACTGCCGGTTATTCAGGCCAATCAATTGCTCTTTGGGGGCATCCGATATCCGGCACATCGAATCGTTGAAAAAGGTTATGTTACCGGAAAGGTCGACTTCGTAATATCCATCTTCGACGTTATCGAGAATGGTTCGGTATCTCTCCTCACTTTCCCGCAGGGCCTCTTCCCCTCGTTTCCGTTCAATCGCATACCGGACGGCCCGTGCCAGCAGATTGCCGTCCATCTGACCCTTGACCAGATAGTCCTCTGCCCCTTCCTGGACGGCCCGGATGGCAATTGTTTCATCGTCGAGACCGGTTAAGATGACAACGGGCAAATGAGGAGCCACGGCACACACCTGTCTGATAGTGTCGAGGCCATGTCCATCCGGCAGCGAGAGGTCGAGCAGGATGACATGTTGGCTTTCATTCCTGAGGAGGGACAGGCCTTCGCTGAGAAGCCCCACATGGGTCAGGCTGAACTTGCCGGCTCCTGCGTCGGCAAGCATCTCTTTAACCAATCGAGCGTCTCCAAGGTTATCTTCGATCAGAAGCACCTTGATGATCTCAGGCCGTTGGTCGAAGACCTTCGATGGTTTCTCTTCTCTTGTTTCAAAATGAGACATCGGCGTCTGTACCCTTTGACAGCTTAACGATGCTGAACCAGAAATCCTCTATTAATTTGACGACGCTGACGAACTGCGCGAAGTCCACCGGCTTGGTGATGTAGCAGCTCGCACGGAGGTCATAGGTTTTCAGGATATCCCTCTCCGCATTCGAGGTGGTCAGCACCACGATAGGAATTCGCTTCAGATATTCCTCCCCTTTGATCTCGGCAAGGACGTCGCGGCCATCCTTTTTGGGCAGGTTAAGGTCGAGTAAAATGAGGTCCGGCCGAGGGACATTGACATAACGCCCTTCCCGGCGAAGGAAGGCCAGGGCCTCGACCCCGTCGCTGACCACGCTCAGATGGTTTTGTATCTTTCCTTCCCTGAAGGCCTCCAGGGTAAGGCGAACGTCACCCGGATTGTCCTCCACCAATAAAATCTCCACAGGATGACATCCTCTCTCCAGTCCCATTCTTCCTCCCCTATCCATTCATTTAAACCCTGATTCCTTGAAATATTAAAGAGAAAATAGCGTGTCCGTTTCACGGGCCCGCACAAATTCGATTTTGTTGTACCTCACCTTCAGGCAAAAATGTTCACGGTGTCAGGGTGACCCCTTCACCGAGGATGATCACGAAAAAGCCCGCTCCGCTTTGCTCGCAGGAAGGGTGAAGTAAAACGTGGCTCCCTTTCCGATCTCTGACTCAACCCAGATATGTCCTCCGTGTCGTTCCACAATTCTTTGGCATATCGCCAGACCGATACCGGTGCCGGCATACTTCTCCCGGCTGTGAAGCCGCTGAAAGATGACGAAAATGCGCTTGGCATACTCCTGGGCAATGCCAATCCCGTTGTCGCGTACGGAGAAGGTCCACCCGTTGCCGTTTCGGCTGGCCGAGACGTGAACGCGAGGCGGTTCGGCTCCGCGGAACTTGATTGCGTTTCCGACCAGGTTTTGGAATAGCTCTACCAATTGCGGGTTATCGGCCATCACTGTCGGAAGAGAATCATGGGTCACGAGGGCTCCGTTTTCATCGATGGCTACCTTCAGGTTATTGAGAGATTGGTTGAGGGCTGTCTCGCAGTCAGTGGGCTCGAGTTCCTTACCATGGGTACTCATCCGGGAGTAGTTCAGCAGGTCATTGATCAGCTTCTGCATGCGAATGGCGCCGTCCATGGCAAAGTCGATGAACTCGTCGGCATCGGAGTCGAGCTTACTCTTGTATCGCCTGGCCAGCAGCTGGACATAACTCGTGACCATTCGCAACGGTTCCTGAAGGTCGTGGGAGGCCACATAGGCAAATTGCTCCAAATCTTTATTTGACCGGGCCAGCTCCTGGGTTTTCACTTTGAGGGCCTCCTCTGCCCGCTTGCGCCCGGTGATGTCACGGATGATCCCTCTAAACCCAATCGGTTTGCCCGACGCATCTTTTCGTAACGATACAGAGGCTTCGATGTATCGTTTGGTCCCGTCTTTTCTTATGATCTCCCAATCGCATTCTCTACTCGGTTTCCCTGTTCTGTAGACTCTATTAAAAGTTTGAAACACTTTCTCTGCGGTCACTTTATCTGAATACTGCCGGTTATTCATGCCCATCATTTCTTCTCGGGGGTACCCCCATATCCGGCACATTGAATCGTTGAAGAAGGTTAAATGACCGGTAAGGTCTACTTCGTAGTAACCATCCTCAATGTTTTCGAGAATCGTTCGATATTTCTCCTCACTGTCCCGAAGTGCTTCCGCTACCCGGCGGCGCTCGCTAATTTCCTTTTGCAATGACTGAATCGCTCCTTGCATGGCTTGCAAGGCCGAGGTCCGCTCGTCAAATCGCTTTTCCAGGTCATCGTGCGCTCTCTGAAGTTCTTGACGATTCTTCTCTCGTGAGTATTCGAATAAGTAGGAAAAGGCAAAAACCACGAAAAAGGAAGACAGGAACCTTAACTTGAAATCGAGGCTATACTCAGCAAACATGGACGGAGGGTTTTTCATCAGAAAAAGGGCGACAATAGGTAAGGAAATCAAAACGGTGGCGATGGCCCCCTTCTTAGACCCAAGGAGAAAAGAGGCTACTACCGGGAAGGTATAATACCAGACAAATCCGCTCCTGCTCATCCCGCCAGTAAGGAACATGTAGACAAAGAGCGCCGCGGCTAAGGAAACACCTAAGTAGATATTGAAGGTGTACAGCTTGTATCGTTGACCTTGAAGAAAATTTCCGAGGAGTATAGACGCTATGGACAGATCCGTTATTCCCACGGTTATATTCTTCTCGACTAAAGCAACTATGCCGAGAGGAATGAGTGTCGTGACTGTAATGATGCAGACGAAACGAAGGACGAACACGGGGGGAATCTTGCCAAGGCCGTGAGGGCGATTTGGAGAGCTGTCCGGAGCGGTCGTTAAGTATCGAAGAATACGCCGGACGTCTAACCTCTGAGAAATCCAACTCTTGCTCATTGGCCCCTCTTCCATGAGAAACTCAGAGCGGGTCCGGTCTAACCACAGAGTTCCGGCGCACAGGCGTGATTCTCCCGTCCGCGGATTGCCTGGACCACGGCTTATTGCCCACTATATGTATACAGGTGTCTTATCGAGCAAATATAGTGCCAAAGGGGGCCATGAGGCGAATCCGTTGGATTTTGCAGGGTTTTTCTCAAAGGATGAAGGTTCTTGATAGGGGGGAATGTGCCCTTTTTTGTCTCAAAAATAGTTAATTATATCCATTAAATGGGGATCTTTGGGAATTGCTAAAACAGCAATTTACCATCCCCACATCAGACTGACGGATGATTTCTTCTCCGAAGTCTCCTCATGATGTCAGCTTATCTTTTCCCGGCTCTGTATTTTTCTGCCAACTCTTTGAATCCGGGAAGTGCCGCTTCAATCGCTCGCCTGTCGACGGCATAGGCGATCCTGAAATAACCCGGCTTTCCAAAACCCCTACCCGGAACAGTCAGGATCCTTTTTGACTGGAGCTCTTTAACAAAGGCCACGTCATCTTCGATGGGAGCTTTCGGGAAGAGATAGAAAGCCCCCTGTGGCTTAACCACTTCATAGCCGAAGGTGGTTAAGGATTTGTAAAAGAAATTTCGCTTTTCCTCATATTCTCTCACGTTCACCGAATTCTTTTGGAGGGGAGCCACCAACCTCTGCATCAATGCCGGGGCGTTGACGAAACCGAGAATTCGGTTGGCAAAGACCATTGCCGAGATCAGTTCGTCGACTCCCTCGCAAAGGGGGTTGACGGCAATATAACCGATCCTCTCTCCGGCGAGAGAGAGGTCTTTGGAATGGGAGGTCACACGAATCGTATGGGGATAGTAACGAAAGGCATTGGGAAGCTGGATTTGATCAAAGACGATCCGTCTGTAAGCCTCATCCGTAATGAGATAGAGAGTCTTCCCTGACTCCCGACTTTTCTTTGTTAGCAACTCCCCTAATTTTTCAAGCGAGGCTTGATCATAAACAACACCCGTGGGATTATTGGGAGAATTGATCAGGACGGCTTTGGTCTTCGCTCCTATGGCCTTCTCAATCTCCGACAGGTTGAGTGAGAAATCGCCATTGGTTTCGACCAATCGAATTTCACCCCCGCTATTCTCGATGTAAAACTTGAATTCCATGAAATAAGGGGAAGGGACGATGACCTCTTCCCCCTCATCTAAGATTGACTTTAAGACAACATTGAGCCCGCCCGCAGCACCCACTGTCATCACGACATGCTTATCATCGAAGGGAAGCCCTGATTCCTCCTTCAGATATTCGGCGATTATCTTCCTCGTGTCGCTGTAGCCGGAGTTCGGCATATAGCGATGCATTCCGGGAATTGGATTATCGGCAAGGTCTTTCAGTGCCTTCTTCAGCGAGGCAGGAGGCTCGAGATTTGGGTTTCCGAGCGAGAAGTCATAAACGTTTTCCTCACCATGAATTCGTTTTAACTGTTCCCCTTCTTCGAACATACGCCTCACCCAGGAGGCATTGGTTAGTGAATTCTTCACTCTCTTTGAAATGGCCATATCTGAAATCTCCTTTCTGGATCCCCTCGACCTCAAGAAATAAAAAAGCCATAAGGTGACCCCTATGGCTACTAAAAATGAAAAAGCCATGGGGCCTTATGGGTCACCCATGGCCTCCATCCCGCCACCGGGATTGGATTTACGGGCGACCCTTACCAAAATAAAAAAAGGAATAAAAGTTAGACATTTTTAACTTCCTCGTTGGTATTATAAAACATAAAAGAAACGAATTGTCAAGGAATGTAACCCATTCGGCTGGCCATCGATTCGGCGGGAGCCTTCGGCCTGAGCCCTGAACTCGAGCATAAGACTGAGCCCTTTCGATATCACGCATGGCCGAGCCAAAACGGGTATTCATGCAAAGCAGTCACGGCAGTTCAAAGGGTTGACTTTTCGTAAAAATCCCTCTAATATTGCCAAGATATATTGTCGGACAAACGTAGAGAAAAAGAGATGGCCGGAGAGAAACGACTCGCCCGAACGAGAAATATTGGGTTTATGGCCCACATCGATGCGGGAAAGACGACCGTGACCGAAAGGGTCCTTTTTTATACGAAGAAGACCCATCGCATGGGAGAGGTGGATGATGGGACAGCCACCATGGATTGGATGCAGCAAGAACAGGAAAGAGGAATTACTATCACCTCTGCTGTCACGACGGTCGAATGGAAGGGGAACACCCTTCATATCATCGATACCCCCGGTCATGTGGACTTCACCATTGAAGTGGAACGGTCGCTCCGGGTTTTGGACGGGACCATCGCGATCTTCAGTGCGGTTGAGGGAGTGGAGCCTCAATCCGAAACGGTATGGCACCAGGCAGATAAGTATCGGGTTCCGAAAATGGCCTTCGTCAATAAGATGGATCGAATCGGATCGAATTTCTTCGGAACCGTGAGGATGATGGTTGAGCGCCTGGGGGCCAATCCCCTGATCACGCAGATTCCCATCGGTGCGGAAGATCGGTTTATCGGAGTGATCGATCTCATTCGATCCAAGGGAATTGTTTGGGATGAGCATAGCTTAGGGACTGAATTCAAAGAGATATCCATCCCAAAAGAAATGGAGAAGGAAGCTTCCCTTCATCGTTCCAAGCTGATCGAGTCCATCGCCGAGTTAGACGACCACCTGACGGAAAAATATCTTAACGGGGAAGAGATTTCAGAATCTGAAATGAAGGCCGCTCTAAGGAGGGCGACTACCTCGATGAAGGCCGTCCCCGTGCTCTGCGGCGCGGCACTAAGAAATCAGGGGATTCAACCCCTCCTCGATGCCATTGTGGACTACCTTCCTTCTCCCCTCGACATCCCGCCGGTGGAGGGGACGAATCCCGTGACAGGAGAAAGGGAGATCAGAATGGCCAAGGACGAAGAGTCATTCGCCGCTTTGGCCTTCAAGGTGATGATGGACGAAGGCAGGAAATTGATCTATATCCGGATTTATTCCGGTGTGCTCAAAGTGGGGACGGAGGTTTATAACCCGCGTTTGAAGAGGGGCGAGAAGATCTCAAGAATCTTTCAGATGCACGCCCACCAGCGCACTCGGGTGGAAGAGGCCAAGGCAGGGGATATGGTTGCGGTCATGGGATTGAAGGAGACCACCACAGGAGACACCCTCTGCGATCGGAACCGTCCCATTCTTCTTGAGCCCATCGACTTTTATAAACCTGTCATGTCCATTGCCGTGGAACCCAGGACAAACAGGGATCAAGAAAAGCTGAGCGAATCGCTCGTGAAGCTGAGTGAAGAAGACCCCACCTTCCTTGTCAAGCTGGATGAAGATACGGGTCAGACCATCCTCTCGGGGATGGGGGAATTGCATCTGGATGTGCTGGTCAATCGCCTCCTGACCGAATATCACCTGGAAGTGAATGTGGGGAGGCCTCAGGTCGTTTATCGAGAGACAATAGAAAAAGAGGTAGAGGCATCAGCCAAATTTATGAAGGAGATGGACGAGGTCAAACATTTTGCAGAGGTCTTTTTACGAATTTCACCCAACGGACGGGGAAAGGGAATTGCGTTTCATTCGGAAGTTCCCGCGGGAACCCTGCCAGCCGAAGGGATTCTCTCTGTTGAAGAAGGAATTCGAGAGTCCTCCACGGTAGGAGTGATTTTGGGTTATCCCATGACCGATCTGCGAGTCACCTTATTAAAAGCGAATATTGATTCGGATCATCCCTCCATGCTTGCTCTCAAGGTTGCTTCCTCCAATGCCTTGCGAGAGGGTTGCCGAAAGGCCCAACCCGTTCTTATGGAACCGATGATGGAGGTCAATATTATTGTTCCCGAAGAGTTCATGGGGGAAGTGGTAGGGGATTTGAAGGCGAGAAAGAGTTCTGTCGAAGCGATTTCTCCAAGGGGCAGGGTCACCATGATCAAGGCCATCTCTCCACTGACTCGAATGTTCGGTTACTCAACCGATTTAAGATCCCTCACCCAGGGAAGAGGGACCTTCTCCTTGCAATTTTCCCGTTATGACAAAGTGATTTCGTAAAAACGGGACGGGTTAAGAGGTGCCTTGAATCCTGGAATCCTCGACCCCTTGGACCCTTAGGGATCAATGATGGATGAAGAGATCCTTCAACTCCTTAGAGACCGTTCCTCAACCTTTCTTTCGGGTGAAGAGATCAGCCGTCGTCTGAAAGTAAGCCGGACGACCGTGTGGAAGAGAATGAAACAGCTCAGGGAGGCGGGCTATGAGATTGAGGCCTCGACACGATCGGGGTACCGTTTGATTCAATCACCTGATCTTCTCACGCCACCCGAGATCAAACCCATTTTGAAGACGAAATGGATGGGGAGGACGATCCATCATTTTCAAACCATTGATTCGACGAACTCTAAAGCCTATCAATTGGCGCTCAACGGTGCCGGGGAAGGGGAGGTGGTCATCTCGGAGTCGCAGGAAAAAGGGAGGGGGAGGCTGGGAAGGCAATGGTTCTCTCCTCCTTTTTTGAATCTTTATCTTTCGGTCATCCTTAGGCCGAAAATTCCACCTCATCAAGCTCCCCTCATCACCCTGATGGCGGCCGTCGCTACGGCAGATGCCATCCGGAGGTTTTCCGGGCTTCTGCCTTTAATCAAATGGCCCAATGATATCCTCCTCCGGGATCGAAAGGTAGCAGGGCTCCTCAATGAGATCCATTCGGAAATGGACCGAATCCATTTTGTCATCCTCGGAATCGGCGTTAACCTCAATATGGACGAGGAGAAGTTTTTAAGAGAGACCTTGTCTGTCGCCACCTCGTTAAAGATAGAAATGGGACAGACGGTTTCAAGAAAGGGTTTTCTCCAATCTCTTCTGCTGGAATTGGAAAGGTGGTATTCGATCTTCTTAGAAGAGGGCAGCGCCGTTGTTCTGAAAGCCTGGAGAGATCGGGCTTGCATCAAAGGGAGAGAAGTCAAAGTCACTTCCTTCGGGAAGACATTCGTCGGCACAGCCATCGATGTGGATTCCGATGGAGCCTTGATCTTAGAAACAGGGGACGGAAAACAGAAAAGAGTGATGGCAGGAGACGTCTCGTACGAAAATAAATGGTCAAGTATCAAATCTCGCACGAAGTGATGAACCGAAGGTGAATCAAGTTCAAATTAAATCCAAAGCTCAAATATCAAAAACTTTTGATTTTGGAGTTTGACATTCATTTGGAATTGACTCACTTTTAGTTCGTCACTTTGTGCGAACTTTGAAATTTGGATTTCCCCCGGCCTTATCGGGGAGAAGGGGATTCTATGCTGCTTGTCATTGATGTGGGGAATACGAATACAGTCCTGGGAGTTTTTGATGGCGAGGTCCTGGTCGATCATTGGCGGATCTGGACGGAAAAGGGGAAGACGGCTGATGAATGGGGAATCATGTTTCGGGATCTGTTCCAATTCGATCAGCTCAATATCGGGGATTTCGAGGGGTTGATCATCTCCTCGGTCGTCCCTCCGGTGTTGGACATGCTGCAGGGGATGGCTGAAAAATATTTTCATGTCAAGCCGCTCATCGTCGGACCGGATGTTGATACGGGGATGGCCATCGCCTATGAGAACCCGGTGGAAGTGGGAGCAGACCGGATCGTCAATGCTGTCGCCGCCTACGAGCGGCATAAGAAGAGTTTGATCGTGGTGGATTTCGGAACGGCGACGACTTTCGATTACGTCTCCCCCAGGGGTGAATATATGGGCGGCGCCATCGCACCAGGGATCGGAATTTCGGCAGAGGCATTGTTCCAGAGGACCTCCAAACTGCCCCGGGTAGAGATCGTAAAACCGAAAAAGGTCATCGGAAAGAATACCGTTCACAGTATGCAGTCTGGTATCTTTTTCGGTTATGTAGGCCTCGTCGACGAGATTGTCAGAAGAATGAAGAAAGAGGTGAGATCGAACCCGAAGGTGATTGCGACAGGAGGCATGGCAAGCCTTATTGCTGATGAATCAGAAACCATTGAGGAGGTCAATGAATTTCTGACCCTCGAAGGATTGCGAATTATCTATGAGAGGAACCAGAAGAAAAAGAAAAGATAAATCAAAACATAGCAAATAGTCGATAGCGGAGCACAGCCATTGGGTCCCTCCCCCCGTCGGGACTGTGTCATGACTATGATGGAGGGGAAATACGCTGAGGTGTCTCGGGTGAGAATGTTACTTCCTGGAAGAGTGATTCTTGAACCCTCCTTTGAGTTAGAAGATTTCAATCTGACCTCGTGATTCTTAGATCCTATTAGTCAATACAATATTCCAAATGCAAATCAACAGAAGGCCAGACACCTTTTACACTTTTTAGTGTTGCCCCCTGTTTTTTCGCAAAAAAGAATGTAGAAACGAATTAGGAGAAAAAAGGAAAACTATTTCCTTCTTATTAAAAGCGCCCAATAAATTTGAATACATTCCTGTTAAAAAAAGTAAACTCCTGTAAAAATCTATCCTTGGCATAAAACTTGTATTCTTTAAATATAATGAGGGGGTTTTTGATTAATAAAAATCTTTGTTTCTATTATTGGCTCAAAAAAAGAATTGGGAAGGACTGGGCCCTTAGGGTGGCAAATACAATTGAAAAAACTATCCTCATCTTAGGAAGGGAGGCCACCCGTTATTCCAATCGAAACGGGACGCTGAACAAAGAGCAATAGGATTTAGGAGGCATTTATTAAGTAAAAATGAATATTAGGTTAGGCTTGATCGAGTAAGAAGGATGATTCAGATGAAGCAAAGGCAGTCAAAAGTAGATCCCATAATTCTTACTCCACGTGAACGAGCAATACTAAAACTCTTTGCAGAGGGTTATAAGAATGAAGAGATTGGGGATAGGCTTTATATCAGTCAAAAAACGATTAGGGAAACCCAGATTAGGATCATGAGGAAGTTGAATGCTCGAAGCATAACGTCTGTACTCGATTATGCTTTAGAGAAGGGATTAATTAGCCTATATGAAATATTAGACTCCAGATTTTCAAAAAGGAAGCTTGAAACAAATTGGTGACGATCATGAATGAGACAAGATTTAATGTAGGAAGTTAAAAAAATTAATCAATATGTAATTTTCGGGGGGAATTTCAGATATGGTAACTTATGAAATCTACTGGCATGACTCAATAAAGGGATACCAGCTAATTGGGGTATTACCAGAAAGAAGGAAGAATCCAGCGAGAATAACCGAGGGATCAATTATTGATTGGGGGAGGAAATTTCTTGGTAAAAGGATAGACATTAGCGGTATTTTCATCCTTCAGTTAGAGATAGACAAAAATACAGGAAAAACTTTCCGGCAAGCTCCATTTTTCATAACTCAGTCGAGAAATTTAAATGCAAATTCTTCCTAAACCTTAGGGCAAAGGTAGAGTTAATAGTGGCTCTGTTTTTTTATTTCCACATTTCGATCGGCAATCCTCAACTCCCAGATCAACTTGCACTTGAAGGATTGTAGGTGTTATCGCCAAAGTCCAAGAGGCTCCGATTGCCAAATTTAGCTCAATGTGTAGCGCCGCAATTTAGCGACCACCCTTCCAATTCCCATTGAGATTCTATTCCCGATTTAATACACCACATTCGAAACTGAGCCCTCGCTTGGCGAGAGTTATTCGAAAGGATGCTTGAGCAAAGGTGGTTCAACATGATCGGCAAGCATGGGATGAACGTTAATGATTCCCCTCAAAGTTTTTCCCTTTGACAAAGAAAGAAATTCCATCAAGTATCGCCATCTCTCCTTCTTTCCCTACCCTGCCTGCGCTGATCAGTCTGACGGAATCAAAGAAGAGGGGAGTGTGATCGAAGTAGGGAGGCATAGGGCATCATCCTTACGGCTTATATGATTGACAATCTGGGTTTACAGGAATAAGCTAAACCCACTGTCTAACACGAATACATTTTCTTTTCTTTATTTGGAGTAAGGATTGGACATCGAGGAGTTCTGCATAGAGGTTGACCGGTATGTGCCCCGCAAGCCCAGCCGTTTAGGGTAGGCTCGAGAGGCACAATATAAAGGGAAAACTACCTCACCGGGAAGCCCCCGCCCTTTAGGGCGTTGAGCTTCTTCGCAATCAAAGGCAGTGCTTTTTTGAAAGGAGTCTTCGATGTGGCACAAAGGGTGGCGCGATCATATCTGGTCCGGGATCGATCAACCTTGGGATCTGATTATTATTGGGGGTGGTATCACTGGTGCAGGAGTGCTCCGCCAGGCGGTGGCGGCAGGGCTGAAGGTTCTGCTGGTTGAAGCAAACGACTTTGCTTCCGGCACTTCCAGCCGTTCTTCTAAATTGATCCACGGCGGCTTCCGCTACCTCCGTAACAAGCAGATAAACATCACCAAGGAATCCGTGCGCGAGAGGGAATGGATACTGCGTGAAGCGCCGAATCTGGTCACTCCCCTCAGCTTCCTGCTGCCAAACTTCGACCGCTATCATTTCCCTTCCTGGAAGCTCGGTTTGGGCGTGATGATTTATGATCTGCTGGCGCCGAAGTGGAACCACCACAGGTACAGCCCGGTCAAACTGCTGGAAGCCTGCCCATTCCTGAATGCGGACGGACTCATTGGAGGTTTCCAGTACTACGACGGGGCCATGGACGACGCCCGCGTTTTATTGCGCGTTTTGCGTGAGGCAGTCCAGGCAGGTGGTGTAGCACTAAACTACACCAGGGCAGAGAGACTATTAAGAACCGTTGATGGCCAGGTTTGCGGGGCTCTGCTTAGAGATAGGGCATCTCCAGGTAGAAATACCGTCGAGGTGAAAGCAAAGGTGGTGGTTAATGCCTCCGGGGCCTGGTCCGATGAGGTTCGTAACCAGTTAGGACACCCCGCGCGATTGCGCAGGCTGCGCGGAAGCCATCTTGTATTTGGACGAACCAAGCTTCCTGTCGACCAGGCGCTGACCCTCTTCCATCCGCGAGACGGCCGCGCCATGTTCGTCATACCCTGGGAAGGAACTACCATCATCGGCACCACCGATATTGACCACGATCCTGGACTTGATAAGAGGTACCTTGAACCGTTCGCCGCCGAGGAGGAGATCCACTACATAATAGAAGCGCTTTCGTTCATGTTCCCAGGCCTCGGTTTAACTGAAAAGGATATTGTGTCATCCTTCTCAGGCCTCCGCCCGGTAATTCATACTGGCGCGGCCACTCCCTCCAAAGAGTCGCGCGCCCATGCCCTGTGGGAAGAGAACGGCCTGATCACTATCACCGGAGGTAAATATACCACTTTTCGCGTCATGTCCCGGCAAACAATGGACAGGGTGCTGGCACGACTTGGTAAGCCCGAGACGGCCACCGGCGAACGCATCTTTGATCCACTGCCTGACCTCTCGTCATTCTCCCTCGAGCCATTGGCCATTGCTTACTTGGCAGGCCGCCACGGAAACGAGACCGCCCGGCTTCTGGCGGCGGCTAAGCAAGGTGAGTTGGAGCCAATCGAACAGCTTCCCAACATATGGGCCGAACTGCGCTGGGCGGCACGCGAGGAGGGTGTAGAGCACCTGGACGACTTGCTTCTGCGAAGGGTACGCCTAGGTCTACTTTTACCCCGTGGCGCCAGTGACCTTCTTGGGCGTATCCGTTCCATCGTCCAGCCTGAACTGGGATGGAGCGATGAGCGCTGGCAACAAGAGGAAACCGCGTACCTACAGACCTGGCAAAGGTATTACAGTCCGAAGCCAGGATAAGAGCCGGCGTCCCCCCTTTAGGGGCTGCACCGTAATCGAATGAAAGTAGGTAAAACCGGACAAGCACGCGGATTCTAAAGCTTTAGAATGCGCACGTTTAAGATAGCGGTCATTCTCGTTGTCACAAGAAAGTTCACTCTTTCATGGCTTTGAAGGCCCCGAGTCTCACGGTTAAAGGTTGCGCTCTAAAGCTTTCTCACCCGTCTGTCTGTCCCGTTTTTCAGGATTTCTGCAACTACTCCCCATTGCGCCACAGTTAGCAAAGGGGGATGCGGGGGATTCGGAGCGGTTTTGCGAGTTGATCAAATGCGATGGCATGCCGTAGCTAAAGGAGGCGGGTTGCTTCCGGGAGGTGAAGATGGCAAAAAAGGACGAGTTTTACCCTCAGTGGTGCGAGCAAGAGGCTCCACCGAAGTCCTACCGGAGCTTGATCAAATACGGCGATCCAAGGGGCTTTAAGCATCCCAATCGCGGCCTCTTCAGGCTGTTAAAAGAAGCCCTCGGCATGACCGATGAAGATTTTAAAAAGCCCAAACTTTCCATGGAGCCATTCGATATCGAAATTCTGCCAAGACTGGCGGAAGAACATATTAAAGCACTGCGCCAGATTGTCGGGGAAGAAAATCTTTTTACGGATACCTACAGCCGCACCCGCGCCTCTTACGGCGCAGGCATGATCGATGCTCTGCGCTTACGTCACAAGGTTGTGGAGAACATCGCCGACACGGTTCTTTGTCCGCGGAGTCAGCAGGATCTGGAAGCAATTGTGGGCTACTGTCATGGACATCGAATCCCCGTCTATGTGAACGGCGGTGGCTCATCCGTCACCCGCGGCAAGGAGGCAGTCAAGGGAGGAGTCAGCCTCGATGTGAGTGTCCACTTGAATAAGGTCGTGGCGTTCAATGAGGCGAACCAGACAGTCACCGTACAAGCAGGCATATGGGGCCCCGGGCTGGAGCGTATCCTGAACAACGCTCCAAAGACGCTCGCAGCCAGAAGGCGCTATACGTGCGGACACTTTCCCCAATCCTTCGGCTATTCCAGCGTGGGTGGCTGGGTGGTGACGCGCGGCGCCGGCCAGAACTCCACTTACTATGGCAAGATTGAGGACATGGTGATCGCCCAGGAATATGTGACCCCCGTCGGCGTATTTAAAACGCCCGAATACCCCCGGAGCGCTACCGGCCCGGATTTCGACCAAATCATGATCGGGAGCGAAGGCACCTTCGGTGTCCTGATGAACGTCACCCTGAAGGTGTGCCGGTATACTCCGGAGAATACCCGACGCTTCAGCTACCTGTTCAAAAACTGGGAAGATGCCCGCAATGCCTGCCGCGAGATCATGCAGGCCGAATTCGGTTATCCTTCGATTTTCCGCCTTTCTGATCAGGAAGAGACGGATGTGGCCATGCGTACTTACCACGTTCATGGAACCCCTGCTGATACCCTGCTGCGCTGGCTCGGCTATCAGCCCATGGAGCGCTGTTTGCTGCTGGGGACTGCTGACGGCGATTCAGATTTCACTCGCTTAGTAGTCAAGAAAGTCAGACAAATATGCAAAAGATACCGTGCCTTCACGCTTACACCTTTCAGGGTCGCGCAGGCATGGGAACGGAGCCGTTTCACCGACCCCTTCATGCGCGAGGATCTCATGGACTACGGCATCATGATCGACACCCTGGAGTGCACCGTCACCTGGTCACAAATGGCTGAGGTACACGAAAAAGTGCGGTCTTTTGTTAAGCGCCGCCCTCATACCGTTTGTATGACCCATCTGTCGCACGCCTACCCCCAGGGCGCCAACCTCTATTTCATCTTTGTCGCCAGGATTGAAGATATCAACGAGTACATTACCCTGCAGTACGGCGTTCTGGAAGCTATTCTGAAGGCGGGTGCAGCAGTGAGCCATCATCATGGGATCGGGAAGCAGACTGCACCCTGGTTCAAAGAACAGGTGGGCGATGGATGGGTCGATGTGGTCCGCGTGCTGCGCGACCATTTTGACCCGAATCAAATTATGAATCCAGGGGGAACTTTGGCGCTGGATATGACCGAGGAGCAGAAAAAGAAGCGCTGGGGATTGAGAATATGATGGCGCTTTAGCTTTTTGGAATGGCGTGGAATTGATCCCTCGTTCCGGCCAAGGGCGGGACTTCCAAAGTTTTAGAATGCGGTCTTTTATATTTTATCGTATTCAAATAGAGAAGCTGAACAGATTGCTTCAATACTCTTGGAGCGATCTGAATGATCTATTACAAGGTTTCCGCTCTAAAACTTTTCCAGCCCCGTCCTTGGCCGGAACTACTGTCGTGTGGATGCGATCTTAAAAAGCGCCAAAGTGTTAGGGAACTGACTATTTTGATAAGCGTTTACTATAAGAGGTGAAGACAGAAATGGCTGAGAATTTGCTGGCAATAGACAACGGCACCCAGAGCGTGCGGGCTTTGCTATTCGATCCGCGAGGGAAGTTGATCGCCAAGCAGCGCGTTCCTATCGAGCCATATTATTCAGATGCCCCTGGACTGGCCGAACAAAAGCCGCAAGCATTCTGGAATGCCGTCTGTCATGCTTGCCAGGGCTTATGGCAGCAGCCGGGCGTCTTGAAGGATAGCATTGCTGCCGTCGCGCTCACCACCCAGCGTGCTACAGTAATCAACGTTGACCGGAATGGAGAGCCGCTGCGGCCGGCAATCATCTGGCTGGACCAGCGCCGCACCGAAGGACTGCCTCGCCTCGGTGGGTTATGGGGTCTGGCGTTTGCGCTCATGGGAGCGAGCGAGACTGTAGCATATCTCCAAGCAGAAGCCGAGGCAAACTGGATAAGCATTAACCAGCCAGAAATATGGAAGAAAACTTATAAATATCTGCTGCTTTCCGGGTATCTCACTTTCCTGCTGACAAACAGGTTCGTAGACTCAGTAGGCTGTCAGGTGGGTTATATTCCTTTCGACTACAAGGGCCAGCGCTGGGCAGCCAAATGGGACTGGAAGTGGAAGGCTGTACCCATGGACCCGAGGTTGCTGCCCGATCTGATACCTCAGGGACAACTGCTCGGCCAAATAACCCGCCAGGCATCAGAAGCCACCGGCATCCCTGAAGGGTTGCCTCTGGTAGCCGCCGCCGCCGATAAAGCCTGCGAAGTGCTCGGATCGGGCGCACTGGAGCCGAATGTCGCCTGCCTCAGCTATGGCACCACCGCAGCGATTAACACCACTCACAGCAAATATGTCGAAGTGATCCCCCTCATCCCACCTTACCCCGCCGCGGAGCCGGGACTCTATAACCTGGAACTTGAGATCTACCGCGGCTATTGGATGATAAGCTGGTTCAAGCATGAGTTCGGCCTACGCGAGGTAAGGATCGCCACGGAGCGTGGTGTGGAACCGGAGGTGTTATTTGACGAGTTGGTGCAGATTGTGCCGCCGGGATCGCAGGGACTGGTACTGCAGCCATACTGGTCTCCCGGGCTTCGCCACCCTGGGCCTGAGGCGCGTGGGGCCATCATTGGATTTAGTGAAGTGCACACCCGGGCGCATGTGTACCGCGCCATCTTGGAAGGGCTGGCCTATGCTCTAAGAGAGGGGAAGGAACGCACCGAAAAGCGGAGCCGGGTTCCTATTACGGACCTGAGGGTTGCCGGGGGAGGCAGCCAGAGCAATGCTGCCATGCAGTTGACTGCGGATGTCTTCGGTATGACCGCTTCCCGGCCGCTTCTTTACGAGGCTTCAGGACTGGGGGCAGCCATGGATGCTGCAGTGGGTGTTAACATTCACGCCGATTTCAAGACTGCGGCAGTCGAGATGACGCACATGGGCGAAAGGTTCGAGCCCGACCCGAAAACTTACCAAATCTACGACGAGCTTTATCATCAGGTCTATCTTAAGATGTACAACCGGCTGCGCCCGCTATATCTTAGTCTCCGTCGTTTTTCTATGAAGCGGTGATCGAAAAACCTTCTTTTGAGACTGCCGGCAATACACGAAAAAGCCATCGGTGCCGCGTTAAGTACTTCCTGTAGTCCTCAAGAGTGAATTTCGACATCAGTATGAGGAGTATAACTGATAATCAAGAATTTCCTAAGAAAAAAATAGGCCATTTTTCTACCCCACTGAGGTGGCAAGGGATGGAGAAGGCCTCAGCGAACCTAAACGGGGACGAAACTGGAAACGGTAGATACAGCCAATGAGATATTTTCGGTAACTCGCCATTTTCTAAGCCTACGATTGCATAGGACAGTCAAAAAAACGTCATAAATCTTATTGCTGTGAAATTCTATTTTTCTGGAAACCATTAAATATCAAACTGTTATACGAATTAATTGTTCTTGGCATTGAAATTGCTATTTTAATATGACAGCAATATGTTGAACCATACATAATTGATAAAGCCAAACCACGAGCGATCGTGGGACGGAAAGCCACGGGTCCTACTGGGATAGCCGGGTTGCCGAAGTTGCAGGTGAGCTCTAGGAACCGGATTACCATGGCTTTATCAAAGCGGTAATCCGGTTTTTATTTTAAGGAATATTCCTTATGAGTGATTACCCAATTGCATCAATTCAATGGATCATTTTTCTCATAAGGATTATTGCTTGCTTAAGAGAGTCTAAGCAAATTTAATTGGATGAGATTTGAACCATGGTATTCAGTAAAGAATTAATGTTAGGGATACAGCATCTTAGAATCAATTGGTTTTCATTCAGATTGCTATACCTAAAAGCGTTGATAAACATATTCAGCCTAATCGGCAGACTGGAAAATAAGTTTCTTGATTAGGATAGGAGGTACACCATGTTAACAGGTGTAGAGCTACTGCAGTGGATAGAACAATTTGGTCGGTGGAACGTACAGGAATTTGTAGCCGGAAGTCAAGATATGATGAATGTCCTGATTTATCTCAGAGCGGAGAGGGTTCTTGAAATGAACAAGGTCATGTCATTTGTAACGGTCGACTCAGTTAATTTTGAAAAGAGAACAAGTTTCCCACCTATCGCTGAGGAAGGCTGAATTATGTGCAGAAGATGGAGTAATTCTGAACCCTGTATGAATTACAAATGTCCCCACAACCTGTTCTGGGAAGGATTGAGGCTCAACTTAGATAAAATCCACATAACAGACAAGGCACTTGAAATAGGAAACTGCTCTTGTTTGATCAATGAACCGTGGACTGCAGGGGAGATTGCCAATGCCTGGGGAATGACAGAGCAAAGGGTAAAACAGTCCGAGGCTTTGGCCTGGAGGAAAGTGCAGAGGCAAAACTCATGTGGACAGTTGAGGAAAGTAATGGTTTCATAATTCACCCATCACAAGATCAAGGCTCGAAAGTCTGTACGGGAGGTCCAACCTTTGATTTTTTAATTCGCTGTTTGTTCTGCCCAATTCCAATTTAATCCTTCCAAAGTCAATCCTCCTTCCTGAAAGTGTGATTTTACATTTTTGTTCCGTAATACAACATTTCAAACGGAAATCAACAATACAGGTAAATTGCCGAGGGAAATTCCCCCTTTAGAGCCAGGCATATTAAGGAGACTTTCGCCGTTCCAGCTAATAATCAGAGCCTTAAGGATTGGAAATTGGGCTAGGAATATGATATCTTTTAAATAAGATATTTAACATGAGTTTCAAACACAATCCCCACCCCGGAGAGACGAAATGGAAGAAATAGAATTAAATCAAAGGCTACATGTAATGTTCAAGGAAATGTTGTTGGTTCTGGAAAGTGCAAAAGAAGGGTTCTTGACAGGAAACCAGACGACCCTCACGGAGGCTGAGACAAAACTTACGAGGATACTAACATCAAACCTTTTATTTACCGAAGGCCTCGTTAAAAAGGAAACAAAAGATGAAGTTGAAAAAAAGTATCTGAATTTACTGCCGAATCTCCAATTAATGGCTGGAATTATCCGAAACCTCATCAATGAAAAGAAGAGGAAAATAGAATCAAATCTTCTGTTTACTGATAAAGCCATTGACGAAATCAAGGGACTTTATACGCTTATGCAGACCCAATTTGAGGATGCAACAGATTACATTCTTACCAGAAATCCCCATTTGAAGATGCATATCAGGACGGGGATGGAAAATCTCTCAGAGAGGGCAGGCGACTATGTCGCTACGCATCAGATTAGATTGATTACGGGTGTGTGCATGCCTAAAGCATCGTACTCATATATTGCTATCGTAGATTTGATAAAGGGGGTGTCCAGGGAACTCACGATTTTTTCTGAAAAACTATAGGATCACACTCTACTTCATCTCTGGGAACTCCCTTTCCCGGTCAATCCTTCGCTCTCTTATACCATTCTACGAATCGCTGAATACCCTCCTTCATCTTCACCTTAGGATGATATTTCAACATTCGTTTTGCCTTGGTGATATCAGCATAGGTCACGGAAACATCGCCGGGCTGGAACTCCATCGTCTCGATATTTGCCCTCTTGCCGAAGGTTTCTTCAACCAGTCGGATCAATTCTTTTAAAGAAGTGGTCTGGGATTCTCCGAGGTTATAGATCTCAAACCCTTTATGGTGGCCAATGACGCCGAGGATCCCATCGATCAAGTCACCGATATAGGTGTAATCCCTCCGGGAAGAACCGTCCCCATAAATTGGGATTTTTTCACCCCGGTCAATCAAGCGAGTGAATTTATGGATCGCCATCTCCGGCCTCTGTCTCGGGCCGTAGGCCGTGAAGATTCGGAGGCAAGCGACATTCATCCCATAGAGGTGGTGGTAAGAATAGCAGAGGAGTTCACCAGCCCGTTTGGTGGCTCCGTAAGGGGAGATCGGTTGGATATCGAGGTCCTCTTCCGTGAACGGCACCCTTTGCTTTTCTCCATAGACTGAAGAAGAGGAGGCGAAAATGAAGTTTTTGATTCCGTGTTCTTTACAAGCTTCCAGAAGGACGACTGTCCCACGGATGTTCACATCCTCGTAGAGAAGGGGTTCGGCAATAGACGGTCTCACTCCAGCCCTGGCAGCTAGGTGAACGACGAAATCGACCTTGTCTTTTTGAAAGATCCCTTTAAGATGTTCGGGGTTTCGAATATCCCCTGTGACGAGATCAAACAGATCTGGAAATTTCTTTGCGATACCCCCTGCATTTTTTATTTTTATCTTGGGATCATAAAAGGTGTCGAAGTTGTCCAGACAAATCACCCTGGCCCCATCGCTTAAAAGACGTTCGCAAAGGTGTGAACCAATAAATCCTGCTCCACCCGTCACCAGAATTGTGCTCATCGCTCACCTGTCATGTTTTTTCAAGAGGATACTTTACCAACAGACTGAGAACAAATGCGATCAAAGGTAACACAAAGATCGATTTTATCGCCATGGGGACTCCCCAGGTATCCGCAATCATTCCCAGCAGGGTAACTCCCAGTCCTCCCGCACTCATGGTAAAACCAACCATCATCCCTGACGCCATTCCCAGATGTTGAGGAAGGAGTGCCTGGCCCATCACGGTCGTAAGGGCGAATGTGGAAATTAACACCATCCCCGAAATCCCCAAAAAGACGAAAATCATTGGACCGCTGCTATAGTAGAAAAGAAGAAGAAGAGGAGATGACAGGGCCAACGTGATTGACAGGAATTTTTTGTGGCCCCACCGATCTGCCAGGGGGGCACCGAGGAGTGTTCCCAGAGCCCCTGCTAACAGGAAAGTTGAAACCAGCTTCCCTGCATACAAAGGATTCCCTTTTAAGTAATTGATGTAATAAAAAGGGATGTAGGTCGCCATTCCAAATTGGGTCCATGCTCTTAAAGTACCGATGCTGACGAGAAGGGAGAACGACCTCTTTTGGTCTCTTGTAAGAGGTCTCCTCACCTCCTTCTTCGCCTCCTTGTGGGCGGACTCAACGGTAGTGGAAAGCATGGACATGTTGAAAAGCAGGATGATGGCAATTAGAATCCCGGGTAGGATCAAGCCTATCGTTCCCTTGAGGCCGAAGGATGTAACGAGTGTCATAGCCACCATCGGGCCAAGGGCAATCCCCAAGTTTCCGCCTACCGCGAAAATTGACATCCCTGTCACCTTTTTATCGCCAGTAAAAAAATAGGCCGTCTTGAATCCTTCCGGGTGGAAACTTGCAATGCCGATACCGGTCAGAACGACACACAGGAGAAGGAGAGAGTAATGAGAAACGAATCCGGTGATAGATAACCCCAAACAGGCGATGAAAGGTGCCAAGGGGAGGAACCATCCGATGGGTCGCCTGTCGGAGAGGTGTCCGAATGCAGGCTGGATGATCGAAGAGGCCAGATTAGCAGACAAAACGATTACGCCTGACATTGTGTAGGAAAGGTTCAAAGCTTCTTTAAAAAAAGGAAGGAGAGCAGGCAAGGCACCTTGATTGACATCTGTGACGAGATGGCCAGCGCTGAGAACAGCCAAAGCCTTTTTATTCAGCTTCATTGCCTTTTCCTGTTTAAGACTTAATATTATTGATGATCAACACACCTTTGTCAATTTGTCTTTGGGTGGGAATCAAGGTAAAAAAACTAAGCTATTCGCTATAATAGACATTTGATCATTTTTTGATTATGATAAGTGCCGGAGGATGAAATGAAAATCGCCATTTCAGGGAAGGGTGGGGTTGGGAAAACGACGCTTGCGGGAGTCATGGCAAGAATCCTGGCACATCGGGGCCGCAAGGTCCTTGCCATTGATGCCGACCCCGATTCGAACTTAGCTTCGGCCATCGGCCTTCCGAAAGAAGCTCTCGCCAAACTCTCACCCATTGCCTCAATGACTTCAATGATTGAGGAGAGGACTGGTGCAAAGAAAGGAAGTTACGGGACGATGTTCAAACTTAATCCAAAGGTGGATGACCTTCCTGACGACATGGGAGTGAGTTACCAAGGGGTCAAACTTCTTCTCTTAGGCTGTATCCCCCAGGGGGGTGGAGGATGCTTTTGTCCTGAAAATGTTCTCCTGAAGAATCTGGTTCGTCATCTTCTGGTCCAACGGGAAGAAGCCCTGATCATTGACATGGAGGCAGGTTTGGAGCACCTTGGAAGAGGGAGCACCGGATACGTGGATGCCCTCGTCATCGTCGTGGAACCGGGACAGAGGGCCATGAATACGGCAAGACAGATCAAGAAATTGGGTGAGGATTTAAAAATCAAAAACACGATGATTGTCGGAAATAAGGTCACCTCCGAGGAGGACAGACGATTCATTGAGGAACAACTCTCCGATTTCCCCGTCTTAGGCCACATGAGTTTTAATCCTAAGATTCTTCAAGCGGACAGGGAGGGAAAATCTCCCTATGACATTGATGAAAAAATCAAAGAGGAAGTGGGGGCCATCCTTAAGGAGTTAGAAAAGAGGATCTGAGTTTAAAAGGGAATACCAAAGTTCAAAATCCAAATGTCAAATGAATGTCAAAGTTTAAATTTCAAATTATTTTGACATGTGAGTTTTGGATTTGATTTGAAATTTGAACTTTAGCATTTGGCATTTCATTTCATGTTATGATCCGGACAATTTATGTTTGGTCTTGTATTGTCGTCGCCACGTTGGTCCTGGGGGTCTTTGTTCTCATCACCTATCCATTTGACCGAAAGGGAAAGGTGGGTCATTATTATGCAAAGCTCTGGGGAAAAGTGGCTCTTCTGGCCAACGGGGTGAAGGTCAGGATAGAAGGAATGGGGCATCTGAATGGAAAGGGCCCCTATATCTTTATGTCAAACCACCAGGGAAGTTATGATATCTTCGCCCTGCTGGGACATCTTCCGTATCAGTTTAAATGGTTGGCTAAGAAAGAGCTCTTTTCCATTCCTTTTTTCGGCTGGACAATGGCCGCTGTAGGCTACATTAGTATTGATCGGGGAGGAACCCGGGATACCGTGGAGGCCATGAACGAGGCGGCTCAGAAGATTCGAGATGGGATGTCAGTGGTCATCTTCCCCGAGGGTTCGAGAAGTCCGGATGGTTCGATACAACCTTTTAAAAAGGGAGGGTTCACCCTGGCGATTAAGTCAAAGGTTCCTATTGTTCCCGTTGCGATCAGCGGGAGCCGGGCCATCATGCCAAAGGATAAATTTACCGCCACCTCCGGAGAGATTCGGATCTTGGTAGCACATCCCATCGAGACGGAGAATAGTGCTTTGAAGGACAGAGAGTTGTTGATGAAGAAGGTGAGAGAAACGATCTCCAAAAATTTTAGGTCGATCTCTCAGGAATGACAACTCCTTGATATCCCCGAAGCTGTGGAAAAATTCAGTGAGGCGGGCGGTCAAGAATATCTCTAAAGTTTTACAAATGCGGTTCCTTGAGAGGGTAAAGCTAACAAAAGCCTGTAGGTGGTCAATGTGGGTTAAAGTTTTTAATTGTAAGGAGTCGACGTGAGGAGGTGCCGCTGTAAAACTTTCTCGACATCCTCGCCCGCCCTTCGCACGGAGGGACAATTTTTTCACAACTTCCCTCCCTTGGCGGGATATTTAGAGTGAGGAGAAACCGTGATAGAGGATTCCGTCAAAGAGAAATTAAAGCATGAGATCATAGGAATTTTGCTTATCGCCGTGGCGGTCTTCCTCTTCCTCAGCTTGGTCTCTTATCACCCCATGGATCCCTCTTTCTTTTCCTACACCTCTTCGAAGGTCAAGGAGGTTGATAATTGGATGGGGTCTGTAGGAGCCTATCTCTCGGGCCTTCTCTTCCAAGGGTTTGGCTTTCCTTCTTTTCTGATCTCCTTTGCCCTAGTCGTTTTTGCCCTAAGCTTCATTTTCAGGTGGGAGTGGAAATACCTGTCTGTGAAGATAGCGGGCTGGGTGGTGATCCTCATCGCCACTTCTTCCTTCTTTGGTTTATGGTTGAGCCCCATCCGCATTTATGATCAGGACCTCTTGATGGGAGGGTTTATCGGAGAGATTTTTTCAAGAAATCTTGTCCGGTATTTCAATCGTCCAGGGACGACCGTCCTTTTATTGGTGATCCTGATCCTTTCATTCGTTCTGGGGACGGGGATCTCCTTTATCTCTCTCGTCCAGCATCTGGGAGCGGCTGTTCAAAAACTGATCGAGAAGATCAGTACGCTCAAGATGGTTAGAAAAGAGGGGGCGGAGAGGGAAAAGAAATTGGTGAAGCAAAAGCAGGAGAAAAGGGAATCCGTGGAGGTACTCCCCACCGTCGTCGTAGAAAAGCCATCCCCTCCACCGAAAAAAGAGGAGGTGCTGAAACAGGAGGTGTTCGAATTCTTAGAGCCCTCAAAAGCCTTCCAGCTTCCTCCCATCTCTTTGCTTGAAGCCGAGTTGGAGAAAAGACAGAAGATTGACCGGGAGAGCTTGATCATGAACTCCCGTATTTTGGAGAAAAAACTTCTGGATTATGGCGTCGAGGGAAAAGTCGTCGAGGTGAGGCCCGGTCCGGTGATTACCGTCTATGAATTCGAGCCGGCTCCTGGAGTGAAAGTCAGCCGGATTGTCAACTTAGCAGATGACCTGGCCCTGGCATTAAGCGCTCTGTCCATTCGGATCGTCGCCCCGATCCCCGGCAAATCGGTTGTGGGTATTGAAGTTCCGAACACCAACCGGGAGACCGTCTACCTCAAAGAGATCATCGATTCCAATCCCTTTCGAACGTTCAAGTCAAAACTCTCTTTTGGGCTCGGAAAAGATATTTCAGGGGAGCCCTTTGTCGTGGATCTTGCAAGAATGCCCCATCTTCTGGTTGCCGGATCAACAGGTTCCGGGAAGAGTGTTTCCATCAATGCGATGATCTGCAGCATCCTCTTCAAGGCCACCCCAGAAGAGGTCCGCTTCCTCATGATTGATCCGAAGATGCTGGAGCTGTCCGATTACGAAGGGATCCCGCATTTGCTCCTTCCGGTCGTGACCAACCCGAAAAAAGCAGCGGCGGCCCTGAGATGGCTGGTGGAAGAGATGGAACGGAGGTATACGGTTTTAGCTGAAAAGGGGGTTAGAAATATTGAGCATTACCATCAGCGGATGGAGAAGGAGCTGAAAGAGAAAGGGAAGGTTTATAAGCGGAGGGGCGAGGTCTTAGAGGGAGATGAAGAAAAGGTCATGGAGCCTATGGAGAGGATCCCCTACATTGTGGTGGTGATCGATGAGCTGGCGGATTTGATGATGATCTCATCGAAGGATGTGGAGGAATCGATCACACGACTCGCCCAGATGGCACGGGCAGTGGGCATCCATCTTTTGTTGGCGACCCAACGACCTTCCGTCGATGTGCTCACCGGGATCATTAAAGCAAACTTTCCTGCACGGATTTCCTTTCAGGTCACCTCCAAGGTAGATTCCCGAACCATCCTGGACACCATTGGTGCAGAGCACCTTCTGGGAGCCGGAGATATGCTCTTTCTCCCACCGGGCAGTTCGAAACTGACACGTCTTCACGGCGCTTTCGTCTCCAGTGCCGAAATCAAACGGATTGTCGAATTCCTGAAAAAACAGGAGAAGCCTTCCTATTTAGATCCTTCGGTCCTCACCGAGGTAAAGAAAGAAAAAGAGGCGGTAGGAGGAGGGGAGGATGAATACGACGAGAAATACGATGAGGCCGTCGCCTTTATCGCCGAGATCGGACAGGCCTCCATCTCCCTCATCCAGAGGAGATTTCGGATCGGTTACAACCGGGCGGCCCGCATCGTCGAAAAGATGGAGGTAGAAGGAGTAGTGGGACCTTCCGACGGGGTCAAGCCCAGAGAGGTCCTGGTTAAAAAGATTGAACCTTGAACGATGTAGGATGGACGATGAACAACAAACTGCCCATGGTTCATGGTTTATCGTTCATCGTTATTACGTGGGAACACGAGAGGGTGACGGGAATGAAAAAAATATCTCTATTGGCCTTTGCTGCGCTGATGCTATTCCATCTGTTTTTCAATCCAGCGGCCTTTTGCACAACCGGTCAAGAGGTACTGAACGAAATCCAGAGCCGATATGAAAAGACAGACGACAGTGAAGCCAATTTTATTCAGGAGCATTTCGGCAAGGGGATGAAACAGCCCAACCGAGGAGAAGGAAAAGTCTATTTTAAGAAGAAAGGGATGATGCGGTGGGACTATGCTGTTCCAAACCAGAAGCTTATTTCGGATGGTCACAGCCTTTGGTACTATCAGCCCGAGGAAAAGCAGGTTCTCCTTTCCGATGTCTCAAGGGTTCTCAAAGAGAAAACACCGCTGGCCTTCTTGTCTGGAGAAGGAAATCTCGGCCGGGACTTTAACCTTGTCAATCTGAAAGAATCCGTTTCTCAAAAGGAGGCTAACTATGTCGTTGAGTTGACTCCGAAGGAACCCCTGGCTACTTTTTCAAAGTTGATTTTGACGGTGGATAAAAGGACTTATACCGTCCTTCAAGCTGATGTCTTTGACGGATTGGGGAATTTGACTCGAACCCGTTTTATCGATATCAAAACCAATGTGGGGCTCTCCAACACCTTCTTCCAATTTGCCATCCCACCCGGAACAGAAGTCATCAAGATGCAGGAACCCTCTGCCCCAGCATCGGGTAGAAAGGGATCCAACATAAAATAGTTTGGTCAAAATATAGTATCAAAATGCCAAATGCCAAAGCTCCAAGTCCAAATAAGGCCCAAAGCTCAAATGAGATGCCGAAACAAATTCGGCATGACAAGGACATCATTCTGAACTCGTTTCAGAATCCCTTTTTGAAATTTGACATTTATTTGGCATTTGGATTTTGACATTTGAACTTTTCTCGTCTTTGGAGGTCTGTTTCGTATCGGTCCCTAAAGGACGCTTCGCCTGACACTTGGATTTAATTTGGATCTCTCATGCCTCTTTTCACGACCCATGCCATTGTCATCCGCTCTCTCAACTACGGTGAGTCCGATAAAATCATCACCTTCTTTACCAAGGATTTTGGAAAGCTGAAGGGAATAGCGAAGGGGGCGAGGAGGAGCAAGAAGCGATTTCAAAACGCCCTTGGCCTCTTTTCTCATCTTCGTCTCTTCTTTTTCGATAAGGAAGGGCTGGGGTTGGTGAGGGCTGAGAGTTGTGATATTCTCCACTCTTTTCCAAAGATCAAAGAGGACCTCGAGAAGATCCTTTACGGGAACTATTATCTGGAACTTGTGAACGAGATGGCCGGAGAACGGGAAGCGAACCGAGAAGCCTTTGAACTCCTTCTCTCCTTCTTATCGAACCTTGAAGAGATGAAATTCCAGGAGGAACAATTAAGGATATTCGAAATCCGGATGCTCTCCCTCTTCGGTTATCGGCCCAACATGGGGAGATGTGACCTCTGTAAGAAAGACTGGGAGGATTTGAAGGAGATTCCCGTCGTCTTTTTCTCGCTTGAGAGAGGGGCGTTGATATGTGAAAGATGTTCGAAGACGTGGAACAACCTCATCCCTCTCTCGTTGGGGACGGCCAGATTAATAGAGAAAATCTCCCGGACGGAATTGACCAAGGTTGAAAGATTGAGATTTACCCTTCAAGCGTTATCCGAGAGTCGAGAGCTTCTTCCCAAATTTATCAGTTATCAGTTGGGGAAGGAGTTGAAGTCGCTCAAGGCAATAAAGGATATAGATGGGCGATCTAAATTCGAAGTACGGGCGAAGCACCCCGCAGGGGTCAATCCGAATTTCGAAACAAGCCCTGAACCTCATGGGGTACAGGGCAAGCACGAATTTCCAAAATACAAATGACTCATACAAATAAGAATAGCCTGAAATTTTGAAATTTGACATTCGGATATGTTTCGAGTTGGTCCGAGACGGACGCTTCGCCCGATATTCGAATTTATGATTAATCATAGGGTTGACATCCAAGAGTTAAAAGTGCTAAACCCTTTTTCATTATAACGAACCCCTCGATTTTGTAAGGATATGGAGGGATGATGAATTTCCAAGAACTAATTTTTGCATTGGAGCGATTCTGGGCGGATCAGGGGTGTGTGATTCAACAACCCTACGATACGGAGGTGGGTGCTGGAACTTTTCATCCGGCTACCTTTCTCAGGTCTTTAGGCCCTGAACCTTGGAGAGTGGCCTACGTTGAGCCTTCTCGACGTCCCACCGATGGCCGGTACGGCGAGAATCCAAATCGGCTTCAGCACTATTATCAGTACCAGGTCATCATGAAACCTTCCCCCCTCGATATCCAGGAGATCTATCTCAAGAGCTTAAGGTCTTTTGGGATTGATCCCCTTGATCACGATATCCGGTTCGTGGAGGATGATTGGGAATCTCCCACGCTGGGTGCATGGGGGTTGGGCTGGGAGGTCTGGTTGGATGGAATGGAGATTACCCAATTCACCTATTTCCAGCAGGCGGGGGGCATTGAGCTGGGGCCCATTCCGGTAGAGATCACCTACGGCATTGAAAGGATCGCCATGTATCTTCAGGGGGTGGATAATGTCTATGATCTGGAATGGGCAAAAGGGATAAAATACGGAGATGTCCATCACCGAGGAGAGGTGGAGTTTTCACGGTATAATTTTGAAGAGGCCAATGTCGACATGCTTTTCCGGCTCTTTGAGATGTTTGAGGAAGAGGCGAAGAGAATGGTTGAAAAGGGTTTGGTCCTTCCGGCCTATGATTATTGCTTGAAGACTTCCCATATCTTCAACCTCCTCGATGCGCGGGGTGCGATTAGCGTCACTGAGCGGGTAGCATACATCTTGAGGGTGAGGACGTTGGCAAGGCTCTGTGCAGAAGGGTATCTCAAACAGAGAGAGGAAATGGGGTTCCCGCTATTAGTTCGGAGTTCGGAGTAAATAAAGCAATAAGTTTGTTGTAGAAGAAGTTTTTCTGGAATCTGGACAGGAATCACGCCTGCCTGTCGGTAGGCAGGGATACGGATCACGACCTATGAAAATGAAAGAACTTCTTTTGGAGATTGGGACGGAAGAGATCCCGGCCGGGTTTATTCCACAGGCCTTGATGGATTTGGAGTCCCTCGCAAAAAAAGAACTGGGGGCGACCCGGATCGATTTCAACGGAATAAAGACTCTTGGGACTCCGAGACGTCTTGTTCTGGTGATTCAATCCGTCTCGGAAAAGCAGAAAGACGAGGAGACGAGGAAAATTGGCCCTTCGAAACAGGCCGCCTTTGATGTGAAAGGGAATCCGACCAAAGCAGCCATTGGTTTCGCAAAGAGTCAATCCGTCCCTGTGGAGTCCTTGACGATCATTCAAACAGAGAAAGGGGAGTATGTCTGCGCTGCGAAAAAGGAGTCAGGGAAGCCAACCCTTGAGCTCCTTTCCTCCCTCCTTCCCAGATGGATCCTCTCCATTCCCTTTCAGAAGTCTATGAGATGGGCAGATGTCCCGATTCGTTTTGTCAGGCCTATTCACTGGATATTAGCGCTCTTCGGAGGAGAGGTAGTTCCCTTCGAAGTGGGTAATATCCGAAGCGGAAAGGTGACTCACGGCCATCGCTTCATGCATCCAGGCCCTATTCCCGTTAAAGATTTTGAGTCGTATCTTCAAGAGACAAGGGAAGCCTCCGTGATCGTGGACCCTGGGGAGCGGAAGAAAAAGATTGAGGAGGAGATGATTCGGGAAGGGGCGAAGGTTTCGGGAAGGGTCCTAAGAGATGAAGATCTCCTCATGGAGGTCAATTTTCTGGTGGAATATCCTGTCGCCTTGTGTGGAGCCTTTGACATTAAATTTCTTTCGCTTCCCCAGGAGATTCTCATCCATTCGATGAAGGAGCATCAGCGATATTTCCCCGTGGCGGATGACCATGGGAAATTGCTCCCTCACTTTGTCTGTATCAGCAATATTAATCCAAAGAACCGGGAAGTGGTAGTGAAGGGGAATGAAAAGGTTCTCAAGGCAAGACTCTCTGATGCGGTTTTCTTCTTTGAAGATGACCTGAAAATTTCTCTGGATAAAAGAGTAGAACAATTGAAGAAAGTAGTTTTCCAGGCAAAGCTGGGGACTTCTTATGAAAAGGTGATGCGTTTTAAGCAGTTGGCCTTGTGGATGACGGAGCGAATCGATCCCAGGCTGCGAGAGACAGTCGAAAGAGCCTCTCACTTATGCAAAGCCGATTTAGTGACCGGAATGGTAGGCGAGTTTCCGAAACTACAGGGGATTGTTGGAAGGGAGTATGCCCGAATATCTAAGGAAAGGCCTGAGGTTGCAGAGGCAATTTATGAACACTACCTGCCCGGTTTTGCAGGAGACCGCCTGCCTTCGAGTCCCGTCGGAGATATCGTCAGCATGGCCGACAAAATGGATACCATCGTGGGTTGCTTTGGAGTGGGCCTCGTTCCCACAGGAACGGCCGATCCTTTTGGGCTAAGGCGACAAGCCCTGGGCATTATTCGGATCATCCTTGAGAAGAAATACTCCATTTCCTTAGGCGGATGGGTTGAAGAAAGCGAAAAGCAGTTGAAGGAAAAGATGGAGCGTCCGGCTGAACAGGTAAAAGAAGAAATTCTGGATTTCTTTCGAGTCCGTTATCAGAACTTCTTATTGGATAAGGATTACCCTTTCGACGTGACCGACGCCGTGCTCACTGTTTCGTTTGATGAGTTGTTGGATGTTCAGGGCAGAATCGATGCTTTGAGGAAGGCGAGGGAGTGGAAGGAGTTTGAGTCGCTTGTGACTGCTTTTAAGCGGGCGATGAATATCCTGAAAGGATCTCCTCCCAAGGGAGAGATCAACCCATCCCTCTTTGCCGAATCTGCTGAGCAGAGCCTCTATCAATCGTTTCTCAAGGCGAAAGAAAAAATCGGTCTTCATCTCAGCAGAAGAGACTATCCTGCCGCACTCGTCGAGATGACTCTGATGAAGAAACCGATCGATGAATTCTTTGATGGGGTCATGGTGATGGTTGAGGATGAGGCCATCCGAAATAATCGTCTTGCCCTCCTGGATGAGATCGGAAAACTCTTCCTCCGAATCGCCGACTTCTCCAAGCTCAGCTAATCTTTTGCGCTTGGAATTCAGAAGTCCGAAGCTAAAATCCCGAATACAAGATTGTTTAATCCGGTTCCTTGCGCCACGAACATAACGAGTCATAATTGTCTTTTCATTCTGACTTCTGGCTCCTGGGTTCTGGATTCTCAGGATGGGTTGAGTATCAATCCATCTAACATTGACTTCTCCCTCATATTTTAGTAATTTCCTATCGAAACAGAACCCATGCATAAACATCCTTATTAACCGGAGGCCCGTCCGCTGACATTCCACATGGTCAAGGGTAGCGTGCTACTTAGCGCAGACATGATTTCATGACGCATTTGAAAAAAAAGGAGAAGAGAAAATGAGGCATCAAGAGGGGACCTTCAAAGGTATTCGAAATGCCAGCATCTATTACCAATGCTGGTTGCCGGAAGGTGAGTCAACAGCTGTCCTGCTGATTGTCCACGGCTTGGCGGAGCACAGCGGACGGTACATGAACGTTGTCAACCACTTTGTCCCGCTGGGTTATGCCGTATACGGAGTTGATCACGTCGGGCACGGCAAATCGAGTGGCACGCGGGTGTACGTGGAGCGATTTGAAGATTATACGGATACGCTTAAGATCTATTTTGACATGGTACGCCATTGGCAGCCCGAAAAACCGGTATTCCTGGTGGGGCACAGCATGGGCGGCCTGATCGGTGCTGTTTACCTACTCGACTACCAGGCCGAGCTGACAGGTGCTGTCCTTTCTGGACCGGCTGTCAAAGTGCACGACACCGTCTCATCGGCTTTCATTTTTGTGGGCAAGTTGATTTCAGTCTTGATGCCTAAGCTCGGACTGATTGGCTTGGAGGCAGAAGGGGTATCTCGGGATCCAGCGGTGGTGCAAGCCTATGTCAATGATCCTCTGGTGTGCCGTGGGAAAGTCACTGCGCGGCTTTCAGCGGAACTCGTCAAGGCGATCCGGCGTCTCGCTGCTGAGGCCACCAAGATAACGCTTCCGATTTTGATTCTGCAAGGCAGTGCGGACAGGCTGGTCGATCCGAAGGGCGCCCAGATGCTATACGATGCGGTCAACTCTGTCGACAAAACAATCAAAATCTACGATGGTCTTTACCACGAAGTATATAACGAACCGGAACATGGCCAAGTGTTGGGCGATGTCAAAGCGTGGTTAGAAACACATCTTAGCCGTCGGACGTAGCCACGCCGTCAAAAGCAGGTCGCATACAATACATACCCAATTATAATATATCTCGCAGGAGGCAAGGGCACCACGACTCTGGCAGAGGTTATTTGACAGGGCATCTCCATCTTTGTTATGAAACCTTCCATGAAGGATTTGGAAAAGAGAAAAAAACTCAGCCAAGTGGCCCTGGGGAACATCGCTCCTGATACGATGATTGCCAATGCCACCGTCTTCAATGTTTTCACAGGAGAGTTTATCAAGCAACAGTCCCTCTGGGCCAAGGATGGAATGATCGCCTATGTCGGTCCTGACCATGATCCATCCAAAGGAGAGAAGACCCTTGTCATCGACGCAGACGGCATGGTTCTTCTTCCAGGGTTGATCGACGGCCACACGCACGCCATTTGTAACAGGGTGGGGATCGAAGAATTCACAAGGCGTGTCATCCCTGGCGGGACCACTACGGTTGTTACCGAAACGATGGAGTTCGCGCCGATAGTAGGCAAAGACGGCATCGAATATGTGGCAAGAGGATTAGAAAGGCAGCCCATCAGGTTCTACTACACCGTCCCGGCGATGTGCGGTCTCACTCTATCGGAAGAAATTAACGCCCCCACGAATGAAGAACTCCTGCCTTTGCTGAAGGACCCAAGGTGCCTGGGCGTGGGTGAGATTTACTGGGGTAACATCTTCTTAGAAGAGAGGCAAGGGGAGAGAGTGAGAGAACTTGTCTCCATCGCTCTTGGACTCGGGAAGACCATCGAAGGACACACTGCGGGCGCCAGAGGGAGAAAGCTTCAGGCTTACGCCTGCTTCGGGGTCTCCTCCTGTCATGAGCCCATCAACGAAGAGGAGGTATTGGAAAGATTGAGACTCGGCTACTCGGTTATGATTAGGGAAGGGGCTGTAAGAAAAGAATTGGATGGGGTCAAGGATATTTTCAAGAAGAAGGTCGATTTGAGAAGGTTGATTCTTGTTACCGATGGCGTGGACCCCGATGGATTCCTTGAGGAGGGCTATCTTGACGCCGCGCTGAAAAGGGCGCTGAAGCTTGGAGTTTCGCCGGCCATAGCGTATCAAATGGTTACCATTAATGTGGCGGACCACTTCCGCCTGGGTCACCTCATCGGCTCTCTTTCCCCCGGGAAGATGGCGGATATGGTGATCATCCCTTCACCGGATGAATTTTCACCCCACCTTGTGATGTGCGACGGAAAGATTATTTACAGAGACGGTAAATCGCTGGTTGAACCCCAAAAAGTTTTTTTCCCGGAATATATGTTCAACACGGTTGGGATTCCGGGCTATACTCTTCCCTCCCTTCCGGGGAAAGGGAAGGTAAGGGTGATGGAACTTGTGACAAGACTTGTGACCCAGGAGAAAATGATTGATCTTGAGATCGCTGGCGAATCTGAAGACGTCATCCTGATTCTGGCCATAGATCGGCTGGGTAGCGGAAAGGCCTTCACGGGGCTTCTCAAAGGATTTGGTCTTCAAAAGGGAGCCTATGGATCTACGATGTGCTGGGAT
>JBAVGF010000246.1:0-3119 GCA_049684675.1 Thermodesulfobacteriota bacterium | reverse complement strand
GGGGCATATTGGAAGGGATATGGACACCCAGTGCCCGCTCTAAGTAGTTCCGGATCTCTGTGATCATGGTGGTATCGATACCGTTGTTGTGTCCCATCAGGCTGATATATTCGATGATCAGTCCTTCGATGGGCGAATTCCCGGTTCGCTCTCCAAAACCGAGGACCGTGCCATTCGCCGCAGAACATCCATAAAGCCATGCGGTGGTGGCGTTGATGAATCCTTTATGGAAATCGTTGTGGCCATGCCACTCCAGAAACTCAGAGGGAACCCCCGCATCGTCAATCATCGCTCGAATGATCTTGGGTACGCAACGGGGAAGCGCAGCACTTGGATAAGGAACGCCATAACCCAGGGTATCGCAGAGTCGAATTTTGACCGGAAGCTTGGACTCTTCGGAAAGACGCATGAGATCTTGGGCAAAAGGAACACAGAATCCATAGATATCCGCCCGTGTCACATCCTCAAAATGGCAGCGAGGGATGATTCCAAGATCCAATGCAGCAGAAGCAATGGCGAGGTACTCCCGCATCACCACCCTTCTGTTTTTCTTCAGTTTCAGGAAGATATGGTAATCCGAGACAGAAGTGAGAATACCCGTCTCTTTCAGTCCCATCTCTTTTACCAGTTTAAAATCTTCCTTCACCGCACGGATCCACCCTGTAATCTCAGGATAGCGGTAATTCCTTTCCTGGCATTTTCTCACAGCCTCTTTGTCTTTTTCAGAGTATAAGAAGAATTCACATTGACGGATCACTCCGTTGGTGCCCCCCAGCTTATGGAGCATCTCATAGAGGTCTACAATCTGCTCCACCGTATAAGGAGGCCTGGCCTGCTGCCCGTCCCGGAACGTGGTATCGGTAATGAAGATCTCTTCAGGGGGATCGGTAAAGACGAATTTGTTGTCGAATTGTACCCGGCAAACCTCTTCGTATGGAAAGACACTACGATAGAGGTTTGGTTCCTGGATATCCAGGAGGGGGAATTGCTCTATGGTGCGCTTGCTTTGAAACGTTCTCTTCTTTCCGCTGATGGTCATATCTTCTCCTTGTCTATGATAAATTGCTCAAATAATAGCGAATCTACCGAATTCGATTTATTAATACAAACCCAATAATCAGATTGTCATTACGAGGAGCTATGCGACGAAGTAATCTCATGAAAAAACCAGATTGCCACGCCCTTTGGGCTCGCAATGACAGGTTATTTAATGCGTTTCTATTCGTTACATTTGCTGCCATTCGTTCTATTTGCAATTTGACTTTGGGGTTCCCTAAACCTTGATCTCTTTGATCTTAATCCAGAGCTCGTCCAGCTGCTTCGAGTCCACCCTCGAAGGCGCATCGGTCATGAGACAGGTGCCCTTCTGGGTCTTCGGAAAGGCAATGACATCCCGTATCGATTCCGAATGGCTGAGGATCATGATAATTCGATCGAACCCGAAGGCAATCCCGCCGTGGGGCGGCGTTCCGTATTCAAGCGCCTCTAATAAGAATCCAAATCTTTCCCCGGCTTCCTCCTCACCCATTCCCAATTTTTCAAAGAGGAGAGACTGTATCTCTCTCAGATGATTTCGAATACTTCCTCCCCCGATTTCCGACCCATTCAAAACCAGGTCATAAGCCTTGGCCTTCACCAACTCCGGATGATCCTTCAGTTTGGGGGTATCCTCATCCTTGGGGGCAGTGAAAGGGTGATGAACAGCCACATAACGTCCCTCGGCCTCGTCATATTCCAAAAGCGGGAAATCGAGGATCCAGACAAACCGATACTGATCTTTGGGAATAAGGCTTAACCTCTCGCCGAGATGGAGTCGAAGGTTGGCCAAGGATTGATTGACCACCTTAGACGGCCCTGCCACGAAGAGAAGGAGATCGTTTTCCATCGCATCCAAAACATGATCCACGGCCTTCCTCTCTTCCTCCGTAATAAATTTCTGAATTGAAGATTGCCATCCATTGGAGCCTACTTTTGCCGAGATCAAACCCTTTGCGCCGAAGTTCTGGACAAAGTACGTGAGATTATCGATCTCCTTCCGCGAAAAAGAGCTTCCTCCTTTCACATTGATCGCCTTCACGATCCCTTTTCCCTCTATCGCCTCCTTGAATACCTGAAGGGAAGAACCTCTCAACACTTTAGACACATCTCTCAATTCCATCCCGAATCGGATATCGGGCTTATCTATTCCATATCGATTCATTGCGTCGTCATAGGTCAAGACGGGAAAGGGAAGTTTGAAGGCTACGCCTAAGATTTCTTTAAAGATATGAGCCATCAATCCTTCCATCGTTCTCTGGACATCTTCGACCGTGACGAACGACATCTCCACATCGATCTGCGTGAACTCGGGCTGCCGATCCGAGCGGAGGTCCTCATCCCGGAAGCACCGCACAATCTGAAAGTACCGGTCAAACCCGGAGATCATCAGGATCTGTTTGAAGAGCTGGGGAGACTGCGGCAGAGCATAAAAATTACCGGGGCTGAGCCGGCTCGGAACCAAAAAATCTCTTGCTCCCTCAGGAGTGCTTTTGGTGAGCATCGGAGTTTCAATCTCCAAGAACCCTAAGCGATCAAAGTAATTTCGAACCTCTTTCGCAACCTTATGTCGTAGGATTAAGTTTTGCTGGAGCCCAGGTCTTCTCAAGTCCAGATATCGGTATTTCAGGCGAGTATTTTCTGCCACCTCTTCTTCGTCCTCGATCTGGAAAGGAGGTGTCAGCGAGACATTGAGAATCTTCAACTCTTTGACCACGATTTCTATCTCGCCTGTGCTTAACTTCGGATTAGCCGTGCCTTTGGGTCTCTCCGCCACCGTTCCGATCACGGCGATAACATATTCGCTTCGAAGGGATTGGGCCTTCTCATGGGCCTGCGGATTCACCTCCGGATTGAAGACGACTTGAACAATTCCCTGCCGATCCCTCAACTCAATAAAGATGAGACCTCCGAGGTCCCTTCTCCGTTGAACCCATCCCAGGAGGGTGACCTCGCCGTTGACATCCTTTTTCTTGAGATCCCCACAATAATCCGATCTCTTCAGGTTTCCTAAAAGGTCAATCATCATTCGTGACTCGTTCATCAGAATTTGCGATCCCCCTATCCCCCTCTCCCCTGGCGGG
>JBAVGF010000245.1:0-3097 GCA_049684675.1 Thermodesulfobacteriota bacterium | reverse complement strand
GTTAAAACGGTCATCGAAATCATACTTGTTATACGAACCGGGTATAAGCTCGTGACCATCGAAGTCCCCATATGCGCCTGCATACTGAAAGAAGACGCCCAGTCTTCCAGGTCCTAAAGGAAGGGCCACCCCCACAAGGGCATCGTGCTGCCGGTCATCCCCATTAGTTCTAAAAGGAAAACGGGCGACCAACGCACCGGTTGAACTATCGAAATACTTCGCGGTGTAATTCCAATCGGTCACATCCAGCCAGTTGAAGCTGTAGTTGCCATAAAAATTTATCCCCTTCCCGTCAGCAATTTCTGAAGGGTGGATGAGAAAATCGGACTCATCCATTACCAGACCAAAAGGATCTCCCATGCCTGCCATTCTCCCTTGCCAGCTATGGGCCACCCCCGCGAGGGAAAAAACAAAAAGAAACACAATGAGAACCGACCAAACTCTCTTTTCCATAATTCCTCCTCCGCTTTTTGGTTTTAACGCGACAGATTATAGTCAAGGAGAGCGCACATGTCAAGATTTTCTTGGGAGATTGTCAGGCTTTAATGCCTCTGCCAACTTCGTAAATTCTTCAATCGTGAGGGTTTCCGGTCTTCTCCGGGGGTCTATCCCAATCTTCTCCATTCTTAATGCGATGAATTCGGGGAGCGAAAGTTCTGAGTGTTTTAGGGCATTGCTCAATGTCTTTCTTCGGTAGCCAAAGCAGGCCTTCACTACTTTTTTGAACCACTCCTCATCGTTTGTTTGGACCATGGGTTTTTCTTTCCAGACCATATGAACCACGGCTGATTCAACCTTTGGGGATGGAGAGAAGGCAGAGGGTTTGATGAAGAAACGGATGGAGACGTCTAAAAACATTTGTGCGAAGATCGACAATGGACCGTATTCTTTCTTGCCTGGAGGCGCTACCATCCTCTCCGCCACCTCTTTCTGAAGCATTAAAGTGAAAGTAGAAAACGCCTCTTTTGATTCAATAAAGCGAAAGAGAAGGGGCGTGGAGATCTGGTAGGGCAGGTTCGCTACCACTTTGATCGGATGCCCTTCCTTCAGAAAAAAATGCTTGAAGTCCACCCTCAAAATATCGCTTTCCACCACTTCCACGTTGGGATGGACTGTCACTTTCTCTTTCAGTATCGCCACCAATTTCCGATCGATCTCAATGGCAATCACTTTCTTGACCTCACGGGCAAGGGCAAGGGTCATCGCCCCAAGACCCGGGCCTACCTCAAGAACCACATCCTCCTTCCCTACCTGGGCGGTTCGGATCACTTTATTCAAAATGTTTGGATCAACGAGAAAATGCTGCCCAAGTCTTTTCCTGGGGAATAGACCGTATTCTCTCAATTCCTGGCTGACCGATACCATATTTCTTAAATCCAAATGTCAAATGAATGTTATCAAGGGGACCGTGCGATAGTCTACTTCGAAAGACCACAAATCGTCATTGCGAGGAGTCCCGCTTTGGCGGGACGACGTGGCAATCTCAGGGGATTGCTTCGCTTCGCTCGAAATGACATGTCTTTCGCATTCCAAACTATCAAGTGTTCTGAGTAATAAATTCCAAACGAATTCAATTTGGTCCCCCTAAATCCACAAAGGATCAAAGCGGCAAATTCGAAAACGCATTAAGCGAGTAGGGTGATCGAATCCCTCGCTTCAAATATTCATATCCCACCACCCCGACCATCGCCGCATTATCCGTGCAAAAGGAGGGAGAAGGAAGATAGACCTTTAATTTCTGATCGAGGGATTCCTCCTTTATCTTCTGCCGAAGGCGTTGATTGGCGGCCACCCCGCCTGAAAGAACGATCCTTTTCAGTCCCTGATGTTGAGCGGCGTGAACCGTTTTTTTCACCAAGACTTCGACGACGGCCTCTTGAAAACTGGAGACAATATCCCTGATGAGATCTTCCGGATAACCCCCCGGGGGTTCGGGATGAGTCTTTACATAATTGACGACAGCGGTCTTAAGCCCGCTGAAACTGAAGTCTAAAGACTTTTTCGAAAGGACAGGCCTCGGGAATCGAATCGCTTCCGGATTCCCTGTTTTTGAGAGTTCATCAATCACCGGCCCTCCCGGATATCCCAGACCCAAAAGTTTGGCCACCTTGTCGAAGGCCTCCCCTGCCGCATCGTCTCGGGTCTGTCCTAAGCGTCTATATTTTCCGAATCCATCCATACGAAAAAGAGAGGTATGGCCTCCGGAGACAACCAATCCGATGAAAGGAAAGCTCGGGGGTTTCTCCTCGAGGAAAATGGCTGAAAGATGTGCCTCAATGTGATTGACTCCGATGAACGGTAATCCTGTGGCAAAGGCCGTGGATTTTGCAAACGAGAGGCCGACCAATAGCGATCCCACCAAGCCCGGTCCCTGGGTCACGGCAATGCCGTCGATTTCTTTCAGCGTGACCTCGGCTGTCTTCAAGGCTTCGGCGACAATGGGCACAATGGATTCGATATGTTTTCTCGATGCCAGCTCCGGAACAACCCCCCCATATTTCCGATGAATAGGAACTTGAGAGGATACGATATTAGAAAGGATCTTCCTTCCATCCAAAACAACGGCTGCTCCCGTATCATCACAAGATGTCTCAATGGCCAAAACCAGCATGCTGAATCCCCTGTACACCCACCCCCACCCTTCCCTCCCCCTGAAGGGGAGGGTAACGGCGGAGATTCCCTCACCCTGAAGGGGAGGGTGAAGTCAGAAGACTCCCCTCCCTTTGAAAGGGAGAGAAATCGCTATTCTCCTCCCCCTTCAAGGGGGAGGTTAGGAAGGGGATGGGGATCGAATTCTTCTGGGTAGAAAGATACCTTAAATCGTCGATGGATGCAAAAGAAAGTGGAGGGCTCTGATTTTTTCTGAGGGGCGGCAGGAAGTTGAAAGGACGATTAACCCCCTCTTTTCATCTCCTCAAGAGAGGAAAGTTTCTCGAAGGTACTTTTAAATTTCTGCACATTCGCAGTCAATTCACTCGGCTGCTGGTAATAGACCATCTTTCTTCTTTCCACGGGGAATCTCAAGGAGATGGTAGTTTTTCCCTTCTTTTCATCTTCCTCGAATTTCATCATTCCACGGTTTCTTTGTACTATCTCG
>JBAVGF010000244.1:0-22693 GCA_049684675.1 Thermodesulfobacteriota bacterium | reverse complement strand
GCGGACCCTGGGTGAAAGACATTATGATGTCCAGTTGATCGGAGGGATTGTTCTTCACGAAGGCAAAATCGCCGAGATGGCAACCGGTGAAGGAAAGACGCTGGTGTCCACCTTGCCTGCCTATTTGAATGCCCTTGAGGGAAAAGGGGTACACATCATTACCGTGAATGACTATCTGGCGAAAAGGGATAGGGAATGGATGGGGGTGATTTACCGGTTCCTGGGCCTCTCCGTAGGGGTGATCCTTCACGAGCTCAATGACCGGGAACGTAAGGAGGCCTATGGTTGTGATATCACCTACGGGACAAATAACGAATTCGGGTTCGACTACCTCCGGGATAATATGAAATTTACCCTTGAAGATTATGTCCAGAGGGATCTGAACTACGGGATTGTCGATGAGGTGGACAGCATCCTGATTGATGAAGCCAGGACCCCGCTCATTATCTCCGGTCCCGCGGAAGAATCCACGGATAAATACTACAAGATCAACCGCATCATTCCCTCTCTGAAGCAGGGGAGCGATTATCAGCTAGAAGAGAAAAGCCACACTGCCTTTTTGACGGAAGAGGGCGTGGCCCACGTGGAGCAATTGATCCATGTCGAAAACCTCTACGACCCCAGAAATATTGAGACGCTTCATCATGTGAATCAAGGTTTGAGAGCCCATACCCTTTTTAAACGAGATGTGGACTACGTGGTGAAAGAAGGGGAAGTGATCATTGTCGATGAGTTTACAGGAAGGCTCATGCCGGGGAGGCGGTGGAGCGATGGTCTCCATCAGGCGGTGGAAGCCAAGGAAAATGTCCGGATCGAAAATGAAAACCAGACGCTTGCCACCGTCACCTTTCAAAATTATTTCCGAATGTACAAGAAGCTGGCCGGGATGACCGGTACTGCGGACACGGAAGCCGCGGAATTCCGTAAGATTTATAATCTGGACGTGATGGTGATTCCAACCAATATGCCCCTTATCCGGACCAACTATCCGGATGTCATCTATAAAACCGAGGATGAGAAGTTTCGTGCCGCCGTCCGGGAGATCAAGGAGCTCTACCAATCCGGGCATCCGGTCCTGGTCGGCACGATATCCATTGAGAAGTCTGAGAGACTGAGTCAGCTCCTGAAGAAACAGGGTATCCCGCACAATGTCCTGAACGCCAAACATCACGAGAGAGAAGCTGAATTTATTGCACAGGCGGGAAGAGCTGGGGCCGTGACCATCTCTACCAACATGGCCGGAAGAGGAACAGACATCCTGTTGGGAGGGAATCCCAAATTCTTGGCCAAGACCCTGGTGAAGGAGGAGGCCACCGAGGAGACGATCCAGAAGGCCAATGAAAAGGCCCTGGGCATCGTTAAACAAGAGAAGGAAAATGTGATCCAGGTGGGAGGTCTCCATGTTCTGGGGACCGAGCGGCATGAAGCCCGACGCATTGATAATCAATTAAGAGGAAGATCCGGTAGACAAGGCGATCCGGGTTCCTCCCGATTCTATCTCTCTTTAGAGGATGACCTGTTAAGGATTTTTGGCTCGGAGAGGATCTCTCACATCATGGATCGGCTGGGAATTGAAGAGGATCAGCCCATCGAGCATCGACTGGTCACCCGAGCCATTGAGAGCGCCCAGAGGAAGGTGGAGGCCCATAATTTTGAAATACGGAAGCATCTGTTGGAATACGACAATGTCATGAACAAACAGAGAGAAGTGATCTATTCCCAACGGAGAGAGGTTCTCGGCAGCGAAGACCTGAAAGAGACGGTCATGGAGATGATTGAAGAGGAGGGCGAAGGGCTCATTGATTTCTATACGGATGAAAAGGAACATCCCGAGGAGTGGGATCTGAAGCCACTTCAAGATGCCTTTTATCAACAATTCTCTTTCAAGTGGTCTGCTCCGTCGACAAAAGAAAATGGAATCAGGAGAGATCAATTAATCGAAGCGATTGTTGAGAAGGCGAAGGAAGTATACCAGAAGAAAGAAGAGGAATTCGGAGCGCCCACGCTTCGATACCTGGAGAGGGTGATCATGCTCCAATCCATTGATTTCCATTGGAAGGACCACCTTCTTGCCATAGACCAGTTGAAGGAAGGGATTGGTTTAAGAGGTTACGGTCAGAGAGACCCTCTCATTGAATATCAAAAGGAAGCCTATCAAATGTTTCTCGAGATGTTGGACAGGATAAAAAAGGATACGGTTGAAAAACTTTTTGCCGTTCAGATGGCCAAGGAAGAACAGGCTGTGGAAAATGTGAAGCTGGAACGAAAACAGACCTTTGTCATGAGCCGGGGAGAGGCCGCCCAGGGCGGGGGCGGAAAAACAGAGAGCGGAAAGGGTGTTACCGTTCGGAGGGATGGAAAGAAAGTCGGACGAAATGATCCCTGTCCATGCGGGAGTGGAAAGAAGTACAAGCGTTGCTGCTTACCCAAAGAGGAAGAGGCAAGAGCTTAAATAAGAAATGCCAAATTCCAAAGTTCCAATGTCAAAGGAATGACGAATGATCCAATGTTAAAACACTTTCACCTTCCTGAATTTTGTAATTTGAACTTTGGATTTCATTTGAACTTGGGGCTTTGACATTTGACATTAGACCCCCTGCCCATCAATTCGGAGAATAGCAGGATCAAAGATGAGGGCAATAGATGAAATCGCTCGATTTTAAGGTAAATGGTTTTCTTTTCTCGGGGATTTCAGCAGGAATCAAGAAAGACGGAAAGAGGGATTTGGGCTTAATTTATTCCGAGGTTCCTGCTCAGGTGGCCGGGCTCTTCACCACGAACGCTGTGAAAGCAGCACCCGTGAAATTGGATATCGAGCGTATGAAGAAAGGTCTCTGCCAGGCGATTGTTGTGAATAGCGGAAATGCGAATGCCTGTACGGGGAGTCAAGGGTTGAGAGATGCCAATAGGGTCTCATCGCTTGTTGCGGGACAGTTGAAAATCGATGAACGGCTGGTATTTCCTTCCTCCACGGGCGTGATCGGAAGCCCGCTTCCAATGAAGAAGATTGAGGAAGGAATTCCAAGATTGACTGGTCAGCTTTCTTCGGAGGGCTGGATGAACACGGTGGGAGCCATGATGACCACCGATACCTTTCCGAAGGTTGAAATGGCCACTTGCCGCATCAGGGGAAGACAGGTCAGACTATGCGGGATGGTCAAGGGCGCAGGGATGATTCGTCCCGATCTGGCAACGATGCTCTCCTTCCTTGTCACGGATGCCTGCATTAAGGCTCCCCTTCTTCAACGGATGTTGGGAGAGGCCGCTGAGGTATCGTATAACCGGATCACCATTGACGGGGAGACCAGCACCAATGACACGGTTTTGCTTTTAGCCAACGGAAAGGCGGGCCATCCCTCTTTGAATCGTATGGATCGGGATGGCGAGGTGTTCCAATCGATGCTTTCAAAAGTCTGCCGGAGATTGGCTGAAAGCGTGGTAAAGGATGGAGAGGGGGCAACGAAATTCATCGAAATCCTGATCCGGGGAGCACGAAGCCTGAAAGAGGCTAAGCAGGCCGCCTATGCCGTTGCCCATTCTCCATTAGTAAAGACCGCTTTCTTCGGTGAGGATGCCAATTGGGGAAGAATTCTCTGTGCCTTGGGTTATTCCGGCGTGCATATCGATGCAGATCGAATTGACATCTATCTTGACAAGACTCCGATCGTGAAAAAAGGGATGGGAGTAGGCCCTCGATCAGAAGAAAAAGCAGGTCAGATTCTCAAGAAGAAATCTTTCAAGGTCATCGTAGATCTCCATCAGGGTAAGAGCCAATTTTCAATCCTCACCACAGATCTCTCTTTAGATTATGTGAAGATTAACGCCTCCTACCGATCGTAAAAATAGAAATGAGAGAGATGATGATAAGGAGATAGGGACAAAAGGTTCCTTCTACGACGAACTAGGAAATAAAGATGAAAATTGCGAGAAGAGGTGAGCGACTTTGTATCTCAGGATCTTACCTCTCATTTTGACGATGGCATCAGTAGGAGGAACCTGTTTCGGACAGACCTTCATGCAATTAAAAACGGTCTTGCAGCCCCACACACCTTGTTGGTGGTTTACCGCCTCCAAGATTTCTTCATTCCTTCTATCCCTGGGATCAACAAGAAAACGATAAGCCTTGGCCAGCATGGCGGGCCCTAAGAATTCGGAATCCTTTTCAAATGCTGGGCAGGTTCCGAAACAGATGCCGCAGAGGATGCAGTTGACGTAGATATCGATCTCCTTCCGGTTCTCTTCTTCCATCAGGTATTCCCCTTGTGACGAGACAGGTTTTCCTTGGAGATAGGGCTTAATTTTCCGATAGTGATTAAAAAAAGTGGACATATCGACGATGAGGTCTCGAATCACCGGGAAGAGGCGAAGGGGTTCAATTAGGGCAGTTTTTTCCAAAAGGTCTTCGACATGAGTCCGGCAGGCCAGGACATCTTTGCCATTGACTCGCATGGCACAGGACCCACAGACAGCTCCTCTACATGAGTAACGGAAAGCGAGTGCCCCATCTTGCTCATCTTGAATGCTTAACAGAGCTTCCAGAAGATTCATCCCCTTCCGGATCTCCACCTGAAAGGTTTCGATCCACTGGGGAGGGTTATTCTCTTTATTAAAGCGTTTAATTCTCAATGTCAGAAGATCGGATTTCATTGGTTCTTAACTTTGAACTTCAAACTTCTCTAATATGTTCTTTCTTTTGGTGGATAGGAGGTGATGGTCACCCCTTTATAATCGAGCTTTACTCCTTCTGTTGTTTTGAAAGCCAAGGTATGACAAAGCCAATGCTCATCGTCCCGATTTGGATAATCCACTCTGAAATGGGAACCTCGGCTTTCCTTTCTTGCGAAAGCTCCCTCCACAGTTGCCTCTGCTAAATGAAGCATTCCCTCCAGCTCCCAATATTGAACGAACTCACTGTTGAAGGCAAGGCTTTTCTGCTTGAGTCCGGTCTTTAGGAATCTTTTCTTCAACTCTTGTATCTTCTCTCTGGCTGCGAGTAAAGCAGATTCCCCTCGGAAGATCCCAACCTGGGAAGTCATCAAGGTCTTCATCTCATCCCGAATGAGAAAACTCGGTTCTTCGCCTTCCCGCCCAAAAATTTCTTCAAGTCCTAATTGAAATACTCTCAGGCGCTCCTGGAAGATTGTCCTATCAGGGATCTTCTTTTCTTTCCCCGCTTGCTCGGCAGCTTTCCTCCCGGCCCGCTCTCCGAAGACCAGTGTTTCTAAGAGGGAGTTTCCGCCTAAGCGATTAGCGCCATGGACGCTCACACAGGCACATTCGCCGGCGGCAAGAACGCCAGGAAGTTGTGTCTCAGCATCCGCATTTGTTGGAATTCCTCCCATGGAATAATGTTGGGCCGGCTGAATAGGGATAGGCTCTGCAATCGGGTCCACTCCCGCAAAGTCCATGGCGATCTGGCGGATCCCGGGGAGGCGATCCATGATCTTCTCTCTCCCTAAATGTCGAAGATCGAGGTGTACATATCCCCCTTCAAACCCGCGACCCTGATCGATCTCCATCTGAGTGCCCCTGGCAACAATATCCCGGGGACCCAGCTCCATCAGATGAGGGGCATATCGTTCCATGAATCGTTCGCCATTCGCATTGATCAGATATCCTCCTTCCCCTCTTGCTCCTTCTGTAATCAAGATATTCGTTCCATAAAGGCTGGTAGGATGGAATTGGACAAACTCCATATCCTCAAGAGGGACGCCGGCTTGATAAGCTAAGAAGCAGCCGCTTCCAGTGTTGATCACGGCATTGGTGGACCGGAGATAGATTCGACCGTAGCCTCCTGTTGTGAGAATAACAGCCTTAGCCTGAATCAGGACAATCCTTCCTTCGAAAAAATCGAGGGCGAGGACACCCGCACATCTTCCGTCCTCTACGACGAGAGAAAGGACGTACCACTCCTCATAGACGGGAATTTGAAGACAGATGACTTGTTCATAGAGAGTGTGCAAGAGATTGTGACCCGTCCGATCCGCGGCATAACATGCCCGTGGAAAGCCTGCTCCTCCAAAAGGTCTTTGGGCAATCTTCCCATCTTCTGTGCGGGAGAAAAGGGTTCCCCAGTGTTCCATCTCGATCACCCGCTCCATGGCTCCCCGACACATGATCTCGACGGCATCTTGATCAGCTAAATAGTCGCTTCCTTTAATCGTATCAAAGGCGTGGTTTTCCCAGGTATCTTTCGTGGGCGTCGGTGCATTTTCCAAGGCGGCGTTGATTCCTCCTTGAGCAGCTACAGAGTGGGATCTCAGAGGATGGACTTTAGAAAGAATCGCCACATCTCGGCCGGATTTTTTCGCTTCGATGGCCGCTCTCAGCCCCGCCAGGCCTCCGCCAACGATGAGAATGTCGTGAGAGAGGAGTTCCATGTTATTCAGAAAATGACGTGACCGTGCCTGCACGCAAGAGTGGAGCGTTCCGCCTGCCTGCGCGAAGTCCCGCCCTTGCGGGACGAAGGCAGGACACGCAGGCGTGTCCGTGCGACGCGTCCGTTATGGAGAATATGTAGCATCGGCATTCCTGCCTGCCGGAAGGTAGGTACTGCCGACGAATCTAATCGCCGTCAATATATGGAGGCGCTACGAACCTCAATGACTTCAGAAAAAATAAATACAAGAGAAAACGAATAATCCGGCGCTTATAATGGTGGAAGCCCAGAACAGAACTTTTTCTTTTTTCACCATTCCAAAATCGATCAAAAAAAGTCGAAGCCCGTAAAGGGCATGAAAGATAAAAACAAAAAGGAGGAGAAGGTCAAGGGTCCTGTTGATGTGGAGATTTGAAAGCCAGGAGACTCCTTGGATCCTTCCCACTAAGGAATAGCCTGAAAGGATTTTTAATCCTACCAGAATGAGAAGCAAAGGACCACTGAATCGTACGATGTAGTAAGGAAACATCTTTCACCCGAGGGTTCGAGGATTCAAGGGTTCATGGGTTCAAGGAATTTTTATTCGCAGGGTTTTCTGTGTGGTCATCTCACTTGACCCCTTGAATCCCAGACCCCTTGGCCCCGTTATTTACCCAAGCTGGCTTTTTGGCGGAGGGGTTTCAATAGAAAGTCGAGGGCGTCGAGAATATTCATAAAGACCACATCCGCCTTCTTCATCGCTTCTGAAAAGGTTCCTTCTTTACCTAAAACACAGACGCCCAAACCAGCCTCCTCGATCATGGGGACGTCGTCTGCTCCATTTCCAACGGCAACCGTCCTGGCCGGTCCCAGTTGGCGCAATAATTCCAATTTCTTTTGGGAAGAATCTCCTCCCGCTAAATAGATGATCTCCGCTTTGACTTTTTTCAGAGCCTCTTCCACGCGCTCCTTTTCTTCCACTGTCAAGATGTAGATTTTGGTTCGTTTGGAGAGAAGGTTGATCTTATCCTTTGCTTTGGGGTGAATCCGGCGGTCTGAGGCAAGGGTCCCCTCAAAGTCTATGAGGATAAATTCAATTTCTAAATTGCTCTGACCTGGTCTCTGAATGGTGATCATTGTATGAAACGGACTTCGTAGCCGTTACCTTAACTTTAGCCCTTTTGATGAAGAGAACGTTGCCGCATGACTTCGTAAAGGATCATCCCTCCGGATACCGAAGCATTAAAAGAGGAGAGAGGGCCTTTCATAGGAATAGAAAAAAGTCTATCACACTTTTTTTTCACTAGGGGTCTAATTCCTTTTCCTTCTGCACCGATCACAATGGCCAGATCCACGTTGAGATCGAGTTGGTAAATCAAATCCTTAGCCTCCCCTGAAGCGCCATAGACCCAGATTCCTTCTTTCTTTAGGGCTTCGACGGTAGCGGCTATGTTCACGACTCTTGCAATCGGAAGATGGACAGTGGCTCCTGCAGAGGCTTTGATCACCGCCGGGGTGATTCCGACAGACCTGTCTTTCGGAATGATGATCCCATGGACTCCACATCCCAGACCGGTCCGGATGAGGGATCCAAAATTTTGTGGGTCCTGGATACCGTCGAGGATGAGAAGGAGTAATTTTGCGTCTTCCTTCTTCCAAACGGAGAAAATCTCAGCGAGATCGACATACGGAGTTTCTTTAACAAGACCCAAGACGTTCTGATGAACGCCGCCCTTCGTCATTCCTCCAAGGGATTCCTTGGTCGTGAAGGTCACAGGAATTTTCTTTTTATAGGCTAAATGGAGAATCGACTGAAGTGGTGGATTGGGGGTTCGAGTGCCGATCAGAATCTTTTCAATTTGGACGTGAGACGATGTTAATGCCTCTTGGACAGGGTGAATTCCATAGATGATTTGAGACATTACCCCTCACCCTCCCCTCTCCCCATCGGGGAGAGGGATGGGGTGAAGGGGCTGTGACTCATGAAATATCCTCGATAATTTTCTGGACCGCTTCGAGGGGATCTTTCGCCTCTTTGATGGGTCGACCGATGACAAGATAGTTTGCCCCCGCAGAGATCGCCTCTTTCGGCGTGAGGGTTCTCTTTTGGTCGTCCTTTTTATCGGAGGGAGCACGGATGCCCGGGGTGACAATGAGGAATTTTTCTCCACATCTCTCCCGAATGATCCCGATTTCTTGTGGGGAAGCAATGACTCCATCCACACCTGCCTTAGAAGCTAAGGAGGCAAGACGTCCCACCTCTTCCAAAAGGGAACCTTGAACTCCCACTTCCTTCAAGGCGTTTTCATCCATGCTGGTGAGGATGGTCACGGCCAGGATCAGAGGTTTTGGAGTACCAAGACTTTTAGCCGTTGCCCTGGAGGCTTCGACGGTCTTTTTCATCATGTCAAATCCTCCCAGGGCGTGGAGGTTAAACATGGCCACATTCAGTCTGGTAGCCTCCTCGCCTGCCTTGGCCACGGTATTGGGAATATCGTGGTACTTAAGGTCGAGAAAGACCTTTTGACCCTTCTGCCGGATCATGTCAATAACCTTCGGTCCGGCATGGGTGAACAGTTGCTTCCCTACTTTAAATATCCCCACATGATCTTTTAGGAGTTTGACCCAACGTTGAGCTTCTGTGAAGTGGTCAACATCAAGGGCAAAGATAATTTTGTCTTTTGGATCGCCAGCCATCAGTAGAAATTCCTCAGGTTTTGTACCCTATCATATAAATGTTCTCATGGGGCTGTCAATGAATAATTTATGAGGTCTCTGAAACATCCTCATGGTCCTTTTCGGAGACCTCCGATTATACAGATTTCAAAAGACGATTGGGCAGACATAGAATTTCCTCACCCAACCTATTCGTTCTCGCCTGGGGATCTTTACAGGAATATGGGTCACCTGTTATATGAAAAAGAAAAGGAGAGAGCCCTACCGGGAAGAAAATGGATATAAATCAGAAAGAAATCGGAGAGGAGAACCGAAAAATCCGTTATCTTCGGTTCTTGGTTGATTTTTCTATCTTGTCGATCCAGCAGGATGACCTGCTACTTGAAGAAGCGCAGAAGCTTGTGGAGAATGTGAAACGGGCAGCCTGCAGCCTCTTTCCCGGAAAAGAAGAGACATTCGAGTTGATCTACCGACCAAGGTTTAATCGGGTGATGCAGGAGAGATTTGGGCTATCGTTAGAGCGAGATTGAAGAGATGGAAAGTCAGGATTCACTAATTACGATGATTTTATCATCTGCGTAGGTGAGCTTCTCCACGCCCTTTTCGGTTACCGCGTAATCGTCTTCGAGAGCCACAGCCCCTATCTCTGGAAAGATAAACTTCGGCTCAAAGGCAAAAACCATCCCGATTTCTAAAGATTGAGGGAACCCTCTGGCGAGAAGAGGAAGTTCATCAATCTCCAGACCGATTCCATGTCCTACAAAAGGAGCCTGGTTCTTCTTCGTTCCGATGAAGTAATCTTCAAGCCCTCTTTTTTTAGCGACTTGTGAAGAGAGATGGTAAAGGTCGGAACAAGGGACACCCGGTTTTGCAATTTTTTCCATTTCATTCCGAATCTCTAAGGCTACGTCATAGGCTTCCACAAGCCTTTGGGGGAGTGTCCCAATAACATAGGTCCTTGCCCCATCTGCGATGTAACCTTGATAGGCGATGCTGAAGTCAATCTGGATGGGCACATCTCTTTCAATCAGATTAAAGCTGGAACCTTGAGGAAAGGCAGGGGAGATTCCTGGGCCAATGACCGAGACATCCAGGTGAGTCAGTACACTGCCTGAGCTTCCCGATAAGACACAAGCATTAATCATATCCTGGTTCCACGCTCTCATTCGGGTCAGTCCTTGATGTCCTCGAAGCCTTCCCAATGCAATCAAATGAGATTCCGCCTCAATTTCAGTCATCCCAGGTTTGAGGACTCTTTTCGCATATTCGAAAACTTCATCAAGAATTTCTGCGGAACGTCTCAGTTGGTCAATTTCATATTTGGATTTAATCATCCTGACCTGTTTGATTGCTTTTGAGATGTCCGCAAACTCCGAGCGGGGGAACATCTTTTCCAGCTGCCTGAATTGGCTTACGGGCAGGACGTCAAACTCAAGACCGATGCGCTTCAATCCTCCTTCTTTCTTGAGAATGGAGGAAATAGCTTTTGGACGTTCGATGGGGATAATATTCCTTAAGGGCGATTCCTTCCCGGTTCGTTCAAGATCTTTTTGGACCATGAGAAGGGGTTCCCCCTCATTGGGGATGAAAAGGTAAGACCGCTGGATTGTTCCAGAGAAGTAAAACAGATCGACATTCTGAAGAATCAGGCAGGATTCAACCCTCTCTTCTTTCAAGTAAAACTGGAGACGCTCGATTCTCTTTTTGATCTCTTCATGCGGAGTCAATTCCATTCAACTTCCCATCTCCTGATCAATCATCTCTTTGATCTTAGACAGGACCTCTTCTTTCTTCACTAGGAGGATCTCTCCGGTCCTCCTCTTTTTGATTTCCGCCAACCCCTTTTTCAAGTTCTTTTCTCCGAAAGTCACCCTCAATGGGATCCCGATGAGATCCGCGTCTTTGAATTTCACTCCCGGGGTCTCTTCGCGATCATCGTATAGAACCTCTATTCTGTTCTCCGAAAGGGTTTGGTAGAGTCGCTCAGCCGCCTCTTTCAGCAGGCCGATGTTGATATTGACCGGGAGGATGAGAACCTGGAAGGGAGCGATGGGCATGGGAAAGATGATTCCATTTTGGTCGTAGGACTGTTCGATGGCAGCGGCCACCGTTCTTCCCACACCGATCCCATAGCACCCCATGACGATCTCTTTTTCCCTTCCTTGATCGTCCAAAAAAGTGGCTCCCATGGCCTTACTGTATTTGGTCCCCAGCTTAAAAGTATGACCGACCTCAATTCCCTTATCCATCCTGGTCTCTTTCCCACAAAGAGGACACCGGTCTCCAGGGGCGAATTTTCGGATATCCACGAATTGAGAGACCTTAAAATCACGGGCCGTATTCACATGGATGAGGTGGGCATCCTTTTCATTGGCCCCGGTGACAAAGTTGACCATCTCCCGGATGTCGAGGTCGGCGAGAATAGCGACGGAGAGGCCGATGGGTCCAGCAAACCCTTTGGGAGCACGGGTGATCTCTTCCACTGTCTCCTCACTGGCCAATTGAGTGTTTTCCGAACCCCATACCGCTTTCAGCTTCTTTTCGCTGATCTCATGGTCTCCGCGGACCAAGGCTGCGACGCATCCTTTATCACTCTCGAAAATGAGGGTTTTCACCAGATCATGGGGTGAGACGTTGAGAAACTGGGTGACCTCTTCTACGGTCCGCTTCTCGGGTGTTAACATTTTCTGGATAGGCTTCTGAGATCCTTTGTCAGGGATTTCCCCCCCTTTTATTTGTCTCCGAAATTCGGCTTTTTCAATATTGGCCGCATAAGAACAGCGGGTACAGCTGACAATGGTCTCCTCTCCGGTTTCAGCCAGAACCATAAATTCGTGAGAGAATTTTCCTCCGATCAGACCGGTCTCCGCCTCGACCGCCTTGAATTTTAAACCGCATCGCGTAAAGATGCGCGTATAGGCTTCGATCATTTTTCGGTAACTTTCATCAACTCCCTTTTCATCGACGTCGAAACTGTAGGCATCTTTCATGATAAATTCACGAGCGCGCATGACGCCGAAGCGAGGCCGAATCTCATCTCTGAATTTGGTCTGGATCTGGTAGAGGTTGAGCGGCATCTGGCGATACGACCGGATTTCTTTTCGGGCAATATCCGTAATGACCTCCTCGTGCGTGGGCCCCAGACAACAATCCCTGTTGTGCCGGTCCTTAAACCTTGCCAGCTCGCTCCCATATTCTTCCCACCGATGGCTCTCCTGCCAGAGCTCCGCTGGCTGAACAAAGGGGAGCAGTACCTCCACGGCACCGGCTCGGTTCATCTCCTCACGGATGATGGCTTCCACTTTTCGAATGGATCGAAGGCCAAAAGGTAAATAGGAATAGATACCGGAGGCCAGTTTCCGGATCATCCCCGCCCGAAGCATCAACTGGTGACTGGGGACCTCTGCTTCAGAAGGGACCTCCTTTAATGTGGGCAGCAAGTACTGTGAATATCGCATTTCCATTCTCCTCCCTTCACCCTCTCCTCCAGAGGGGAGAGGGTGAAGGGTCCTTGATTTTTCTTCCTCTATAATATATATAAACTTCTCACAAATGAAAAGAATCGCTCCTGTTCAAGGGCTGACCCTTTTTTTCTTGATTGGTTTGGTCATTTTGACGCTCCTTTTTCATGGCCGCATTCCACTCTGGCATTCTTTGCTGTTCCGTTACTTGGTCTTATTAGGTCTTCTCTTTGTCCTGAAATTGTCATGGGATCGAAAAGCGACGGGAAAGATGGGAACGTTCATCCATCATTTTTCTCCCATCCTGTTTGTCATCCTGATTTACGAGTCGCTCGGTGATTTGATCCAATACCTCCAGCCGGATGTCGACCCCCGGTTGATCCAGATTGATTTTTCCATCTTCGGGGTCCAGCCCACCCTATGGGTGGAGCGATGGATCGTCCCCTGGCTGACAGATGTCATGTCGTTGGCTTACCTCAGCTATTATTTCATCCCGGTGGTTTTCATTACCGTCCTCTATTTGAAGGATCGGGGGGTGGAGCTGGATCGGTCGATTTTCGTTTTGGCTTTCGGATACTTTGTTTCATTTATCGGCTATATCCTCTTCCCGGCTGTCGGGCCTCGTTATGCCTTAACCCATCTTTACTCCGTTCCACTTGAAGGAAGCTTTATCACCGATTTTGTCAGAGATACACTGAATGCTTTGGAACATAACAAGCGGGACTGCATGCCCAGCGGCCACACCCAGATCGTCCTTATCGTTTTATACTTGGCCCATCGTTATGAAAAGCTCCTCTTCTATCTCTTTTCCCCTGTTATCTGTGCTCTCATTCTCTCCACTATCTACCTAAGATACCATTATGTGATTGATCTCTTGGTCGGAGCAACACTGGCAATAGGGTGTATGATCTTTGGCCCTCGGCTTTATCAATGGTGGAATGTGAAAGCGGGTGCCCGGAACGTGGAGAGCTGATTTCCACTTTCCGATTAGAGGGGCATTTCATAAATTCGGTAGGTCTTGTAACGTGTCCCCCCCATCGCTTCGATCCCGTGTTGCATCAGGATATTTTCTTCAAGAATCCATGAACATTCTGCTTGGTGGTAGCCCTTCTTGTTTCCTCTCTTAAAGGTCTCTATGTAGAGGAGGCCCTCCACACCTTTCTTCTGAAAGTCATGTTTCACGCCGAGAAGTATCACTCGAATCTTATTGATTTTTTTTGAATAATAAAGGAACTTGATCGCACCCAGAAGCCCGATCTTTCCGTTCAAGTGTTTGAGAACCTTATAATAATCTGGAAGGGAGACTGAAAAAGCGATGGGGGTTTTCCCCCAGTAGGCGAAGAGGATCAATTCAGAAACGACCAGGGGCTTCAGCTCTTTGGCTGTCAGATTGAGCTCTTCGTCGGTCATTGGAACGAACCCCCAATTTTTGCTCCAGGCCTGGTTGTAAATCTCTTTGACAATTTTTAGCTCCTCGCCAAAATGGCGAAGATTAATGGGGCGAACATAAAGTTGAGGTTCCCTTTTTCTTAACCTCTCGGTGATACGGTCCAAACGAGCGATATGGAAAGTAGGTGTCTCCAAGAGGTAGGCATACAGATCCATTTTCTTCCTCAGCCCAAAGCCCTCCAGCAAAGAAGGATAAGTGCGAGGGTTGTAAGGCATCATCAGGCATGGAGAGGAATCAAATCCCTCGACGAGAAGACCGCATTCATCGTTGGTAGAGGGATTCATCGGTCCAGCCATCTTATTTATTCCATGCCCTTTTAACCAATCGGCGACTCTTGAAAGAAGAGTTCCCGCAACTTCCGCATCGGGAATGGATTCGAAGAAACCGAAGAAACCCAATTTCTCCTGGTGAAACTCAATGTAGTGGTGGTCGATGATGCCCACAATTCTTCCTACGACCTTTTTCCCCCGGTACGCTAGAAAAAAGATCATCTCCGAATGGGAACGAAAGGGATGGCTTGGATTAAATTTCAAAAGCAGATCTTTGATGAGAGGAGGGACCCAATAGCGATCCCCCTGATAAATCTCCCAGGGAAATCGAATGAAGGTCATGAGGTCTTGTTGGTTTTTTACTTCTTCAACCTGGAGTTCGTGTCCTGTCATTCCATTGGTTTCCATCAAATTACCCTCAATTGTTTTCCCGCTCTTTCGATCATCTGAACCCTGGGTCTGTTTGTCGGTCGTTAACCACTTTTCAAAGACATCCGAAGGTTATTCCCTATAACCATTTTTGATTTTTATACCACTGGTAGGTTAATTTGGCCCCCCGTGAAAGCTGATATTGGGGGGTGAAGCCGAGCACGGTTTTGGCCTTTGTGATGTCACACGTCCAATCTTTCTGGACAATCTGTTCTGCCATCCCCTTGCTCATCAGGGGGGGCTTCCCGGAAAGCGCGGAGAGATATTCCGAGAGGGAGGCGATTCCGAATATGAGCCATTTCGGAATGGGAATGGAAAGGGGCCTGACCCCCATCGTCCGGGCAAAGACGTCGCCCACTTCTCTCATAAGATAATCCGTGCCATCCGAAAGAAAAAATATTTCGCCGCTCTTCGTTTGTGACTCAGCGGCCAGCAAGATGGCCTGGACCACATCCTGGACATAGCAGAGACTGACTTTCCCACTAAAACAGGGCTTGATCCTTTTTGAGACCCATTTGAATAAGGTATAGAAATCCTTATCCCTGGGTCCATAAACCCCGGTAGGTCGTAAAATAACAAGAGGGATTTCATGAGCATGGGCAAGGGCTAACTCTTCTCCCATCCGTTTACTTTGGCCATAGGCTGAGACGGGCTCACATTGATCGGATTCTCTCTTTTTGTCTCCGTTCCGGCACGGTCCTGCTGCGGCCTGGCTTGAAACATAGATGAATTTTTGAAGACGAGGATTATTTTCAAGACAGGTGCGGATCAAATTCTCTGTGCCGGAGGCATTTATTTCAAAGTAAGCTTTTTCCTTGACCGCCTTGGTAATTCCTGCGAGATGAAATACGCGATCGGCATCCTTCACGGCCTCTCTCAAGGAGGTTCTGTCACGACAATCCCCGAAGGTCATCTCGATGGGGAGGCCTTTAAGCCACTTCAAATCGCTCTCTTTTCGCACGAGGCAGCGGACTTGGACCCCTCGATCAAGAAGCGCCTCGGCGAGATGACTTCCAATAAATCCTGTCCCCCCTGTCACTAAAGCTTTCAAATTGCTCTACCCCTGCTCAAATTCTTAGAATTCTGTGTCTTTTCGGACAGATGACGCCTCAAACTCATCGATGGTTTTACGAAAAGGTTAACTGAAGATATGAGCTTTTTCAACTCAAAAGTTTGACCCGATCATTCGAATATCGGTGATGCGATCCAATAACGATCGGTTGGGACCTCTTTCCCCAAGGCTTAGGTCAGAAACGACAGCCCTTCCAATCTTTTCTACCGTCGGACCAGCCTTTCCTGATTTCAGAATTCCCCAGATACTATGGATAACATAGTGCTTCCCTTTATCCTTGCCAAGATAGAGCATGATGTGACCGGGTATTCGAAGGGTGGTCGCCAGAGGAGTAGTTTGATCTAAGAGTTTTTGTTTTTCGTTGGTGGATTTTCCCTCTACCAAACCCAGATCCGTTCCAACCCTTGCCTGTTCTTTCGAGTTTCGGGGCATGAGGATGCCGAAGGTCCCGAAGACATTCATAATAAAACGGGAACAGTCCCTGCCGCCAAGCCTATCGCCCCAGCCGTAAGGGTGATGAAGCATTTTGAAGGCCTGGCGTGCAACATTCTCTTGAGTATAGGCGAGAAAACCTTGATGGACGTCCTCCTCTGCGCGGATGTATCCTCTCCGGAAAGTCAGCTGTCCGTTGCCCTCTCTCCAAGGGATATGGATGACGTAGAATGCGTTAACCGGAAGGTGCCCCGCAAGCCCCGTCTTGTAGACGGGGTCAAGGGGCACAGTATAAATGGAATTTTCCTTTGCTCGCTTTTCGCTCGCCACTACGTGCCCGGGAAGCCCCGCCCTGTAGGCGGAGAGCTTCACATTTTTATTCCCGCCAGGAATAAGGAGGAGCGGAAAGGAGTCTCCCATCTGTGCAAGAAAAACTGGATGTTGAAGAGAAGGGTCACCGAAGACAGTAATAAGATTTCCTGTGATCACCAACCGGTCCTTTGCTTCTTCATAACCCACGACGTCATTCCTTTCTTTGGCGATGGCCAAGTCATGCCTCCGTATCCATCCGCGAATAAAGGGGGTCTGGGCGTAGGCCCATTTTTCATCGCGGCTGAAGTGGTAAATTCCAATCGGAGATCCCGGAGAGATAGAGGAATGTTGAAAACGATCGAACTCATAATCGTTAGACGTGCTCATACAAAGTTCATTTGTAGGAAAGACACGAATATCGGTTCTTTTGGCGACAAGAGCATAAGACATTCGGCCCCTTTCTTTTAGGGACTCTTGGTTCAGATTGTTTCTTATTTTATTCCAAAAAGATTCTCCAAGGGGGATTCCGTTTTTTCCGTATCGGATCTCTTCGGTCCTTCCGAAATTTTCCCAATCCTCATTCAGGAGGGAGAGGATTTCCTCCCTTGTCCAGTCTCCCTTTAGATCTGTTATTCTATAGAGACGAAGATCCTGTCTTTTTAGATTTTCTTCATTCATCTTATGAATCTTCTCAGAGGTTAATAATAGATTCGTGGGATTTTTAATCTTTTTAATCCAAAATTCAGGTCTCTCCATCTCTGGAGTGACACCGGGAAGTCGAGGGGAAGCGAAGAGGACATGAGGAATACATCCAAAGGTAATCAGGAGGTGAAAAATAACGGTTGCGATCAGTCTATCAAAAGTAGATGAGTGATGAGTGAGCATACGAACCTGAAGTTTTTAAATTTCATTGAAATACCGGGCTTAATCGGTTGTCAAGTGACGAATAACCGAGTTTATAAAGCGTGTCAAGATTTTTTCTTGACAAAATAGAAAAAATATATTAGAAATTAATTGTCTCGTTTGGTTGGAGACCAAATCGAGTTACCGAAAGCTGGTAGCTCTTTTTTTTATGCTTATTTGTGGAATGAGTAAATCTCAATTATTTCGGCTATTTTGAAAAAAATAAATTCAATGAGAAGGGAGGTAGATCGCCATGGTTTGTCAAACCGTAAAAGTGGGAGCAGAATGTATCTTCATGAAGAAAACAGGCTGTTCCTACAACGGTGGGAGATGTTATCCCATCGTGGAGTCCTGCAAGGGGTGTGACCGAGTGGTAACTTACGAAGTAGGTTCCTATTGCAAGACCTATTGTGAGCCCACCGTTAAATGGGCAAAAGGACCCTGCAATTTTGCCACTCACGTCAAGAAGGAAGTTAAAGAAGATAATTTCAAATTGAACCCCTTAAAGGCGTCGAAGCGAAATGTGAGCCAAAAGGTTTAACAAGAATCATCAACCTTTGATGGTCGTTTGAATTAAAACCCTTCTCCTCACTGTTCTTTTATAGAGCAGACGGAGAAGGGTTTTTTTGTTTGAGGAGTCACCCAGCAAAAAAAGCTGATCAGGGCGCAGACGATAAAAATGACGATATGAATTCCGAAGCCTGTGGCGATGGCTTTCTCTTTGGAAAGCCCAACGATTAGAAACCCAGCCGCCCATCCTGCCTCCAGTGTTCCCCAATTTCCAATTCCGCTGATCGGCAAGGCATTGGCAATGACGCCAACCGTGGAGCCAAAAATCATTTTTGTGAAAGGCAATTCAAACCCAAAACCTTTCATATAGGCATAGAAGGTCCAGAAGATCATGACCCACGAAGCCAGGCTTGTTAAACCGACGGGGAAATAAGTTCTGCGGGCCTTGATCGCGTAAAAACCTTCTGCCATCTCAGACATTTTCTTCTGAACCCACAGAACGAATCTAACATCTCTTGAACCGGTCCTCCAGCGGGATATCCTCCCGAAGACATTTGAAAACCACCGTAAAAAGCTACTCATGTAAGAAAGAGCAAAGACGATAAAGCCGATTAGGAAAACAACGAGAGGGATGACAAGGAGTGGGTTGATTTTGAAAAGACCTTGGAACCCGACGGAAACAAACAAAAGAGTCATCAGAACGATGAAGAAATCGTAGACCCTCGAGACAATTAACGAAGCCAATCCCTCGGTGACGTTCATCCCGCTGATCTTGTTCAAAAAGTATGGGTAGGAGAGCTCTCCCAATTTGGAGGGAAGAACCATGAGCGATAAATGATAGAACGCTGTAATCCTGAAGAGGTCTGAGAAATGGACCCTCTTTGAGTAAGTCAGCCATTTGAATCGAAGAGCTCGGAATAGAATAGCCAGGAGATAAGAGATTGACCCCGAAGCGACCCAAAGGGGATCGATGGCTCTTAGTAAAGTGAGAAGGTCTTTAAGAGAAATCTGGAGAAGAAGAAGGGAGATGATGATGCCGGTGATGAGGATGGAGAGGATAAGTCGTTTTGACAATGCAACTCCAGAAGTCTTGAAGAACCCGTTTCAAAACATTTAACAATTTGTTTTGTATAATTCCCGTCCTGGATTGACGACTATTCTAAAACATGGTAAGAAAAAAAGAAACCGTGTTATGCTGGAGCTTGAAGCCGGCGTAGCTCAGCGGTAGAGCAACTGATTCGTAATCAGTAGGTCCTCGGTTCAAATCCGAGCGCCGGCTCCAGAATTTGAGACAATAACACGAGGCGATTTCAGGTCACCCCGCTTTTCGGCACCATCTGTTCGGGCATCTTAACAGCTACTACCTCACCCTTCGCACATATCTCGCCGCCGGCGGATAACGTAGCACTTACAACGACTTTACGCCCCTTGATTTCCTTTATCTTCCCACGAACTTCCAGGGGCACTCCCAGTGGCGTGGGCCGTAGATATTCCACGTGCAGCGATGCCGTAACAAAACGCACCCTTGGCTCCGTACCCATTTCACGGCCTTCAGCACGATACGTCGCTGCTGCCGCTGTCCCCGTGCCGTGACAATCGATGATCGAAGCAATCAAACCGCCGTAAACATAACCCGGAATCGCAATATGATATGGTCGGGGTGTAAAGAGAGCCACTGTCTCCTCTCCGTCCCAATAGCTTTTGAGCCTTAGACCTTGCTCATTGAGCCGGCCGCAGCCATAACAATAGTTCAGTTCATCCGGATAGTAGTCCTGAAATGCCTTCTGATTCATATCGGTATCTCTCCAATCCATTTCACCGCAACGTGAATGATATTCACCACCCTACAATTAATGGGCAGAATGCCATTTATCCTTTTCCTGGTACCAAATATATCACATTTCTGGCATCGGATCTCCAAAATAACTTTAAGAGATGTTCCCTTTCCGCTTCCGCTCCCTCTCCCGCTGCCCACGGGCACACAAGTGCCATTTTCACTGGGCAATACAGATTAAAGGTAGCCATTGGGGATTTTTGTGAAAATTATTTCCACTTCTGCTCTTGAAGAAAGTTTCCACGTTATACGAAAACGCTTTGACTTTAAGGGCTTAGCCTTATAAATAGGGCCTGGCATCAAAATTGCTGTTTTATTAAGAAGTTGAAAAATTGAAGGGAGATTACAGAATGGTAGCTTATGAATATTACTGGCGTGACGCCATGAGAGGGTACGAATTGATTGGCGTATTACCGGAAAGAAGAAAAGATACAAATAGAGTTACCGCGAAATCTATCATTGGGTTCGGGAAGAAGTTCTGGGGTGATCATGCAGATATCGACAACATCCTTTTCATACGAATAAAAATTGATAAGACGACAGGGGAAATTTCCCGTCCCAAACCTCCTCTGGGATTTGAGTTCGAGGACTAAAAATCAAAAATGAATTGTCAAGGCTCGGGGCCCTAGTCAGAAATGGCTGTGGTTTTTCGTTCTCAAATTTTCTCTTAAGATTACCTTCTTACGTTCTCAGGCTCCCCTCGCATCCACTCAAAGGTCTCCGCCCCCTCCTTTGATGAATAAAATGCGGCACATTTTGGGCATCTAGTCATGGTGTCTTTCGATGTCCCCTGAGTAGTCCATGAACACCCAAAACAAAATAGAGGCAGGATTGCCAGTAAGCCAAGGCTCATCACCCATTTATGCATATGAATGAATTCCTCCTTTGAATATACCAATAATACTTCATTGTACGAGAAATTTAATAGTCAATCAACACCTGTGAAATATTATTTGCAATATCATTGCAGCATGCCATTAGATTTTTTGGCTTCTCCTTAAATCCCATTTAATCAAGAATATCCAGTTGACATTACAAACTCTTTTCTTTATCTTTTGTTTAGGGAAAAATGATTTAAGGAAAATGGAATAAATTCCGAAGAAGGGGTTAGGTTAAAGATCTTTAAAATTCTCTAAGGGAAGTTAAAGGTTTCTCCGGAGGAGTGCGGTGAAAATTCGCCCGTTGTTTGAGAAAGATAGGGCAAGGCTGCTTTCGATCCTGATCAAGACACGAGCTTTCACTTCTGCGGAAATCGATGTGGCGATGGAATTGATCGATATTGTGCTGAAGGATCAAAACCAAAAGGACTACCGGATTGACTGCATGGCGGATGATCAGGACCAGGCCATCGGTTATATCTGTTACGGCTCCGCACCAATGACGCAGGGAACTTTTGACCTCTACTGGATCGCCGTGGACCCTGATTCCCAGGAAAAGGGGGTGGGTTCAAACCTCTTGAGTCTTTTAGAGCAAGTGGTGAAGGCGGAAGGAGGACGGATGATTCTTGCAGATACCTCTACCATACCTCAGTATGAAAAGACCCGTAAATTTTATCTGAAGAATGGATTTCAAGAGGTGGCGAGAATCCGGGATTATTATCACCCCGGCAATGATCGGATTACTTTCTGTAGAAGGCTAAATGATAAAATAATGTGACCGCGTCAAAAATGATTTCGGGGGATATATGGAAAAGAGAAGAATTGGAGTTCTCACAGGTGGCGGGGATTGCGCCGGACTCAATTCGGCGATCAAGTGGGTGGTGAAGACAGCATTGGACGATCGACTCCAGAAGACCAGGAGGATCGAATATGAGGTCCTTGGGATACGGGATGGTTGGAAAGGCCTTGTTTCGCCCGATGGCGACGACGATGATCCGACGCCGAGGATTTACACTTTAACAGAGGAAATGGTGAGAACCTGGGATCGATACGGTGGGACCATGCTCGGGACCTCGCGAACCAATCCCTATGATCCGAAGAACAATCGGTCCAAGGTCGTCCTCGAGAATATAGAGAGGTATCATCTGAATTACTTAGTGGCCATCGGGGGAGAGGATACCCTCGGAGTGGCTCACAAGCTTTATCTGGAAGGCATAAAGATGGTGGGCATTCCGAAGACCATCGACAAAGACCTTTCCGGAACGGATTACACCCTGGGATTTGAGACGGCGGTGAATGTGATTACGGAAGAGATCGATCGTCTCCGAACGACCGCAGGCTCTCACCGAAGGATCTTTGTGGTGGAGACGATGGGGCGACATGCGGGCTGGCTGGCCCTGGAAGGAGGGGAGTCGAGCGGGGCCTATATTATTCTGATTCCCGAATGCGATTTTGATGTTGAAAAGGTCAGCCAATTAGTTTCGGAAGGAAGAAGAAAAGGGCTCCGGTACGAAATTATTGTGACAGCCGAAGGAGCGAAGGCTTCCGGATATGGTCCGATCACCAAAGAAGAGGGTGCCGATAGTTTTGGTCATAAGACATTGGGAGGGGTGGGAGAGTTCCTCGCGCGGGAAATTACGCGCTCGACAAAGATCGAGACCCGCAGTCTTACCTTAAGTCATCTGCAGCGGGGAGGCGTCCCCTGTGCCTATGACCGAAGGATGGCAAGGTATTTTGGAATTGCAGCCGCGGACCTGATCGTGAAAGAAGATTTCGGGAAAATGGTAAGTTATCGGAACGGGCGGATCACGGCCGTTCCGTTAAGGGAAGCCATTAGCAAATTGAGCTTGGTGGATGTCCAAACCCAGTATGATACAGACCGTTATAACGGCCGGAGAACGATTTTAAACTCGTAAATTACGGACTCTCAAGATGGCCCATTGTACGGTGAAACCATCGCGGGTTCACCGCCAGTCACCTTTGACATTGTATATTTGAATATCATCTTTAATAAGAGTCAAGATATACTAAACAAAATTCTTTTTAGGAGGTTCACATGAATACTGCTCTTGAGTTTATAAAAGCCAGCCCTGTTTTTCACATTGCCAC
>JBAVGF010000243.1:0-2770 GCA_049684675.1 Thermodesulfobacteriota bacterium | reverse complement strand
AGGACAATTCTTCCTCAAAAAAGTGGAAGAGACCCCTTTCTCCTCCCTCCGGGGGTCCATCTCCTCTCTAAAACCGGTACAGCTTCGGGAAGAACGGGTAGCCAATCCAGCAATATTCCTTCTCCCTCATTCATGGTAAAAGCCATTTTAATCAGTGACCACGCTCGATTGGCGTTGATCGATCGTCATATTGTAACGATTGGAGATTCGATTCATGGCGAAAAGGTTTTAGAAATCAACACAGACCGGGTTATTTTGGGAAAAGGAGAGCAAAAGAGAACCCTTCTTTTGTCCCAGAGCCCTGTTCGATTAACTGTCGAACAAAGTCCCCGCCCTTATCCTCTCCCACAAAAGGGGAGTGAAGGAGGCAGCTAAAGGAGAATATTGATGAAAACGAAAACCCTCTTCATATTATTTTTTGCTTTATCATTGGCCCTGGGGTGCGCTACTGCCCCAAATAGGGAGCGAGCCAAGTTACCTCCCCAAAAGGTCGAGGGCGCCAAGCCTCAACCTCCTCCAGAAGAAAAATTAAAGGAACTGGTGATTCCTCAAATGGAGGAGGCCAAGAAAGTACCCGATAAACTCTTCTCCATCTACGCCAGAGATTCGAGTATCCAGGATGTCCTTCTGGCCTTCTCAAAGGAGAGCGACCTCAACATGGTCATCGATCCTGAGCTAAACGGCAAAGTGACCATAGATTTAAAGCGCGTAACCTTAAAAGAAGCTTTGGATACCATTCTCTCTCCAATGGGTTGGACGTATCGAATCGACGGAAAGTTTATCAAAGTATCAAGACCCCAGCTGGAGACCCGTATCTTCACACTGAATTATATTGCCACCAAACGAAGCGGAAAAAGGGAAGTCTATACCAGTATCAGTACGGGTGGGGGCTTACAGACCAGCGCTCTCCCAGGGCAGCAGACCGCTATCAGTGCAGGGGGTACCAGGACCGGGTATACTGACCTCATCACTGTTGATGAAGTAGACCTATGGAAGGAAATTCAAAAAGGATTAGAGGCTCTCGTTTTTGGAACCGTCGAGGAGAAAGAGGTCCCTTCCGAGAAAGAAAAAACGACTTGGACAAGGGTGGATACGAAAGGGAAAAGGTTGATCATCAACAAATCTACTGGGACAATCATGGTGACTGATTACCCTGTCCATTTGAACAAGGTCGCCTCCTATCTTGAGACCGTTGAGGGAAGTTCTCATAGACAGGTCAGCATCCAGGCAAAGATCATGGAAGTCATCCTCTCCGATGACCACAAGGAAGGGATTAACTGGCAGGTGATCGAAGGGCTTCCTCGCTCCATTAACGTAGCCTGGGGACTCTCCGATAAAACAAAGACGAAAGGATTTCCCGGGAGCACCACAGGTTATCTCAGTGGAACTTCTTCATCAGGAGGAACCTCGGCATCAGCTATCGATATTCCGGGAGCCCTTAAAATCGCGCCTTATGGAGGCATTTTCGCGCTCGGTGCAGCAGGGTCGGAAGTGGCCCTTGCAGATATCATGCAGGCGATCGCGCTGCAGGGGGATGTAAAGATCCTGTCCAGTCCAACGATCTCAACTCTCAATAATCAGAAGGCAGTTATCCGGGTCGGGAATCAGAACGTCTTCTTTATTACCGGGGCGGTGGCTACACAAACGACTGTGACCCAGTTCATTCAACCCATGACCATTGATATTGGGATCGTCCTGGATGTGACTCCTCAAATTGCTGAAGACGGCACCATCATCATGAACATTCATCCCAGTATCACCGACCAGACCGGGAGTGTGACGGCACCCGATGGAAAGTCAACGTTTCCCCTCCTGAGCGTAAGGGAGACCGATACAACGTTGAGGGTCAGAGACGGCCAGACGATTATCATTGCTGGCCTGATGCAGGAGAAGACTCTGGAGAATTACACCGGTTTCCCCGTCTTAGATTCCATTCCTCTGCTGGGGGGGTTGTTCCGATACAAGACCGGAACGAAAACAAATTCAGAGCTGGTAATCATGATTACCCCTACCCTTCAAGTGGGTAAAAAAGTGGAAGACTTTACGAATAAATAGATTTGGGAGCCCCTCCGCGGGCTCCCAAATCGGGCGGCCACGGAAGGCCCCCCCTGCGGAGCTTTGAACGTTGATAGAGAGGGAATTATGTATCAGTTATTTTACGGCCTAAGGGAAAAACCATTTGTCTTAACCCCTGACCCTCAATTCCTCTTCTTGAGTGAGAGCCATCGGACGGCGATCGAATCTCTTCTCTACGGGATTCAACAGAAGGAAGGATTTATGGTCATTACCGGAGATATCGGAACCGGGAAGACGACCATCTGCCGGGCATTCTTAGAGAGATTAGATAAGAATGTGAAGACGGCGGTCATCTTCAATTCCTTCCTCACCGAAGAAGAATTGTTAGAATCGATCCTCCACGATTTCGGATTCTCCTCAAAGGGAAGAACAAAGAAAGAGCGGATCGATGCGCTGAACAAAATACTCATCTACTTCTTGTCCCACGGAAAGAATGCTGTCCTGATCATCGATGAGGCCCAGAATTTATCTATCCCTGTCCTGGAACAGATTCGCATGCTCTCCAATTTGGAGACGGAAAAAGAGAAATTGCTTCAGATCATATTAGTTGGCCAGTTAGAGCTGGACCAAAAACTACGATCCACCGGGTTGAAACAATTGAATCAAAGGATTGCCGTCCGGCATTACCTCCTGCCCCTCACCCAAACGGAGACGGAGTCTTACATCTACCAGCGCTTAATGGTGGCGGGCTCCC
>JBAVGF010000242.1:0-3128 GCA_049684675.1 Thermodesulfobacteriota bacterium | reverse complement strand
CCTATTATACTCTTCCTTCTCAGAAGAGTCTGGCGGGAATGGCCCAAAAGACGTCCGAAAGTTTCGAATTTGTGGTGAAGTCTTTTAAAGGGATGACGCATGAAATCTGGGATAAAGAGACCCGTGCAAGAATCGATAATCAGGAGACCTTTAAGAAATTCAAATATGGTCTCATTCCTCTGATTGAAGAGAGGAAACTCGCTTGTGTCCTGGGGCAGTTTCCCTATGGATTCTTTCCCAACCGGGAGAACTCAAGCTATCTTCAACAATTTAAAGAGGAGATGGGGGATATTCCGCTGGTTCTTGAGTTCCGGAACAAAGCTTGGTTTAAAGAAGAAACCTTTCAGTTCTTGGAAAAAAAGGAGATCGGATTCTGTGTGGTTGACGAGCCCAAACTGCCTCAATTGATGCCATACCTCCCAAGGGCCACTTCTGAAATCGGTTATTTTAGGTTTCATGGCAGAAATCCGAATTGGTTCAACGTTCCGCTTAAGGTGAGATATGATTATCTTTACAGCGAAAAAGAACTCAAGGAATTCGTTCCAGGTATCAAGGATATTTCCAAGAAGGCAGCGAAGACCCTGATCTTTTTTAACAACTGTTACTCCGGTTCTGCGGCCAAGAACGCTGCCCAGATGGCGAAACTTTTAATGAACTGACAGGATTCAAGGAGTCAAGGGGCCAAGGGTTTGAGTTAAGAATTTAAAAACACTTGGATCCTGGAACCCTCGAATCCTCGAACCCTTTCAAAGGAGAAAGCATGATCGAGATCGATTTTAAAAAAGGGGACGGGCTCATCCCGGTCATCATCCAGGAAGCCTCAACCAACGAGGTCTTGATGTTGGGTTATATGAATCGAGAATCGTGGGAAAAGACGCTGGAAACGAAGAAGGCCTCCTTCTGGTCAAGGTCTCGCAAAAAAATTTGGGTCAAAGGGGAGACCTCAGGGAATTTTCAGGAGATTAAAGAGATTTATCTCGATTGTGATGGAGATACCCTTCTGTTGAAAGTAGATCAGATCGGAGGGGCGGCCTGCCATACTGGTTTTAAGACCTGCTTCCATCAACGATTTGAGAAAGGGGAATGGAAAATCTCGGGAAGGAGAATCTTTGACCCGAAGGAGGTTTACGGAAAGTGAAAATGCTGAAGATTGGAATTCCAAAGGGGAGTCTGGAGAATGCCACCATTGAGCTGTTTAGAAAGTCGGGCTGGAAGATCACCGTGAGCTCTCGAAGCTATTTTCCCATGGTGGATGATGACGAGATTCGCTGCACCCTGGTCAGGGCTCAGGAGATGTCAAGGTTTGTAGAAACAGGGACCCTGGACGTAGGGCTGACGGGGAAAGATTGGATCATGGAGAATAACTCTGAGGTGGTGGTGGTCCAAGATTTAATCTATTCAAAAACCAGCGCCTCTCCCGCCCGATGGGTTCTGGTCGTGGCCGAGGATTCTCCCATCCGTCAATTGAAGGATTTGAGAGGAAAAAAGATCTTTACGGAGCTCGTCAGTTTTACCAAAAGATACTTTGCCGAGAGAAACATCGAGGTGGATGTGGAGTTTTCATGGGGGGCCACGGAGGGAAAGGTGATTGAAGGGTTGTGCGATGCCATTGTCGAGGTCACGGAGACCGGAAGCACGTTGCGGGCCAATAACCTGCGGATCGTCGAAGAGCTCTTGCAGACCAATACCCAGCTGATCGCCAATCGTGAAGCGTATCAAGACCCGTGGAAAAGGGAGAAGATTGAACAGATCTCTCTTCTTCTTCAGGGGGCCCTTCGGGCTGAGGGGATGGTCGGGCTTAAGATGAACGTGCCGGCCAATGACCTCAAGGGTGTGATTGAAATCCTCCCCAGCATCACCGCACCGACGGTGTCTAATCTTTTCCAGAATGATTGGTTTTCTGTGGAGACCATTATTTCCGAGAAGATTGTCCGGGAACTCATTCCAAAATTGCAGAAGCGGGGAGCCGTGGGGATTATTGAGTATCCGCTCAACAAGGTCATCTGATCCCGCCAAGGGGCGATTAAGGATTCAAGGATTCGAGGGGTCAAGAGACCGAGGGCCGAAAGTAGAAAGTAGTCGAAACCACATTCCACCTTCCACATTCAAATCCTTGAACCCTTGAATCGTAGACCCCTTGAACCGTTCAATTCGGTTTCAGCAGTCCTACCATTTCCATGTGGTACGTCTGTGGGAACATATCGATGAGGCTGAGTCTTTGTAGAGAGTATCCCCTTTCCGAGAAAAGGTGGAGGTCCCGCGAGAAGGTGGTAGGTTCACAAGAGGCATAGATAATTTTTCTTGGTTTCAACCCGACCACCCGGTCCAAGATCGTCTTGCACCCTGTCCTGGGAGGGTCGAGGACGATGACATGAGGTGTTTCCCTTTTCCAACCCAGCAAGACGTCTTCTACTCTTCCTTGAATAAAATGACAGTTCTTAATCCCGTTTCTTTCCGCATTGAACTGGGCATCCTTGATGGCCATCCTGTTTTCCTCAACCCCCAGGACTTCTTTCGCTCTCATGGCCAATGGGAGAGTGAGGTTTCCCGCACCGGCATAGAGGTCGAAGACCCTGTCCTCCTGATCCACCTCTGAGAATTGAAGAACGATCTGAATCAATGCTTGATTCTGCTCCAGATTGACCTGGGAAAAACTCCCGGGTGAGATTCGAAGCGTGAGATTCCTTTCTTGACTCCAAGGGATCGTAAAATTTAGAACAGGATCGCCGAAGAGGTTTAACTCCCCCCTTCCCGCTTTGGCGATGCCCCGGAGGATCGGGTCGCTGTGGAGGAGTTTCTTCGCGAGAGAGTCGATTCGTCGATCGTGGGAATGAGGGTGAAACAAAATAATTCCTCTTCCTTCCTCCGGGGAGACATTGATTTCGATCTCTTTCATAAGCTCCAGGACGGCGAATTCCCCTCGAAGTTTCCGGATGATCCGATTGACCAGGGGGTGTGAGATGGGGCAGCGGTCGACATCCACAATCTGATGGGACCCTTCTTGGTAGTAGCCCATCGCCTTTCCCCTCACCTTCAGTTGGATTCTGATCCGGTAGTCGTAAGACTTGGGCGAAGGGACTAGGCCGACGGAAGGGATTTCCTTCAGTTTCCCCAATCTTTTGAGGAGA